>DASYBO010000698.1:0-2402 GCA_036500685.1 Pseudonocardiaceae bacterium | reverse complement strand
CATCCCGTGGTCGATGATCACCGTCATCAACGCCGAGCTGTGGGCCTACGTCTACAACGGCACCTACGGCGTGGCCGACTACATACTCAACTCGCTCGGCCTCGGCAGCCCGGTCATCCTCGGCACCCCGACGTCCGCGGTGATCGGCCTGATGATCGCCGACATCTGGAAGACCACCCCGTTCGTCGCCATCATCGTGCTGGCCGGCCTGGTCATGCTGCCGGGGGACGTCTACGAGGCGGCGGAGATGGACGGCGCGTCCGGCTGGTACACGTTCTGGCACGTGACCCTGCCGTTGCTGCGGCCGACGATCGCGCTCGCGGTCATGTTCCGCATCCTGCAGGCGTTCGGCTTGTTCGACCTGCCGTACGTGATGACCGGCGGCGGCCCCGGCACCGCGACCACGTCGCTGGCCGTGCTCGCCTACGACGCGCTGTTCAAGAACCTCGCGTTCGGGCCCGGCGCCGCCGTCGCCGTCAGCGCCGCGCTGCTGGTGCTGCTCGGCTGCCTGGCCACCCTGCGGGTGTTCCGCGCCCAGGTCGGACAGGAAGGGAGCTGACATGCGCAACCGCAAGCGAACCGGCTGGCGTCGGTACGTCAACGGCGTCAACATCGCGGTGTTCGTCACCGTGCTGTTCATCATCATCCCGCTGTACTGGCTGATCGCCAGCAGCTTCAAGGCGCCCAACTCGGTCGGGAACAGCCCGCCGGCGTTGGGCCCGACCCCATTCACCGGCGCGAACTACAGCAACGCGTTCGTCGCCTACGACTTCGGCATCTACTTCCGCAACTCGGTCATCGTCAGCGTCATCGCCACCGCGCTGGTCCTGGTCCTGGGCACGCTGGCCGGCTACGCGCTCGGACGCCTGCCGATGCGGGGCAAGTTCACGACGCTGGTGATCCTGCTCATGATCTCGGTCTTCCCCGAGGTCGCGGTGCTCGCGCCGCTGTACCTGCTGATGCGCAACCTGAACCTGCTCAACAGCTATCCGGCGCTGATCTTGCCCTACACCGCGTTCTTCCTGCCGTTCGCGATCTGGATCCTGCGGAACTACTTCCTCGGCATCCCGAAGGAGATGGAGGAGACCGGCCGGATCGACGGGGCCAGCCCGCTCCGCACGGTCTGGACGATCGTGCTCCCGCAGGCGCTGCCGGGCTTGTTCACCGCGGGCATCTTCACCTTCACCGCCTGCTGGACCGAGTTCCTGATGGCGCTGACCTTCAACTCGTCCAACAACTACCGGACGATCCCGGTCGGCATCTCGCAGTTCGGCGCGAACTTCAACGTCCCCTACGGCACGATCTTCGCCGCCTCGGTGGTCGCGGTCGTTCCGATCGGCGTGCTCGTCTTCATCTTCCGCAAGTCCGTGGTCTCCGGCCTCACCTCCGGCGCGGTGAAGGGATAACATCATGGCCCCGGTAAGTCTCGACAAGATCAACAAGGTCTACGAGAACGGCTTCCACGCCGTCCACGACCTGTCCGTCGACATCGCCGACGGCGAGTTCATGGTGCTGGTCGGCCCGTCCGGCTGCGGCAAGACGACCGCGCTGCGGATGGTCGCCGGGCTCGAGGACATCACCAGCGGCATCCTCCGCATCGGCGGCAAGGAGGCCAACGACGAGACGCCCAAGCAGCGCGACATCGCGATGGTGTTCCAGAACTACGCGCTGTACCCGCACATGACCGTGGCCGAGAACATCGGCTTCGCGCTCAAGCTCCGCAAGCTGCCCAAGGCCGAGCTCAAGGCCAAGGTCGAGAACGCGGCCGAGATCCTCGGCCTGACCGACTGGCTCGACCGCAAGCCCGGGCAGCTGTCGGGCGGCCAGCGGCAGCGGGTGGCGATGGGCCGCGCGATCGTCCGCGAGCCGTCGGTCTTCCTGATGGACGAGCCGCTGTCCAACCTGGACGCCAAGCTCCGCGTGCAGATGCGGGCCGAAGTCCAGCGGATCCAGCGCCGCATCGGCGTCTCCACCATCTACGTCACCCACGACCAGGTCGAGGCGATGACGATGGGCGACCGGGTGACCGTGCTCAGGGAGGGCGTGCTGCAGCAGGTCGACACCCCGCAGGTGCTGTACGACAACCCGGACAACATCTTCGTGGCCGCGTTCATCGGCTCGCCGGCGATGAACCTGTACGACGCCACCCTCGGCACCGACGCACGCTCGCTCAAGCTCGGCTCGCAGGAGATCGACCTGCCCGACGTCGTCCTCCAGCAGCGCCCGGCGCTGCTACGGTACCAGGGCAAGAAGCTGGTGGCCGGGCTGCGGCCGGAGCACCTGCCGGCCGAGAGCGACACCGCCACCGGGCCGAAGCTGGTCGGCGACGTCGAGCTGATCGAGGCGCTCGGCTCCGAGCAGGTGGTGCACTTCACCATCGACGCCAACCGGGTGCTGGCCGA
>DASYBO010000697.1:0-31330 GCA_036500685.1 Pseudonocardiaceae bacterium | reverse complement strand
CGCAGGACCACGGTCGAGCTCGACGACGCATTCGAACCAGCCACCGGCGGAGGCGGAGTGGAACCGGCCAGCTTCGTGTAGTGCTGCGGGTAGAAGTTGCCGTTTCCGGGGTCGTAGGGATACTGGATGACGCGATACGCGGTGCCGTAGCTGCCGGTCGGGCCGTGCTGTTCGAAACCCCAATAGGCGGTGTGACTGCTGTCGGTCCAGTGATCGAACAGCACCACGTGGCCCTGTGGGCCCGCGATGGGGTTGGTGAGGATGTCGCCCTGCTGCAGGCTGTCCTTGGCGACGTCGACGAACCCGTTGGCCTCGTACATTTCGGCGGAGTTCAGTGCAGCGAGGCCGGTCGGGGTCAGGTGCAGCGCCATCGACACGAAGCCCGAGCAGTCGGTGCGGTACGAAACGCCGGATGGGTCGTTCCATAAGCCGTTGACGTCGTAGACGACGCCCTGGCCGCCGTTGGCGTTGAGCCACGAGGTGGCGCGCTGGGCGGCCATGCAGCCGTAGATCGTCCCATCGGGGGACGAGGTGTCGTTGCAGGTGACAGCTGTGTCGGCGTGGGCCGGAGCTGCCACGAGTCCGCCGCCTGCCAGGGCCAGCGCCAGAATGGCGGCGCTGAGCACGCCGGTTCTCTTCGGGGAACGCAAAAGGGTCTCCTGTTGGTTTGATGGTGCCGTGGGTGGGTTCAACGGGTCGGCGCAGCGCGCACCGAAGGTGGCTCTCGTTGCACCGATGTCCATGAACAGGTTGCGGATGGCCTGCGTTATCCAGGCCTGCGTCCGATGCGCAGCGCTGCCGGTGCCGTATTAGGCGGGCGCCCACACGATCGCGCAGTAGGTACGTGCGGCTATCGGGAAACTCCCGCCCGGCTGAAGCTGGCAGCTCACGATTTGACTGTCTTTCGTGATGCTGTACGTCGGCCCCTGCCGTAATCGATGTACATGCAGTTTTGGATGCCCGAGTCGAGGTTGGTGCCACACCCGTCGAACGTCCTCGGGTGGACGGGCGCGGCCGACGCGCCCACCGTCTGAGCGGAGGCCGCGAAGGCCGTCCGTTTGATCCTGTTCCCCATTGAAAACCCCCAGTGGTTCCAACTGGTGCCGAAGTGAATCGACAGCAGGATAGGAGCACCGCGGCACCCCGACCAGCCTTTGCACTGGAGCGCAAACATGGTGATTCAGCTACCGAACAGCAAGTCCCGGTGGGCTCAGTTGGTCGAGCCCACCGGGACGGTCGATTCCTGGACTACCAGCCGATTCCACCGGGCGGTGACGTCGGTACCAGCCTCGTCTGGCTGGTGGTGTCCGGTGGCGGGACGGCGGCACAGGTCGCGCCCGGTGCCGGGAGTGTCCCGTTGATCAGGTAGTCGTCAACGGTGCCCTGGGTGCACGAGCTGTGCGGATAGGCGCCGTGCCCCCAGCCGAGATAGGTGACCAGGCGCGCGGCCGACCCGAGTTGCGCGGCATCGTCAAGCGCCCACGTGTACGGCGTTGCCGGGTCGTGCACCGAGTTCAGCTCGAGCAGCGGCACATCCGCGTGCACATCAAGTCGCTGCTGCGGGTCGTTCACCGGTCCGGTCCAGCCCAGGCAGCTGGCGAACACCGACCAGCCGAGCGACGAGGTGCGCAGTTGGGGTGCGACCAGGTTGGTCAGCGCGAAATCCTGCTGGAAGTGAGCGTACCCGGATTCTGGGAGCGACCAGTCCTCGCAGAACACCGGCAGCGGGAACTGGCTCAGCGGAGCGGTCGCCGCCGGGCGGTGTGGCAGCGCGACCCCGCCTGCCTTGCCGGTGTACAGCTGGTTCATCGCCGCGCCCAGTTGCGACCAGTCCGGACCGTAGAGCGCGTTGACCGCGGCCGAGGTGAGGTCCAACCAGGTCAGAGCCTGGCCGGTGGTCGGGTCCTTGAGGGTCCCTGCGTCGGCGCGACGCTGTAATTCCGTCCAGATCGCGTGTACGTCCTGACCGTGCAGGGCGCACGTGCTGTCCCGGTCGCACCATGCCTCGAACTGATCGAAGGAGTCCTCGTCGGTTGCGGCTTCGGTGAGCAGGAACCCCGTGGTGGACAGGCTGTGATCCATGTTCGAGTCGATCACCATGGCCCGGATCCGGTCCGGGAACAGCTCCGCGTACTCCTGGCCGATCAGGGTGCCGTACGAGACGCCGTAGTAGCTGATCTTGGGCACGCCGAGAGCGGCCCGGATCGCGTCCATGTCGCGGTCGACGCTCGCGGTGTCCACGTGGTCGAAGATGGCGCCGGTGTTCGCCTTACAGTCGGCATCGAGCTTTGTGTTGTAGGCCAGCAGAGCGGCGTAGTCGGCCGGATTGGACGGCACCGGGAACGGCCGCTGCTCAAGCAGACTGGTTGAGCATTGGACCGGGTCGCTGCGGTTCGTGCCGCGCGGGTCGAACCCGATGATGTCGAAGTGTCGCAGGATCTGCGGGTTGAAGAAGCCGGCCGCGTCCAGCGCGAAATCGACACCGGAACCGCCCGGCCCGCCGGGATTGATCAGCAGCGGTCCGTCGTCCGCTGCCGGGTCCGCTGCGGCCTGCCGATCGATGGCGAGACCGAAGGTGGGGCCGGTCGGGTCGGACCAGTCGATGGGCACCTTGATGGTGGCGCACCGGATGGTCGCGTCGTTCGGCCGTTCCGGACATGGCTGCCAGTCGATGGCGGCTGGCCGGAAACCACCGGTGGTGACCTGGTTGTCGGCGCCGGACGCCGCGCTTGCCGGTGTGGTACCGACAAGGGCCAGCGCGACGCTGATGGCTGCCGTGGTGCATAACACGACGAGCCGCGTTGCACGGTGCACATTGACCTCCCCTTGCTGCGCTCCGCTCACTCCCCGCAAGCGGATCAGAGCCTTCAGTGAATCATTGGGGCCGGTCGGTCAACACGGTCAAAGGTCTCAATCAGGGTGAAGATCAGGGTTGCCCCTGACCTTCGGCCCCACCGGAGGATGATTCGGGCATGGACTATCAGGGTCTCGTCAAACTCCTGAATCTGCCGGACGAATGGACGGCGCCGGCCACACTGAGCCATGAGGACATCCGCGCTGCCGCGATCACCCGTGACCACCTCGACGACGACGTGCGGGGCATCAACGCCAGCATCGAACTGATCCGGCGAACCCGCGGCGGCCGCTGGCCGACGGAGCCGGTCACCCACGAGTTCAACTACGTCGATCTGGTCTGGCACGAATGCGAATTCCGCGAGGGCGATTCGTTCACTTACGCCGTCTACGACTCCGATGGCCAGTATCTTGGTTGCGCTTACCTGTATCCGATGGGACGACGCAAACCGCTGACCGAGCATCTGGCCACCTACGACGTCGACGTCAGTTGGTGGGTCACGCCCGATGGTTACGAACGCGGCTACTACGCCAAGCTGTACTTCGCGCTGCGCCACTGGGTCGACACCATGTTCCCGTTCTCGAAGCCGTACTACTCCAACGCGGAGATCCCCTCGTGACCGGTTGCCCTCGGATATAGATCAGGTTGCTGTTCGATTGGTTGCGGTGAACGCCAACGGTACGACTGAGGTCGTCAAGATGAAAGATAGGAAATCGCTCGATAAGACCAAGGTTAGCCGGAATGGCGCAGTCGATGCGCGGAAGCGCTTACGCTATGTTGCCCGCGAGGCTGATCTCGGCCTGTGGTTAGGACATCCGACTGGCCCGAGGAGTCGCTAGACTCTTCCTTTTCGGCGAGCCGTCGCAGGTTGACGTTCGGCGTGGCCGGACAGGCTGGTGGTTCTCGTCAGGGAGGAACTGCATCATGGAACGCGTCGGAACCTCTTCCCAGGGGAAGTCGCTGACCTGGGCGGACCTGGAGTCATTTGATGATGACGGGTACCGCTACGAACTCCTGGACGGGACGCTGCTGATGAGCCCATCCCCGAGGCCCATTCACCAGCGAGTGGTCGCTCGACTACTCGCTGTACTGAGCGTTCATTGCCCGCGTGATCTTGAAGTCTTGCCGGCTCCGGTCGACGTGCTGCTCGCTGAGGACACCGTGCTCATTCCGGACATCGTCGTGGGCAGGCGAGACGCCTTCAACGAACGCGGGCTCATCGGCCCGCCCGTGTTGGCGGTCGAGGTCATCTCGCGCAGCAGCAGGCTGATCGACCAGAAACTCAAGCCGGCCAAACTGGCCGAAGCAGGCTGCCCGAACTACTGGCTCGTCGACCCGAAGGTGCCGGAGATGCGCTGTTTCTCGTTGAGCGACAGTGACACCGGCTACGCCGAACGGGTACAGATAACCGGGGACAAGATCACCGAACTCTACGAGCCGTATCGGGTCGAGCTCAGCGCCGCCTACCTTGTCGCTGACTACCCGGACGAGATCTGATCAGCTGATGGCCGTCGGCGCTCAGCCGATGGCCTGCTGCCACAGTCGTCGCATGTCCGCGCCGGACAAGGCAGCAGCGTCGGACAAGGCCGAACCGCCGCCCGTCGCGTCCAGTGCCGTCGTCCAGTCGCGGTCGTCGAGGGTGGCCAGCCAGTCACGCAGTTCGGCGAAGCTGCCTGGCGGTCGGCCGTGCTGCCGCAGCCATTGCTCGCCGACGCCGACCGCCGCGATCCTCGGCACGCCAACCATGCTCATCCAGACCGCGGCCGGAGTGGACACGCCGAAGTAGACCATGGACGGCACGTAGCGGGCCGCGCTCGGCGACGACGATGCCGGCGCCGAGGGCAGATAGGTGTTCTGCAGTGCGCCGAGGCCCCAGCTGGCCTGGTTGGCGAGTTGGCCGAAGAGGTATTTCGCCAAACCGGCGACCCGCGTTGCCGGATCGGATTGGGCGGGCCAGTGTCGCGCCGCGAGGTCGCCAACGGAAACGCCGAGTACCCAGTCCCTGATGATGGCCGCGACCCGCTCGGCGGAGAGTGCTTCCGCTCTGGCCGAGCCCAGCCGCAGTTCGGGAACCTCGCCGAGAATGCGCGTTCGCGCGGCGAGCGCGCCGATGTCGGCACCGAAGAGGTTCTCGGGCAGCCAGGTGGCTTCGTCGGACAGCGAGGGGTCGGCGTCGCCGCCTGCCAGCAGTAGGTCGACGGTGGGGGTGCTGAATCCGGTTTGGTCGGACAGCGCGATCCGATCGAGGGGCGCCGTGGCCGAGACCTGCGCGAGATACCGCCGGCACAGGTCGACGAGGGCGGCGGCACGGTCGGCGCTCAACGCCCGCGCCTGGGCGAACCCGAGGCTGGTGCCGAGCAGTTCCTCCAGCTCGGCAGCGGTGCGGTCCGCGCCGCCGACCCGCATGGCATGGGAGAGGAACTGCAACAGGTCGGTCAGGGCCGGCACGGTCCTGACGTCCCGCACGCTGACGAAGTCACCGATCTCGGCGGCGCGGTCGATGACCTGGCTCAGCTGGCTGGCGATCACCTGCGCCTCGCCGCGCATGAACTCCTGCCATTGCGCAGCCTGATCCTCCCGGGCGACCGGAAAACCGACGAGGCCGACGTCGTCGAGCAGGGTCCGGCCCGCGCGGCCGATGACGTTCCACAGATCGGCGTAGGAAAGCCGGTCGTAGCGGCCCTTTCTGCCGGTCTCGATGATGACGTTGCTGATCGGGAAGTTCACGCCCTGGGCGAGGGTGGTCGTGCCGCAGACGGTGTGCACGAGGCTGGTGCGGAGCAGGGTTTCGACCAGCACCCTGGTGTCCTGGGCCATCCCTCGGTGATGGTAGGCGACGCCGTTGGCGATGTGCCGGGCCAGCGGCATGTCCTGGCCGTACTCGGCGCGCAGATAGCGGGCGACCGCGTCGCGAAACGGATCGGCCGGCATCGGCTCGGCATCCTCGGCGATCTCGGCGGCCCGAGCCATCGCGGTACCCGAACCCCAACACAGGATCAGCGTGCTGCCCCGGTCCCGGAACCGGCGCGCGGCGAGCCGACTGACCGCCTTGATCGTGGTCGGGCCGGGCAGGCTCTCGTTGGTCACCGGCGCCAGCGGGGTTTGCCGGCCGCCGGGCACGTCGGCGTTTCCTGCCGCGTCCAACGTGGTCAGCACCAGGTTGCGGCGCGGGCGCTGGCCCACCACCGAAACGGTGCCGACGACGCGACTGGCCGGGCGCCAGTTCACGGTGATCGGCGGCAGTCCCGCCGCGCCACCGAGCCAGTCGACGAGTTGCCCTGCTTCGGGCAGGAACGGGCTGAGCAGCAGATAGCGGGCGGTCGGCTTGTCCCTGCGGATGGTGGCCAACAGCAGTTCGAGGCGGGCACCGCGCTGTTGGTCACCGAGGTTGTGCGCCTCGTCGACAACGACAAGGGCCAGGTCGGCAAGGCAGGGGTGGCCGCGGCGCAGCAGCAGGCTGAGCTTCTCCGGGGTGGTGACCAGTACGGCCGGCGGGTCGGTGAGCAGCGACTGCTCGGCCGGATCGAGTTCATAGGCGGGTACCGCCTGTTCGACCGCCATGCCCAACGGACGCAGGTCGGCGCGCACATCGCGGGTGACCTGGTTGACCAGCGCCCTGGTCGGCACCAGATAGGCGATGGTGCCCTGCGGGCGCAAGGCTCGACTCTGCACCATGAGGAATTCGGCGAGCAGGGTTTTCCCCGCGCTGGTCGGCAATTGCACGAGCACGGCTCGCCGCTGCTCGTCGAAGATGTTGTTGGCCAATGCTTGTTGTTGGCTCGGCCACAGTTCCAGGACCGGATTGGGTCGTCCCCGGTCGGTCAGGACCTTCGCGAAGTCGCCGATCCGCTCGCCGAGTCCTGCGACGTGCGTCCACAGCGAGTTGCCGACCAGTTCGCGGCAGCCGGCCCAGAGCAGGTCGGCGAAGCGGATCAGGGTGCCGGTGCCCGGTGTCGCCATGGCGTCCAGCGCTTCGCGCGCCTGGTCGTGATGGCGGTCGAGCAGGGCAACGGTGTCCGGGTGCCCGACGCCGCCATCGACCAGGTACTGGCCGGTGTGCGTGACCGCCTGGGCGAGGTGGAACAGCGCGACCAGCCGGAGGGCGCCGGCCTGGGACTGTCCTGTCTCGGCGGCCCTTGCGAGGTAGTCCGGTTCCAGGTCCTGTTGCCAGCGCTTGAGACCGGCCGACAGGGCGAGCGCCGTGTCCACATCGGACCAGCCATCCTGCTTGCGCACCAACAGGATGAACGCTCCGAACACGTCGACCAGCAGCTGGTCCGCCCAGTCCCGCGCCCCGGTCTCGGCGACCCAGGCCGCGCGCACGGAGGTCCCCGCGACCACGAGATCGCTGAGGGCGAGCCGGATCTCGGCGGTGTCGCGCGCCAGCAGGCCGGCCACGGCCAGCCGGAAGGGCAGGTCGAGGCCCAGCGGCAGCACCGGCTCCTCAACCGCGGCGGCAGCCGCCCGGCCTGCCTCCGATGAGCTGAGCAGACGCAGGCATTCGCAGGCCGAGCCGAACAGCTCGGCGACGCCCTCCTGGGTCTCGCGATAGGCGCGGACGGCCTGTTCTTCGAGCAGGACGGCCGCCCGTGCGACATCGGCGTCGTCAGTCGCGTTCGCGTCGGCGACGCCGGTGACGCGTTGCAGCAGCACGGCCTGCCCGGCTTGGCCCGCGGTTCGCGGGACACCGAGCGCGGCAAGGAATTCGGTCGCGTCGAGGGTCATGCCACCCGCCCATCGGGGAACTCGCCCCTGGCGAGCCGGGCGAACTCCATGGCCACCTCGTCGACGTCGCCGGGCACCCGGATCAGCAGGAATCGGATGTGCGCGGGCCGGAAATCCGCGCTCGCGGTGTGGAAGGTGCCGAAGTCTCGCGGGGTGCGCGCGGTGCTCGGCCGGACCATGAGGCTGGAGGCGACGACGCGAATCTTGTCGTCGAGATGCCGGCGGAACAGTTCGGCGGCGAGGCGCAGCAGCTCCTGGGTTTCCGGGTCGGCGCAACGCCGGCTGGCGGCCCACACCTTGTCCGCTGTCACGTCGCGGTTGTGCAGATGCGCGAGGTGTTGGGCGCGCAGGCAGTCGCCGCCCCGGTCCACGACGCCGGGCGGGCTCTTCTGCTCGGTCGACACCTTGGCTTCGCCGAGCACCAGCGTGAGTCGCGTCGCCGCCTGATCGATTTCGACGCCGATCTGGTCGATGCCGCGACCCGGCCGTTGCACCAGTTCCCGGTCGGTGACGCTGCGGTAGCCGTAACGGCTGCCGTACAGCTGTTCGCCGATGAGCCCCAGGATGACCTCGGCGAGATCGGACCGGACCACCCCGAAGTTGCCGGGCTCGTAGTGCGGCACGGTCGCGGCCCTGAGGATCCTCGCCACCTCGTCGACCGCGAGGTCCAGCCCGTCGAATGACAACGCCGTCGCCCGATAACTGGCGATGGTGCGCAGCCGCCGGTATTCCTCGGCCAACACGGCCAACCAGTCGGCCGACGCCGGCTCAAGGACCCGAAGTTGGTGTTCGCCGACATCGTGTTGCTCGGCGATGACGAAAAGGGAATCCAGCGGCACCGGCCGCTCGTCGGGATTGGCAGGATTGGCGTGCGACATGCCGCCCTCCTTTCCGGTTCTTCAGCGTAACCGGAGGGACCGACATTTCCGCAAACGCACGGTGGCCGGGCGCGGAATGCCGCGCCCGGTCCATCCGGTTGCCGCGAGAATTATCGCAGGACGTTGAGCACGTTGACGTCGTCGTTCACGTAGTAGACCGCGCGCTGGCGCGGTACGACGGCGAGGCCGAACAGGGCGCCGCCGGGTGGGTCGGTGGTGTCGAGGTCGCGCACCGCGACGACCCTGCCCGACCTGGTGAGTTCGACCAGGTTGTTGTCGCCCGCGTTCACCGTGAGCAGGTCGCCGTTCGGTGCGATGGCGAGGCCGAGCGGCCCGTTCAGTGCGGAGTTGGTCGAGACGGTCGCCGCCGCCGCGCCTGCGTTGACGGGATCGTCGCGGGTCAGCGCGTGTGGGATGGCGGCGATCCGCGAATTGGCGGTGTCGGCGACGTAGAGCCGGCCGTCAGGGCCCAGCGCCACGCCCGTCGGTCCGACGATCAGCGCGGCGGGATCGGTGTGCACGGACAGGCCGTTCGCGATGACCGTGCTGGACCGCAGCCGGGGCGCCGGACCGGTCAGGTCCAGGCCAAGCCGTACGACAGTGCCGCTGGTGGTGCTCGCGGGCGCGCCGTTCACGATTCCGTTGAGCACATTGCTGACGAAGATGTCCGCGTATCGGCCCCCGTCGACCGCGGTCGCGTCCCACGGCCCGTTGATGCCGTGACCCGCGATGACCTCGCGCAGGTGACCGCGCGAGTCGAGCACCAGCAGTTCACCCCGGCTCGCGGTCGCGGACGTGCCGTCCGTGGTAGGCAGGCTGCCGACGATGACCCAGCCGGAGCGCAGCACGACCAGAGCCGTGGTCAGCCCGATTCCGTCGGGGACGGCGGTGGTCGGGATGGTCGCGAACAGACTCACGTGCCCGTTGGGGGCGACCTCGACGATGGTCGTGCCGCGGCCCTGTTCGCCGCCCGAAGCCGTCGCGGTCGGCGCGTTGTTGAAGTTGCTGACCAGGATGTCGCCTTCGGTCAGGTTGCCGCGCGACTCGGGCACAACGGCCACGCCGTAAGGGTTCACGTCACCGTTGCCGGGGACCGTGCTGGCCACGGTCACGTTCTGGTGCTGAGGACCGATGAAGGCGGTGTCGCCGGCCGGTGCGGCGACGGCGGCGGGTGCGCTGGTCGCGGCAAGAGCCAGGGCCGCGCCGCCTGCGGCCAGCAGGAGCCACCACCGGGTGTTGGCTCCCCCGCGCCGTCCAGGAACAATGTCGTCCGAATTGGTTCTTCGCATCGCATTCCCCTTTCGCCCACCGGGAAGTGCCCCGGTTCGTGGGCTTGCGGTCAGGGATACGGGACCGGCGACCGGATAGATTCCCTTCTCGCGGTATCACCGCGAACAGCGGGCGAAATCTGCCTACTTGAGGCAGTCAGCAGCCCGAATGTGGAGAAAAGACCGCTCGGCTGTGTTGGCGGTCAGTTCGGCGGCCCGGATGAATTCGGCATTGGCCTCGGTGCGGCGGCCGAGCCGGGCAAGCAGGTCGGCGCGAACGGCATGCAGGAGGTGGTAGCCCTCGATCATCCCGCACGCCGCGACGGCGTCGACCAGTTCGAGCCCGGCCGCCGGGCCGTGCACCATCGCCAGGGCGACGGCTCGGTTGAGTTCCACGACCGGAGAAGGAAACCGTTCGGCCAGCTGCGCGTAGAGCCCGGTGATGCGGCGCCAGTCGGTGTCCCTCGGTGTCGCGGTCATGGTGTGCACGGCCGCGATCGCCGCCTGGAGCGCATACCGGCCGGCCGGTAAGCGGCGCTGGAGCGCGAGGGCATGCGCTCGCCCGAGCGCGGCGTAGCCACGGTGGATGAGCAGCTGGTCCCAGCGCGACCGGTCCTGATCCGGCAGCAGGACGGGGCGTCGGGCCGGGTCGCTGCGGGCGCGCACGCGTGATGCCTGCAGTTCGAGCAGCGCGACGAGCCCGTGTACCTCGGGTTCGGCCGGCAGCAGGCCGGTGAGGATGCGGGCCAGCCGCAACCCGGCTTCGCAGAGTTCGGCCCGCACCCAGTCCTGACCCGAGGTGGCCGCATAGCCCTCGTTGAAGATCAGATAGATCGTCTCGAGCACGGAGTCCAGACGCCCGGCCAGCTCTGAACCGTCGGGCACCTGAAACGGGATGCGCTGGTCGGAAATGGTGCGTTTCGCGCGCACGATCCGTTGTGCCACCGTCGATCGCGGCACCACGTAGGCCCTCGCGATCTCCTCGGTGGTCAACCCGCCGACCATGCGCAACGTCAGGGTCACCTGCGCGGGCCGGGACAGTACGGGGTGGCAGCTGGTGAACACCATCCGCAAGAGGTCGTCGGCGATGTCGAGGTTCTCGCCCGGAATCGGTGGCATCGATCGGCGGTCGGTGAGCAGGTCGTTGCCCAGCATCGGGAGTTTGCGGGCCAGCGTGGCGTCGCGCCGGATCTGGTCGATGGCACGGCGCTGCGCGGTGAGCATGAGCCAGCCGCCCGGGTTCGATGGCACGCCGTCGCGGGGCCACTGTCGCAAGGCCGCCACGTGGGCGTCCTGCGCGAGGTCCTCTGCGGTGTCGATGTCACCGACAAGGCGGGTGAGTCCGGCCACGAGTTGCGGCCACTCGATCCGCCACGCAGCCTCGACGGCCCGGATCGCCTGCCGCGCGGGCGACTGGTCATGGCTCATCCTCGGTTCCGGCTCACGACGGGTCCAACTGCCGGATCTCGACTTCCATGGTCCAGTCCTGTCCGTGCAGCCGCAGGAAACGGGTGCCCCATTCCACCGCCTCGTCACGCCAACGCGTCTCGATCAGGCAGTAGCCGCCGATGATCTCCTTGGACTCGGTGAACGGACCGTCGAGGGCGGTCGTCCTACCGTCGGCAAGGCGAATCCGGGTGGCTTCCTCGATGGGGCGCAGCCCGCCGGTATCGAGTAGGACACCGGCCTTGGTCATCTCCTCGATCAGCCTGCCCATGTCCTCGGCCAGCGCCGGGTCCGGGCCCGAGGTGGGCGCGGCGGCGGGATCGTTGCGGATCAGCATCAGGTAGCGCATCTGCGAATTCCCTAGCCGACCTGGTAGCGCAGGTAGACGGCGCCGGACTCGAACGGCTTGGACTCCACCAGGTCCAGGTTGAGCGCGGACTTGTCGTGGAACAACGGGGTTCCTGAACCGATCACCACCGGGTGCACGATCAGCCGGAACTCGTCGATCAGGGTCAGTTCGATGAAGGAGTGGACCAGCTTCGGGCTGGCGTAGATCGCGATCGTGCCGCCGGGCTGGTCCTTGAGCCGCCCGAACTCTTCGGCCAGATCTCCCCGGACCAGGCGCGTGTTGTTCCAGTCCGCCGACTCCAGGGTGGTCGAACAGACGACCTTGTCGACCGCGTTGACCCATTCGGCATGTGCGCGTTCGTGCGCGGAGCTGGCCTCCGTCGGCTGGTTGCCCCAGAACCCGTACATCCCCAGATAGGTCTCGCGCCCGTAGACCACGGTGTCGAAATCGGCCTGAATGTGCTCCTGGCCGTAGGCCGCGAGGTCATCGCTGTAGCTGCGGAACGTCCACTCGAAGCCCATCCCCTGACCCGAGGAGGCGAAGCCGTCCACTGTCACGTGTTCGAACGCCACCAATTTCCGCATTGTCCAGTCCTTCCGGTTTTCGGGGCGCCGTTCGACGCCCCTTCACCTCACCGTCGAACGAGCCCATCCGAAATCGACACGGTGCGGACATAGACCGCATTCTTGGTTTTTCCTTGGAGAACAGTGAATTGTGATCGCCAAACGCAGCTAGTGCGGTTGCTCGCGCACCTCCACCATGCGTAGCGGCCCACTCCCCTGCAACCTTTCGCGGCATGAATGGGCCCGCCAACAGATTTTCGTTGGCGCCGCAAGGAGTTCATCATGCGTACAACCGGAGGGCACCTCACCATGCTCGGCTTACCCCGCAGAATCTTACGACGCGCCGCGGCCGCGGTCACCGGCACGGCGCTGGCCGTCGGCGGCCTCACGGCCATCGCCGCTCCGATGGCGCACGCCGCCAACGGCGTGCCGCGCTTCGACCACGTCATCATCGTCATGGAGGAGAACCACTCCTACAACGAGATCATCGGCGACACCACCAACGCCCCGTACATCAACAACACGCTGGCCGCTGGCGGCGCATCGTTCACCAACTCCTTCGCGATCGAGCACCCCAGCGAGCCGAACTACCTCGACTTGTTCTCGGGTTCCAATCAGGGCGTGACCAGCGACGCCTGCCCGCAGACCTTCAGCGCCGCCAACGAGGGCGCGCAACTGCTCGCCGCTGGCGACACCTTCGCCGGCTACTCGGAGGGCCTGCCCTCCACCGGTTCCACCGTGTGCACCTCGGGTGCATACGCCCGCAAGCACGTGCCGTGGACCAACTTCACCAACGTGCCTGCCTCGGACAGCCTGCCCTGGACCAGTTTCCCGAGTTCGTCGAACTACGCCTCACTGCCGACCGTCTCGTGGGTGATCCCGAACCTGCAGGACGACATGCACGACGGCACGATCGCCCAGGGCGACACGTGGCTGCAGAACAACATGAACTCCTACGCGACGTGGGCCAAGGCGCACAACAGCCTGCTGGTCGTCACCTGGGACGAGGACGATTCCTCGCAGAGCAACCAGGTCCCGACGATCTTCTACGGCGCCAACGTCCAGGCCGGCCAGTACAGCAACACGATCAACCACTACAGCGTGCTGCGCACCGTCGAGGACATGTACGGCCTCCCCTACGCCGGAGCGGCCGCCAACGCGACCTCGATCACCAACGTGTGGAGCACGGCCGCGAACACGGTGTCGGTGACCAATCCCGGTAACCAGACCGGCACCGTCGGCACGGCCGCCAACCTACAGATCGCGGCAACCGACTCGGCCTCCGGCCAAACCCTCACCTACTCGGCCACCGGGCTCCCGTCGGGCTTGTCGATCAACTCATCGACCGGCGTGATCAGCGGAACACCCACGGCCGCCGGCACCAGCAATGTCACCGTCTCGGCCAAGGACACCACCGGCGCCAGCGGCGCCACCTCCTTCACCTGGACGGTCAATCCCAAACCCGACTTCACCCTTTCGGTTTCGCCGACATCGGGCACGGTGACCGCCGGCAGTTCGGCCTCCGCGACCGTCTCGACAGCGGCCGTCGGCGGCTTCTCCGGAACCGTCAGCTACAGCGCCAGCGGCCTGCCCTCCGGCGCGTCGGCCAGCTTCAGCCCGACCTCCGGCGCCGCCGGCAGCAGTTCGACGCTGACCCTGTCGACGTCGAGCAGCACGCCGGCGGGAACCTACGCCGTCACGGTGACCGGCACCTCCGGCTCGCTGACGCATTCGGCGACGTACTCGCTCACGGTGAAGCCGGTCGCTGCCAACACGGTCACGGTCACCAACCCCGGCAACCAGACCAACACGGTCGGCACGGCCGCCAGCCTGCAGATCGCGGCAAGCGACTCGGCCTCCGGCCAAACCCTCACCTACTCGGCCACCGGACTTCCGGCGGGCCTGTCCATCAATTCCTCGAGTGGCCTGATCTCCGGAACCCCCACCACACCGGGCACGTCGAACGTGACGGTCACCGCGACCGACACCACCGGCGCCGCCGGCACCGCCTCGTTCAGCTGGACCGTGAACGCGGCGGCTGACTTCTCGCTCTCGGTCTCCCCCACCTCAGGCACGGTGACCGCCGGGAGTGCGGCTTCTGCTTCCGTCGCCACCTCGGCCATCGGCGGCTTCTCCGGCACGGTGTCCTTCAGCGCGTCCGGCCTGCCCTCCGGCGCATCGGCCACCTTCAACCCGACCTCGGCCGCGGCGGGCAGCGGCTCGACAGTGACCATCGGCACCTCATCGTCGACGCCGGCCGGGACCTACCCGATCACGATCACCGGTGCCTCAGGTTCGCTGAGCCACAGCACCACGTTCACGCTGACCGTCAACCCGGTGCAGCAGAACACGGTGACCGTGACCAACCCCGGCAACCAGACCGGCACCGCCGGTTCCGCCGCCCGTCTGCAAATCTCGGCCACTGATTCGGCGTCGGGACAGACCCTGGCCTATTCCGCGTCCGGCCTCCCGGCAGGTCTGTCGATCAACTCCTCGACCGGCCTCATCTCCGGAACTCCCACCGCC
Organism: Pseudonocardiaceae bacterium; assembly: GCA_036500685.1. Taxonomy (GTDB): domain Bacteria; phylum Actinomycetota; class Actinomycetes; order Mycobacteriales; family Pseudonocardiaceae; genus CAJCJE01. The sequence goes on along the minus strand of DASYBO010000697.1, from coordinate 16,721 downwards.
GTAGGCACATCGAAGGTGACGGTCACCGCGACCGACACCACCGGCGCCGCCGGCACCGCCTCGTTCACCTGGACGATCGGTGCCTCCGGCGGCGGGTGCACCGCGGCGCAACTGCTGGGCAACCCCGGTTTCGAGAACGGCACGACTTCCGCGCCGTGGACGGCGAGTTCAGGTGTGATCAACAACGACCTGGCCTCCGAGCCGTCGCATTCCGGCAGCTGGGATGCCTGGCTGGACGGCTACGGCACCACCCACACCGACACCCTCGCCCAGTCGGTCGCCATCCCGACCGGTTGCACCAGCGCGAACTTCTCGTTCTGGCTGCACATCGACACTGCGGAAACCGGCACCACCGCCTACGACACGCTGAAGGTCCAGGTACTCAACAGCTCCGGCACGGTACTGGGCACGCTGAGCACGTTCTCCAACGTCGACGCGAACACCGGCTACGCGCAGCACAGCTTCAGTCTGGCGCCCTACATCGGCCAGACGGTCACGCTGAAGTTCACCGGTAGCGAGGACTTCGAACTGCAGACCTCGTTCGTCATCGACGACACCGCGCTCAACGTCGCCTGAGTCGAACAGCCGCCGGGCGGGCCAGCACCGCCCGCCCGGCGGTCAGGCGTTGGCGAAGCCGCCGAGGTATTCGGGTACCCCCGCGCCGTGCTCAGGGATAGACGCCCGAGAGCCGGTCGACGATGTTGGGTCGCTGCCAGGTCGCCGTGTTGCGGTTGAGCAGTCCGAATTGGTCGTCACCGATTCCGAGAGAACCGTTGTCCCACACCATGGTCTTCTGCCCGTACTGGTTGGCGTAGGAAGCGATGTCGGTCTCGAAGTTGGCCACCTGATCGGAGTTGTCGCCGCCGTTGTAGGGCTTCACCGTCGCACCGAATTCCGTCCAGGCAACGTGGATGCCCCTGCTGGTGAACAACCGGTTCGCGTTGTCGATGTCACCGTCGGGCAGGTAGTTCATCGACCCGTCCCAGGTCAGGTAGTTCGGGGCGGTCTCGGAGCAGAACGCCCAGGGGTTGTACGTGTGCACTGACACCGCGACGTGGCTGTCGTTGGGGACGACGAGGTTGTCCGCGCCGGTCTGGGCATTGGCACCGTAGGGCGTGACGAGCAGCCAGCGCGAGGAGTCGTTGCCACCGTTCGCGCGGACGTCGTTGACGAAGTCCTGGTTGAGCGTGTTGATCGCGGGCCAGTTGTCGGAAGTGCCGCCGCCGTAACGGTTGCCGCCGTTGGCGTCCTGCGGCTCGTTCATGGCCTCGAACAGCAGATGCTGGTCCTCGCCGTTGAAGTAGGCGGCCACCTGCGACCAGATCGCGTTGAACTCCGGTTCCACCTGCGACATCTGCTCGACGCTGGGAATGAGCCAACTGCCGCCGCCACCGTCGTGGTGCATGTTGACGTCGACGTACATGCCGTCGCCGACCGCCCAGTCGATGACCTGCTTCAGTCGGGCGAGGAAGGCCGGGTCGACGGTGTAGCTCGGCGCACCGGTGGTCAGGTGCGGGTACCAGGTCACCGGGATGCGCAGGAAGTTGAACTTGGTGGAGATCTGGTCGATCATGGCTTTGGTGGTCGCGGGGTTGCCCCAGCACGTTTCGCACGGTGTCGCGTCGAAGGAATTGCCCAGATTCCAGCCCGCCTTGAGTTGGCTCCAGATGTCCGTGCCACCACCACCGCCGGTGCCGTTCACGGTCCACTGCTGGTTCGCCGTGCCTCCGCAGGCCCAGATCTGCAAGTAGGAGTTGTTCGCGCTGCCGTTGGCGTCGAGGCACTTGCCGGACTGGGGGTTGGTGATGGATCCGTTCGAGCCCACCTGCCACTGCTGCGCGCCGCTTCCGTTGCAGTCGTAGATCTGCACCACGGTGCCGTTCGCGGTTCCCCCGGACGTGACATCGACGCATCGGCCGCTCTGCTGGCCGACGATCGTGCCGGGGGTCGTGACCGCCGCCGTCGCGCTGCCGGTGCCCGTCAAGAGCAGGGCCGTGGTCAGGACGGCGGCTGAGATGGCAGCCAGCGCGGTGCGCCCTCGGCGCGCGGGAAGGGAATGCATGGTGCTTCCTCCTGACCACGGAACATCACACCCGATACATCGGATGGTGTTGTAGCGGAGGAACGCGGACCATGTCCAGGTTCGTCGACTTCAGGTGGGAGTAGTTGGATCTACCTATGGTCCAACGCCGCAGTTCACACGACGGTCCAGGACGTCGCCCCAATTTTTCACGTATTAATTTATGTCTTGAGGTTAGGCGCTCAGTGCAGCGCCTCGGCCAGTGCGACGATGATCCCGGCCGGACCGCGCAGATAACAGAGCCGGTAGGCGTCCTCGTACTGCCCGATTCCGCCGACGAGTTCCGCGCCATGCGTGCGCAGGCGCGCGACGACGTCATCGATGTCGTCTACGGCGAACATGATCCGGTGCAACCCCAGCGTGTTCGCCGGTGCCGGCTCGGTGTCGATCACCTCGGGCTTCTGGTACTTCGTCAGTTCGAGCCGGATATTGCCGTCGGGAGTACGCATGATCGCGACCTCGGTCCGTACGCCGTCGAGCCCGACGGCTTGCTCCGCCCACGCGCCCTCCACGACTCCGGTGCCCGCCAGTTCCATGCCGAGTTCGGTGAAGAACGCGGCAGCAGCGTCAAGGTCATCGACCACGATGGCGACGTTGTCCATCCGCTTGATCCCCATGTCCGCGATCCTAGGGTCCGTGGATGTGGGGCTACCACTACACAACTTCATGGTATTGAGGCGTCGACGGCCACCAGCTGAACCGGCCGAACAGGGTGAGCAGCGCGGGCAGGATCAGGATGCGGACCACAACCGCGTCCAACAGCACGGCAACGGCGAGGCCGAACCCCATCTGCTTGACCTCGAGCAGGTGTAGGAACATGAAGCTGACGAACACCGAGACCATCACAACGGCCGCGCTGGTGATCACGCCTGCCGAGTTGGTGATACCGGTGGATACCGCGAGCTTGGGCGGCACGCCCTGGCGGATCGCGTCGCGGATCCGGCTGACCACGAAGATCTGATAGTCCATGGACAGTCCGAACAGGACGACGAAAAGGAACAGCGGCACCCTTGCGGTGATGAAACCGGGCGACGTGAAGTCGAGCAAGCCCTGCGCCCAGTGCAGCTGGAACACCAGCACCAGTGCGCCAAGGGCGGCTCCGGCCGAGAGCAGGTTCAGCACGACGGCGATCAGGCCGAGCACGACCGAGCGGAACGCGAGCAGCATCATGACAAAAGTCATGATCAGTACCAACGCGACCACGATCGGGGTTTTGATCTGCTGGTTGGCCACGTAGTCGCTGTTGTGCGCCACGTCGCCGGACACGGCGTAACGCGCGCCGGCAATCGGGCCGAGGTTGTGCGGGAGCAGGCTGGTGCGCAGTGCCGTGAGGGTGTGTTGCGCCGGTGCGGTGGTCGGCACGAACGGCATGTGCAGGGTGAGGGTGTGCACAGTGTCGTCGGCCGAGGACTGGATCGCCGGTTCGGTGACGCCGCCGAAGGTCGGGTCGTGTTGGGCCTGGTTCGCCACCTGGTTCAGGGCGGTGATCACCGCTGCCGCCTCGGTCGGGTTCGCTTGTACGACAACGAGATTGGCCCCGGTTTGCGCGGGGAACTCGGCGACAAGGTCGTGGTAGGCGGCAACGGCCGGGATCTCGGTGGAGAAGCTGTTGTCGCCGGGTTCGTTGAGCACGATGCCCAGCGCGGGCGCGGCCAACGCGAGCATGCCGGCCGAGGCCAGCACCAGGGTCAACACCGGCCGACGTGCGGCGGGCCGAAGCAGGGCGGGCCAGAACCGGCCCCGCGCGCTGTCCCGATCGATCCACCGGCCGACCAACGGCACCCTCGGCCGGTCGATGCGCGGACCGAGCTTGGCCAGCAGCGCGGGCAGGATGGTCAGCGAGCTGACCATGGCGACCAGGATGACGATGATCGCGGCGAGGGCCAACGAGGAGAAGATCACGTCGTCGGCAACGAACAGGCACGCGGTGCACAGTGCGACGCCGAGCGCGGAGACCACAACGGCGCGACCGGAGGTGGCCGCGGCCAGTCGGACCGCGTCCGCGTGGGCCAGCGCACCGCCGCGCCTGCGCCGTTCTTCGCGCTCGCGCTTGAGGTAGAACAGCGAATAGTCGACGCCGACCGCCATGCCCATCAGGATGATCACCTCGGTGCCGAGGCCCGCGTCGGGCACGAGGTGGGAGAACACCATGGAAAGGCCGACGGACGCGGCGATCGAGGACAGCGCGAGCAGGATCGGCACACCGGCCGCGAGCACCGCGCCGAACACCACGAGCAGGATCAGCAGGGTCACCGGCAGGGTGATTTCCTCGGACAGCGCGAGATCGCTGCCGCGTTGGGTGTTGTTGCCGGCGCCGATGGAGGCGTTGCCGGTCTCCTGGACCCGCAGGCCGGGGAAGTCGCGTTGAACGGCGGCGGTGGCGGTGAGCAGCGGCGTGATCCGGTTCGGGTTCGACGCGGAGACCGCATCGCCCTTCATGGTGACCAGTTCCAGGACCGCGTCGCGGTCCGCCGCCAGCACGGGTGGCGCCGCGGTGGCGACTTCCGGTAGCGCGCGCATCCGCGCCTCGGCGTCGCGTCCAGCGGCAAGGGCCTGTGTGGGATCGAGCTTGCCGGAGTGCGCGGTGATCAGCACGCGTTCGACCGCGGGCACGGTCAGGCCGGCATCGGCGGCCATGGCCTCGGCCGTGCCCGCCTCGCCCACCCGGTAGTCCACGCCGGTGGCCTGCCGGTCGCCGATCATGCTGCCCAGCGCAAGGCACAACGCCACGAACACGAACCAGCCGATGATGGCCCGCCACGGGTGCTGTGCGCTCCAGGTCGCCACTCGCACGGTCAGCCGCTTGTCCCCCATCGATCCAACCCCTTCGCATGTCCGGATTCGTCCGGTTCAGCGTGGAGGGCGTAGGCCGCGCGGTCACTGGTGCGCGCTGGTCAAGGCGAGGTGGGGTGGTCCCTACCGGCATCGCCGACGCAGACGTCGAAAAGCTGCCAACGAACGGACGGCGAGCGACGCATACTCGACGTCATGAGTCCGGCCCGAAACCGCGTGACACCGATGGGCGACATCGTGGCCATCCCGCTTCGCGGTGCCTGGGCCGGAAACCGCGGCATCCTGCATTCCGGCACCGAGATCGTCCGCTTCCACGCCAGCGACCTGTGGATCACCTGCGCCCTCGAGTTCCGCGGTCGCTGGATGCCGCAGTGGCAGCCACACCGCTTCACTTTCCTGTACTTCCACGACGAGGCCGTCTCCTTCGCCGCCGGCCACCGGCCGTGCGCGGAATGCCGCCGAACCAGCTACAACGCATACCGCAGCGCCTGGGCTGACGGCCTCGGCGTCGACGCGCCGTCGGCAAAGGCGATCAACCGGCAACTGCACGGTGAGCGAATCGTCGCGGGAACACACCGGCGGCGTAGCCACGAACTGCCCTGGACCGACCTGCCCGAAGGCACTTTCGTCGTGGTGGAAGGCGTTTCCGCGATTGTCGTCGGGCAAGAGTTGGTCACGTGGACGGCCGAGGGTTATGGCGCACGCCGCGCACGGCCGAAGCACGGCCTCGCGAAGGTCATCACCCCTCCGTCGACCGTCGCCGTCCTGCGCGCCGGCTACCCGGTCCAGATCGACAACACCGCGCTCTCCGCCTAACGAACCCGGATCAGGACAGTGCGGTGGAGGCGGGACTTCACCATGCGCAATTGTTCACGTCGTTCACGCCGGCGGCTCGCGGTGCTGCTGGCCCCGATCCGCGACGCACTGTCCGCGATCCAGTTCCAGCCACCCAACGGCGGCCACTGGGACTACCGGCCGGGACACAACAACGGCGGCGGAACGGAATTCAAGGCGTTCAACCATCCGAAGTGGAACGTCAAGCAATGGGCACAGTGCGAGATCGTCGCGACGCAAGCCACCGGACTGGCCAGGATGGCCTGCTGCCCGCTGCCAACGGGGGCGGTCACCTGCAACGCAACGGAGGTCCTTGACTTCACCGACCTGACGGCGGGCCGGGTCGGCCCGCTGGCCATCCAGGTGCACAACGGCGGAATTCAGGACGAGTACCGGAGCCTGTACGTGGAATCTCCGGTCGTCATGAAGCCGGGTCAGTTCATCACGACGTAGCGAGCCCCAGCGTGACCCGACCCAGCGGGCCGAAGTCGGCGTAGAAGTCGTGGGCGCCATCGGTGGGCACGGCCGCGGTCAACGACCCGGTGATCAGCCGCTGGCCCGCGCGCAGCCCTCGGCCGTTGAGGGCGAGCGCGTGACACACCCTGGTCAGGGACAGGAACGGGTCGTCGAGCGTCACCGGTGCCGAGTCGCCGGTGTCGATCGGCCCGTTCTCGTTGCCGATCTCGACGGTCAGGCCTGCGAGGTCGATCGCGTCGACGGGCAGCGTGGGGCCGAGCACGATGCCCCAGTTGTTGAGCGCGTTGCCGATGCGGACGGCGAGCGAGGAGTCCGTGGGCACTCGGGCGGAGTTGATCTCGAAGGCCGGCGCAACGGACGCGACCGCCGCACGCGCCTGCTCGACGGTGACCTGATCGCCCGCAAGATCGCTGTGCAGAATGACGGCGATCTCCGGTTCGAGGCGGCAGTGCGGCACCTGCTCGGCAAGGCGCGCCCCGGAGTCCAGAATCCGGTCGGCCAGCACGTAGCCGTGCGGGCGTACGTCCACGCCCATCGAGTCGCGGGCATCGCGCGAGGTCAGGCCGATCTTCCAGCCACCGAGCGCGTGACCTTCGGCTTCCCAGGCGGCCAGCACGGCCAGTTGCAGGCCGAGGCATTGCGGGTAGGCCGCCTCGGCCACCGCCGCCAGCGCTGGCGGCACCCGCGGCACGAATTCTCGACCTTTGGCCAGGGCGAGCAGTTCGGCTACGGCGGCAGATTGCTCCGCTGCGGGCATTCCCGTTCTCATGCCGGAGATCCTAGACGGAGCGCGGCAGGGTTACGTCGATCTCAAGGCCGCCGCTCGGCAGCGCCCTGCCGTGCGCTTCGCCGCCGTGGTTCGTGGCCACCGACCGCACGATCGAGAGGCCGAGCCCGACACCCGACCCGTCGCCAACCCGGTCGACCAACCGGCGGAACGGTTCGAACAGCGAGGGCACGGCATCCGGCGGCACGACCGTGCCACTGTTCGCGACGCGCAGCCACACCTGCCCGTCGCGCTGCCCGGTGCTGACCTGGATCCATCCGCCGGGTCGGTTGTGCCGGGCTGCGTTCTGCACCAGGTTCGCGACCATCCGTTCCAGCAGGATCCGATCACCGTGCAGTTCGGCCGGCTGGAGCTCGACGGTCACGTTGAGATCGGCCAGTTCGGGGGCGCCCGCCTCCACGGCGTCCTCGGCGGCGGTGGCCAGGTCGACGAACTCGGCGCCGGGCGTGCCCCGGTCGCTGCGGGCCAGCGTGAGCAGCGCGTCGATCAGCTTTTCGGCCTGGTCGACGGCCTGCCGTACTTCCAGCGCCATCGCCTCCAGTTGGGCCGGCTCGCGGTTCGGTTTGGCCAGCGTCACGTCGATCGCGGTGCGCATGACGGTCAGCGGCGTGCGTAGTTCGTGCGACGCGTTCGCCACGAACCGGCGCTGGCTGGCGAAGGCGGCGTCGAGCCGGTCCAGCATGCCGTCGAACGTGTCGGCCAGTTCGGCCAGTTCGTCGCGCGGGCCGGCGAGCGCGATACGGTCAGTGAGGTTGTGTTCGGACGCGCGTCGAGCCGCCTCGGTGACGGCGTGCAGGGGCCGCAGGATGCGACCGGCGACCAGCCAGCCGACCGAACCGGCAACCACGGTCAGGACGCCAAGGCTGCTCAGCGAATACAGCAGGAACTGGCTCAGTTCCGCGCTGCCCTGTTGCTGCGCGCCCGCGACCGCGCCCGCGCTGAACGCGGCCTCACACTTGGCCTTCATGTTGGCGTCCGTCACATTGGTCTGTTTGCAGTGCTGCAACAGCGTCGAGTCCACAGTGCTCTTCGTCTTGCCGGCGCTAGGCTGGTTCTGGTAGATCAGCACGTACGTGACGGCGATCAGCGCGCAGCCCGCGCACAGAAACAGGGCGGCGCAGGCCAGTGCGATCCTGGCCCGCACCGACCTTCGCCGGCGAGTCGTCCCCGCGTTCACGGCAGCCGGTATCCCGCGCCGACCACCGTTTCGATCAGTGGCGGCGCGCCCAGTTTGCGCCGCAGCCGCGCCATGGTCACCGACACGGTGTTGCTGAACGGGTCGGCGTGTTCGTCCCAGACTTTCTCCAGCAGTCTTTCCGCGCTCACCACGCCGCCGTCGGCGGTCAGCAACTCCTCAAGCACGCCGAGTTCTTTGCGGGTCAACGAGATCGGCCGACCGGCCCGGCTCACCCGGCGCCGTGACCGGTCCAGCACGACGTCGGCCCGCACCAGGATCGGTGGCAGCGCCGGGGAGCGGCGGCCAAGCGAGCGCAGCCGCGCGACGAGTTCGGCGAACGCGAACGGCTTGGCCAGGTAGTCGTCGGCCCCCAGGTCCAGGCCGTCCACTCGATCCTCGACGCCGGCCGCGGCGGTGAGCATCAGAATGCGGGTCGTCGCGTTGCCGGCGACCAGTTGGGCGCAGACCGCGTCGCCGTGCACGCGCGGCAGGTCCCGGTCGAGCACCACGACGTCGTACTCGACGAGCACCGCCTTCTCCAACGCGGTGGCGCCGTCGTAGGCGAGGTCCACGGCCATGCCGGCGTCGCGCAGGCCGTCGGCGATCCGATCGGCCAGCACCGTGTTGTCCTCCACAACCAGGACCCGCATGCCCTCATAGTGCCCCGTTGGCCATGACAGCGACATAACACGATCGCGGGTCGTCGTGTAGGACTGGTGTCATCGGTCGGGGGCTACCACTGTCCCTGCCGCCGAACTCGACCGGCGGCAGGAGGGGTTCCGCGATGAATCGCAACAAGATCGTGTGGCCACTGGCCATGGTGGGCCTGCTGGTGGCCGGGTGCGGCGCCGCGGCGCCGAGCGACGGCGTGCCCAGCCTGGGGGGCACATCAACGCAGGCAGCCGGTGGCGGTGACCAGGCCCACGCGCTGCACGCGGCCGCGCAGTGCATCCGGGACCACGGCGTGCCCAAGTATCAGGACCCGGTGGTCGCGCCGGACGGTTCGGTGTACACCGACCAGCGGTCGCTAGAGGACGCGAGCGGCGACAACCGGAACTTCTTCGACACCATCCGCACGGCGTGCCAATCGCAGTTCCTTGCGGCCAACTTCAACCCCTCGACCGAGCCGAAGGCGACGCCGACGATGGTGGCCGCCGGTGTCCGCGCGGCCGAGTGCATGCGGGCGCACGGCATGACACATTTCAGCGACCCCACCGCGAACAGCACGTTCACCCCCGGCCACGGGTTCGGCATCTCCGCGGGTGAGATTCCGGCCGGCGGCAAGGCCGATCCCACGTTCCAGCGAGCCGCGTCGGCGTGCCGGGCGCTGATCGACGCCGAGATCAACGCGTCCACGCTGTCCAGCCTGAGCCATGGCTGAGCGCCGCGCGATCGTGCTGATCGCCGTCATCGTGGTGGCGGTCGGCGCGGGCGGTGTCGTCGTGTTCGAGCGGAGCCAGACACCGTCCGCATCGGAATCCACGATCGCGACCGGCAGCGCGTCGGTCGTCCGTACCGATCTGGCCACGACGATCCAGGTCAACGGCACGCTCGGCTACGCCGGTTCGTATCTGGTCGCGAACCAGGCGAACGGGACCTACACGGCGCTGCCCGCGCCGGGCCAGGTCATCACGGCAGGGCAACAGGTGTACGAAGTGGACGGTCGAGCCGTCGTGCTGTTCTACGGCCCGCGACCGGTCTGGCGACCGCTGTCGCTCGGAGTGCCGGACGGGCCGGATGTGGCGCAGCTCAAACACAATCTCGTCACGCTCGGCTTCGGCACGCTGCGCATCGACAACCACTTCGACGCGGCGACGGCGGCGGACGTGCGGCGGTGGCAGGCGCACCTTGGGGTGCCGGTCACCGGGATCGTCGGCATGACTGACATGGTGTACGCGTCAGGACCGATCCGCGTGGACACCGTGTCGGCATCGCTCGGCGATCCGGCGCGGCCGGGAACGTTGGTCAACGCCAGCGGAACCAGCCAGGTCGTGAATCTGTCCGTGCCGGTGGCGCAGGAATATCTGGCGCGGGTCGGCGACACGGTGAGCGTGGTGTTGCCCGATGGCAGCACCACGGTGTCCGGGACGATCACGTCGGTGTCCAAGGCCGCCGCGTCCGCAAGCACGACCGCGCAGTCGAGCAACGCCCCGCCCGCGCCCGCCGTTGTGAACGCGACGGTGGTCCTGGCGAATCCAGCGCTTGCGGCCTCGTTCGACCAGGCGCCGGTGACGGTGAGCATCACCGACCAGTCGGTGCACGGCGTGCTGGCGGTTCCGATCAACGCGCTGGTCGCGCTGGCCGGCGGCGGCTACGGCATCTACGTGCTCGCCGGCCACACCCGCCGTCTGGTCGGCGTCCGCACCGGGTTGTTCTCGGACACGATGGTGCAGGTCAGCGGGACCGGACTGGCGGCGGGGATGAGCGTGCAGGTGCCGGCGTCGTGACAGCACCGGTATTGGAACTGGACGGGGTCGGCAAGCACTATCCGGGCGGGGTGTCCGCGTTGTCGGACGTGTCGTTGCAGGTGTACGGCGGCGACATGGTGGCCATCGTCGGGCCGTCCGGATCGGGCAAGAGCACGCTGCTCCACATCATGGGCACATTGGACCGGCCCTCGGTCGGGTCGGTCCGGGTGGCAGGGCAGGACGTCGCCGGACTGGGCGACCGGCCGCTGTCGCGTTTGCGGGCGCGGTCGATCGGCTTCGTGTTCCAGCAGTTCTTCCTACTGGAACACGTTGGCGCACAGGACAATGTGGCACACGGGTTGCTGTACCGAGGAATGCCGGCGGCACGACGGCGGGCGCTGGCCGAGGACGCGCTGCGCAGGGTCGGGCTGGGACACCGGCTCGGCGCCCGGCCCGGCCAGTTGTCCGGCGGTGAACAGCAGCGGGTGGCGATCGCGCGGGCGATCGTGGGCAGGCCTGCCGTGGTGCTCGCCGACGAGCCGACCGGCAATCTCGACACCAGCAACGGCACCGCGATCCTGCGACTGCTGGCCGAACTGAACGCGGACGGGACGACGGTGGTGGTGATCACGCACGACCAGCAGGTAGCCGGCGCGGCCGGGCGGCGGGTCGAACTACGGGATGGCAGGGTCGTCGATGAGTGAGCGACTGAGTTTCCAGGACGTGTTGCGGGTCGGCAGCCTCGGGCTGCGGGCGCGGCGGGTGCGGGCCGGCCTCGCGGCGTTGGGTATCGGGATCGGGATCGCGGCGATCGTCGGCGTGCTCGGGGTGTCGGCGTCGTCCGAGGCGAATCTGCTGACGCAACTGGGCCAACTGAGCAACCTGTTGACTGTCGGAAGTGGACAGTCGTTCACCGGTGACCGCCAACCGCTACCGAACACCGCTGTCGGCATGGTGCGGCGAATTCCGCCGGTACAGGCAGTCTCCTCGATCGGACTGGTGTCCGGCGCGATCGTGCGGCGCACGGCAGCCGTGCCATCCACGGACAACGGCGGTCTCGTCGTACTCGCCGCCGATCCGAGCCTGCCGGACACGCTCGGCACCGGACTGCTCTCCGGCACCTTCCTCAACGCGGCCACCGACCGGTACCCCGCCGTCGTACTGGGCGCGGCCGCCGCGCGCTCGCTGGGCATCGCCCACGCCGGACCCGGCGTGCAGGTGTATCTCGCGAACCGCTACTTCGCAGTCGTCGGCATCCTCGCACCGGTGGCGATCGCGCCGGAGATCGACGACACCGCCATGATCGGCTTCCCGGCCGCGATCGGTCTACTCGGGTTCGACGGGCATCCGACGCAGCTGTACCTGCGGACCGATCCGGACCAGGTCGCGGCGGTGCAGGGAGTGCTCGCGGAGACGGCGAACCCGACCTACCCCGAATCGGTCCAGGTGGTGCGACCCTCCGACGCGCTGGTGGCGCGCGCCGCGACGCAGGGCGCGTTCACCGGCCTGTTCTTCGGTCTCGGCGCGGTCGCCCTGCTGGTGGGTGGTGTCGGGATCGGCAACATCATGGTGATCTCGGTGCTGGAGCGGCGATCCGAGATCGGGCTGCGACGCGCGTTGGGCGCGACAAGGGGCCAGGTGGCGTTGCAGTTCCTCACCGAATCCCTGTTGCTCTCGGCGATCGGCGGAGCGGTCGGCATCGTCCTCGGCGCCGCGGCAACGGCCGGGTACGCCCTCACCCAGCACCAACCGGTCGTGCTGCCGGCAGCGGCTCTCGGAATCGGTTTCGGCGCGGCGGTCGTCGTCGGCCTTGTCGCCGGAATCTGGCCCGCGTCAAGGGCAGCGGCCCTCGCACCGACCGAAGCGCTACGCGGCTGACTAGTGAAGTGCCGCGATGACGTTGTCCGGGGTCAGCGGGACGGCGCGGACGCTGACTCCGAGCGCGGCCCGGACGGCGTTGCCGATGGCCGCCGCGGTGGGCCCGCTGGCGGCCTCCCCCGCGCCCAACGGCGGACACTCCGGGCGGTCGAGGAGTTCGACCTGGACCGATGGCACCTCGGTGAAGGTGAGGATCGGATAGTCCTCCCAGGTCCGGCTGGTGACGTCGTGCCGGTCGAAGCGGACCCGCTCCTTCGTCGTCCAGCTGACCGACTGGAGCGCGCCGCCCTCGATCTGGTTGCGTACGCCGTCGGGATTGACGACCTGGCCGACATCGACGGCGATGGTCAGCCGGGTCACCAGGACGGACGCCGTCGCCTCGACATCGGCCACGACGGCGCAGTATGCGCCGGTGTTCTTGTAGCGGGCATAGCCGACGCCGCGTCCTTGGTCGGCGCCTTGCGTTGCGCCCCAACCACTTGCGGTGGCGACGCGTCGCAGCACCGCGCGGGCGCGCGGGTCGGTGAGCAGGCGCAGCCGGTACTCGATCGGGTCCGTTCCGGCGCGCTCGGCCAGTTCGTCCATGATGGACTCGATGGCGTAGACGTTGAGGTGGGCGCCGAGCGAGCGGAGCGCCGAGGTCCGCAGTGGCATGTCCCGAAGGAGGTGCGAGACGACGGTCAGACCGGCCAGGTCGTAGCCGGGGACCGCGTTGCGCGCGGAGCCGCCGCCCGCGCGCAGGGGTGGGTCCGAGGACGGTACCGGTGGTTGGCCTTCGTGCAGTGCGGCGAGCAGCGGCGGGGTGCCGGCCGAGGACGGGCGGCTGGAGTGGCCGTTGCTCCAGATCTCCTGCCGCCAGTGCTTGATCCTGCCGTCGGCGGCCAGCTCGACGGCCACATCGGTGACCATGGCCGGGCCGAAGGGTGCCCAGCCCAACTCGTCCTGGCGGCTCCAGACCACCTGTACCGGCCGGCCCGGCACCGCGCGGGCCAGCAGCGCGGCATCACCGGCCACGTCGTCGGCGGCGTTGTGGCCGTAGCAGCCCGCGCCCTCGACGTGCTGGACGCGGACATCGGCGAGCGCGAGTTCGAACCAGCGGGCCAACTCGGCGCGCAGCGGGTAGACGCCCTGGGTGTGCGACCACACCGTGAGGGTTCCGTTGTCCCAACGGGCGATCGCGCACGATGGCGCGATGGACGCGTGCGCGAGGTACGCACGGCTGAACCGTGCGCGCAGCGTCGTCGCGGCCGGCGGGTTGCCGTGCTCGTGCACGATGTGGTCGTCAGCAGGGGCCGAGGTCAGGTAGTCGACGAGGGCGTTCTCGTCGGGCAGGGTCGGGCTGGTCGTCCAGTTGGTGGTCTTCTCGAGTACCGCCAGCGCCCGGACCGCCGTGTCCTCCCGGTCGGCGATGACGCCGACGACATCGCCGCTGCGTACGACCGTCACCACTCCGGTCAACGCGCGGACAGGCCCTTCGTCGATATCCGTCAGGTGCGCGCCCCGGCTCGGTGGGCGCAGGACGCGACCGAACAGCTGGCCGGGGAAGCGGAGGTCGTGGAGGTAGTGGCGGGTTCCGTAGACCTTGCCGGGAATGTCGATGCGCGGGACGCTCCGGCCGACCACCGTGTGCGACTCGACGGCTCGCTCGGGTGCGTCGGCGGGGAGGTGCGCGGCGATGCGGTCGGCCAGGGTCCAGTAGGTGGTGGATTCGCCGTTCGGCGCCTCGATCGTGCCATTTGCGATGGTGAGCCGATCCGGGGTCGTGCCCAGCACTTCGGCGGCGGCGGTCAGGGCGGCGGTGCGCAGGCGAGCACTGACTTGGCGGAGCGCGGTGCCGGAATGCTGTAGCGACAGGCTGCCGGCCGTGTAACCCTCGTCGGGGCTCACGTCGGTTCGGACCGGCAGCACGCGGATTCGGGTGATGTCGACGCAGAGCTCGTCGGCGACGATCTGGGCGAGGGCGGTCAGCACTCCCTGACCCAGTTCGACCTTGCCGCTGCGCACCAGGATCGTGCCGTCCGGCTGGATCGCCAGCCACCGGTCGACGTCCGGATTAGCCGCGAGGCTTGGCGATCGGTCAGGCATGAGCGGCCAGGATCGCTCGGATGATGCGGTTGTGCGCACCGCAGCGGCACAGGTTTCCGTCGAGCGCCGCACGGACCGTCGTCTCGTCCGGGTTCGGCTCGCGCTCGATCAGCGCGGCAGCCGTCACGATGATGCCGGCGACGCAGTAGCCACATTGCATTGCCTGTTCCGCGACGAAGGTCTTTTGCAGCGGATGGGGCCGGTTCGGGTCGCCGAGACCTTCCAGGGTCACGATGCGCTTGCCCTCGACTGACCACAGCGGAGTGTCGCAGGAGTGTGTCGGCCTGCCGTCCACAAGGACGTTGCAGGCGCCGCACAGGCCAAGCCCGCAGCCGAACTTCGCCGAGGTGAGGCCGAGGTCGTTGCGCAGCACGTACAACAGCGGCGTGTCGGGGTCACAGTCGACGGTGTGCTCGGCGCCGTTCACGGTGAGGCGCACGGGTTCCTCCTTTCAGCACGGATCCACAAGGCCCTCCGCGGTTGCCTCCTGCCGGCCGTATCGGGCGCGCAGGTGCAGCACGTTGTCGAGGGCGGCCGGGACCACGGCACCGTCCGGCACGAGTCCCTCGGCCGGGTCGTTGAGCAGCGTGCGGATCGCCGGGATCTCCTCGATCGAGAGGTGGAAGACGTCGGCGAGCAGTGGCGCGATCTCGTGCTCCGCTGCCAGCAGCGCGGTGACGGCCTGCTGCCACACGTCGCAGAACCGCCGCGCGATGGCCCGGTCGGTGTCCAGCCACCGGCCGGTCGCGGCGAGGACCGTACCGAGGTAGGGGCGGACCACATCGCTGATCCGGCCCAGGTTGACAAGGCCGTCCCGCTGCGCGGCGAGGACGAGGCCGCCGTTGAGCAAGGTCGCGTCGCAGCGGCCTGCCCGCAGTGCCTCGGCGCGCCGGGGCGTCGAACCCAGCTCGACGATCTCGTAGTCGGTGCCGCGACGCAGGCCATTACTGGCCAGCAGTTCGTAGAGCGCGAAGGCGAATCCCGAGTCCGAGACGTCGACCCCGATCACGCCGCCCCGCAGGTCATCGACGCCGTGCACGCCGGCCGCGCCCAACAGCGACAGGCCGAGACCACCGTCGACGGCCCGGATGATCCGCGTGTCCAACTGCCCTCCGAGCGCGTTCGCGGTGCCGAACCGGTAGGCGGCAACGTTGTCGGGGCTGGTCAGCACGAGGTGGTAGTCGCCATCGCGCAACGAGCGGAACTGGGCGGGCGAGGATGTCACCGGCTCGGCCTCGATCCTGAGGCCGGCTCGGGCGAACAGTCCCCGCGCGCGGGCCACCGCGAGCACCGGGGAGGCGGAGAAGTAGCCAAGGCCCAGCGTCCTCATGGTCACAACCCGTCGTCGACGGCGACGTTCTCCGGTTCCAGGGTCATGCCGGACCGGCGAGCCTGTTCCAGGATGAGCGTTGCGAAGTCGAGGTCGCGGTGGCCGGCGCCGACCGCGCTGGCGACCAATTGGGCCGCGGCCGAGGCGAGCGGCATCGGCACGGCCAGCTCGCGTGCCGCGTCAGCGGCCAGGCTGAAGTCCTTGTTGAGCAACGGCATCGTGAACGTCGGCGTGAAGTCGAGGTTGACCAGCGCGGGCGTTTTGTAGCGGGTGAAGGTCGAGCCCAGTACGGAATCGTTGAGGAACTCGAGAAAAGCCGCTCTGGTCGTGCCGCCGCGCTCGGCCAACAGCGTGACTTCGGCCAGGGACTGGATCACCACGCCGAGGAAGGCGTTGTGGCAGATCTTGGCCAGCCGGGCGACCTCGCCGTCGCCAAGGTAGGTCGCGCCTCGGCCGAGCACCAGCAACAGGTCCTGCACCTGGTCGAACGCGTCCCGAGGGCCGGAGACGGCGAAGGTCAGCCGGCCGGCCCGGACGACCTTCGGGTTGCCGCTGACTGGCGCGGCCAGGAACCGCGCGCCACGGGCCGCCGCACTGGCGCGCGCTTTCGCTGACGCGGCAGGGGAAACCGTTGACGAGTCGATGACGACCGAGGGAACGGCGGTCGCATGGGTGAGCAGGCCACCCTCGCCGCTGATGACCTGTGTCAGGTCGGCCGAATCGGACACCATGGTGAACACGACGTCGTACTCGGCCAGGTCCACCGGGGCGTCGACGACCTTGGCGCCGCGCCTTGCCACCGCGTCGGTCTTGGACCGTGTTCGGTTGTACACGGCGACATCGTGCCCGGCCTCGAGCAGCCGGTGGACGAG
>DASYBO010000696.1:0-5367 GCA_036500685.1 Pseudonocardiaceae bacterium | reverse complement strand
GCCGACTTCCCGCGACTTCACCCGCGACTGCGGGAACGCTTCGGTTTCCGCAGCACGGACGGCATCGCTTGCATCGGTACCGGGACCATGGACGAGGTGTGGCGTGGTCGCGGTTTCACCCGGCCGTTCCTGGCGATGGCCGCGCGCCGCCACATCCTGGTCGCGGAAACCGGGCGGGACATCCCGTTCACCATCCACAATTACGCCTACCTCGACTCGTTCGGCCGCGAGACCATGACGTTCACCAGGACCTTCCACTTCGACTCCCCGCGTCGCTGGGACGCGACAATGGTGCACAGCGCCGAGCGCGACACCATCGTCGACTACCTCGGTACGCATCAACATCTCGCCGTCGACCTGCATCTCTCGGTCGACGGACGGGGCGGGCTGGTGATCCGGTCCGGCGAACAGCGGCTGCACGAAGGGATCGTCAACGCACGCGTGCCACGATTGGTCACCGGGGCGGCGCTGCTGCGGGAGTCCTACGACGAGGAGATCGACCGGTTCCGGATCGACGTCACGGTAACCAACCGCTGGTTCGGTCCGCTGTTCGGCTATCGCGGCACCTTCGATGTGAGCTACGCGGCCTGCGATACGGTTCCAGCGGCCGTAGTGCCAATGCGTGAACAGCAACGAATCTGAAGGGGACATGCCCGACACCCGGACGCGACTGCTCGAAGGCGCGCTGGAAACCTTGCGCACCAAGGGCATCGCGGGCGCGTCAGCCCGATCGATCGCCACGGCGGCCGGGGTCAACCAGGCGCTGGTCTTCTACCACTTCGGCAGCGTGCACGAGCTGCTCAGCGCGGCGTGCGGTGAAGCGTCCCGGGAGCGGGTGGCCAGTTACGCCGAGGAGTTCGACGCGGTCGGCTCGCTGGCGGAACTGCTGCAATTGGGTCTGCGCATCCACGCGCGCGAACAGGCAGAGGGGAACCTGGTCGTGCTGGCGCAGCTGCTCGCGGGAGCCCAGTCCGATCAGCAACTGGCCGCGCCGACCGCGCTCGCGTTGAACCGGTGGATCGAGGCGATCGAGCAGGTGCTTCGCCGCGTCCTGGCCTCGTCGGCGTTCGTGGACGTGCTCGACGTTCCCGGTCTGGCCAGGGCGGTCTCGGCCGCGTTCGTCGGACTGGAACTCTACGATGGCGTCGACCGGTCGGGCGCGGAGTCCGCGCTGAACGCGATCGCGCAACTCGGTGCGCTCATCGACGTGGTCGAGGATCTCGGGCCGGCCTCGCGACGGGTGTTGCGGAGCAAACTGCGCCGGGCGACTACCCGACGGTGAAGGTTCGGCCGGGGGCGGCGTAGTCGATTCGTCGAGCGAAGGTGGTGGCGGCGCGGCTGATCGCGTCCTCCGCGTCCGGCGCCGGTCCGAGGTGGGTGATCAGCAACTGCCCGACGTTGCCGGCGGTCGCGGTCGCGCCCGCGTCTTCCGGGGTGTGGTGCACGGCTGACTCGGTGTCGCTGTCGGCCTCGCAGAGCAGCAGGTCGGACTCGCGGGCGAGGTCGATCAGGGCCGGGCAGGGCGCGGTGTCGCCCGAGTAGGTGAGGGCAGCGTCGCCCGTGTCGAATCGGGCGGCGAAGGCGGGCATGCCGTGTTCGACCGCGCGGGTGGTGACGGTCAGCGGGCCGAGTCGGGTCTGGTGGCCGTCGTGCAGTTCGTGCACGTCGAACGCTGACTCGATCGGGCTGCGCTCCGCGGTGTTGGTGAGGAACGCGGCCAACCGGTCGGCGATGCCGGGCGGGCCGTAGAGCGGGATCGGCGCGGCGAGCTGGATGTCGGCGTAGCGGGCGCCGTAGAACGCGGTGAGCAGATCCGCGCAGTGGTCGGCGTGCAGGTGGGAGATCCAGATCGCGGTCAACCGGTCAAGGGCGGTGTGCCGGCGCAGTTGCGCCAGGGTGCCGGTGCCGGCATCGACCCAGATCCGGATGTCGCCGCTGGTGACCAGGTAGCCCGAGCACGGGTTGTGCGCCTCGGGGTAGGGGCTGGCGCTGCCCAGTACGGTCAGTCGGAGTTCGGTACCAGCCACATCGCGCAGCTTAGGCGCTGTGGTGGGTCCCGACCGGGCGTGTGCTGAGATGTGGCCATGCGTATTCGTGCGTCCTTCGGCGCGGTGGCCGCCTGTGTGCTGATCCTGACCCTGACGGCCTGTGGCGGTGGTTCCACCAGCTCGTCCGCCACCAACCCGCCGAGCAAACCGTGCACAGTGGACCAGATCACGGTCACCGCGAACTTCGGCTCCGCGCCGACCGTGACGCTGCCCAAGGACTGCACGACCCCGACGACCCTGCTCAGCAAGGACATCGTCCCTGGCACCGGCACCGCGATCGCCACTGGCAACACGATCAGCGCCGACTACCAGCTGACCAGCTGGTCCGACGACAAGATGCTGCAGCAGTCCTTCGGCAGTAGCCCGTTCAGCGCGCAGATCGGGGTGCACGCGGTCATCCCCGGTTGGGACACGGGACTGATCGGGATGAAGGCGAACGGCCGCCGCCTGCTGGTGGTCCCGCCCGCTCTGGGCTACGGAAACACTCCCCCGGCCGGCATCAAGGCCAACGAGACTCTGGTGTTCGTCATCGACCTGCACAGCGTCACGGCCACTCCGGCTGGCTCCTGAGCGAGGTCAGCGCTGCGCCGTCCAGGCCGCGCTCCTGGTGATCGCCTCCTTGAATCGTGCTGACGTCCTACCGGTGAGCACCAACGGGATCGGGCTGTCGTCGGTGCGGGTGAACTGGGTGATCCCGTCCGTGCGTCCCAGACTGATGTTCTGCCAGACGTACCGGACGCGGTGCCGCCTTGGCGCGCGTCCGGCCAGCAGGCGGGTGATCTCAGCCGCGACGTAACGGCCCATGGGCAGGCCGGTCTGGCATGACATGCGGGCCTGCGCGCCGCGCGGTGTCCGTGCCGCCACGGCATCGCCGATGCCGTAGACCTCGGGATGCGACACCGAGCGCAGCCGATCGTCGACGATCATCCGGCCGCGCCCATCGGTGGCCAGGCCGGCGTCGGCGGCCAGCGCGGGCACCCGGAAACCGGCCGCCCAGACGACCGCGTCGGCGTGGAGTCCTCGACCGTCGGCCAACACGAGGTCGTCGGTGCCGACCTTCACGACGCGGGCGCCCTCCCGGACCTGAACGCCCATTCGGGCCAGGGAACGGCGCAGTCGCTGCTGGGCCCGGCGGGACAGCCAGTCGCCCACGGGGGCGTCACACACGAGCTCGACCCGCAGCCGTGGATGCGCCTCGGCGAGTTCGGCGGCGGCCTCGATGCCGGTCAACCCGCCGCCGACCACGGCGATGACGCCGCCGGGAGCCAGCCCGGCCAGGTGCGCGCGCAGTCGCAGCGCCTGCCCCGCCTCGGCAACGGAGAACGCGTCGTCGCGGACGCCTGGCACGGAATCCAGGTCCGCGTTGCTGCCCAGGGCGTAGACGAGCGTGTCGTAGCCGATGGCCTGCGTCGATCGGACGGTTCTGGCGTTGAGGTCGATACTCGTGACCTCGGCGACGACGAGTTCGACGCCGGTGCCGCTCAGCACTTCGGACAGCGGCCGATCACGTAGATCCTGGCCTGCCGCAAGCTGATGCAGTCGGACCCGTTCCACGAATCGGTCGACCCGGTTGACCAGGGTCAGCCGAACATCGGAACCACGCAGCAGGCGGGCGGCTCGTTTGGCCGCGCCGAGTCCGGCATACCCGGCGCCGATAATCACGATGCGGTGCGTCATTCAGATTCCCCTCTCGTGTGGCCATGGTTGAACCGGCGAGCGAGGCGATCCGTGACAACGGTGCGGAGTGAGCGTCGTCACCCCAGTTGGGCGGCGATGAACGCGAGCTTGGCCGGGCTGAGGATGAAGAGCACGCCGATGATCCGGTCTTCCTCGATGTCCGGCGCCAGCACCCCGACCAGGGCGTCCTGGAAGTGCAGCAGCACAGCGGGGCGGCCGTTGACTTCCGCGACCTCGGCCCGCACCACCGTGGCTTCCGGACGAGCGCTCATACCGAGCAGGTAGCGCACAACCTTGTCCTTGCCGACGATCGGCCTGCGCGCCGCGGTGACCGTCCCGCTGCCGTCCGCCCAGGACACGACGTCCTCGGCCAGCAGGCGTTCCAGTCCGGCCACGTCTCCGGTCAGCGTCGCGGCGGCGAAGCGTTCCACGATGCGCCGTCGCTGGTCGTCATCGACTGCGAACCTGATCCGGACGTCCGCGATGTGCTGGCGCGCGCGGCGATGCAACTGGCGCGAGTGCGCCTCGTCGATGTCCAGGATCTCGGCGATCTCGCGGTGCCGGTGGCCGAAAGCCTCACGCAGCACGAAAACCGCGCGTTCGGCGGGGGTGAGCCGCTCCAGCATGACCAGCACACCCAACGCGATCGACTCCCGCTGCTCGACCGTTTCCAGCGGACCGAGCATGCCGTCGGCGGTGAGTACGGGTTCGGGCAGCCACGATCCCACGTAGCGCTCGCGTTGCACTCTGGCGGAGGTGAGCCGGTTCAGGCACAGGTTCGTGATCACCTTGGTCAGCCAGGCTGCCGGTGTCCCGATCGTGGCTTGATCCGCGCCGTGCCACCGGATGAACGTGTCTTGGACCGCGTCCTCGGCTTCCTCGGCCGAGCCCAACATCCGATACGCCAAGCCGAACAGTCGAGGTCGCTGTTCCTCGAACGGTGTCACGGCCGGCCAGGTCCGGCGGCGGACAGCAGCGCGCGCAGGGACTGTTCGAGCCCTGTGCGCTGCTCGGGACTGAGCGCGGCGGTGAGCCGGGCCAGGTTCGCCGCGTGTTCGGTGAGTGCGGCGTCGATGACCTCGCGGCCCTGCGCACTGAGGGCGATGCGGAAGCTGCGGCGATCGGCCGCGTCCAGGCTCCGCTCGACCAGGCCTGCGGATTCCAGCCGGTCCAGCCGCTTGGTCATGCCGGCCCGGGACATCATCAGCGCGCCGGCGAGTTCGGATGGGGTTTGGGCGAAGGGCGGCCCGCAGCGGCGGAGCGCGGTGAGGACGTCGAACTCGCCGTTGCGCAGACCGTGCTGGGCGCACCAGCGCTCGACATCGGTGCCGAGCAGCATCGAAAGGCGCATGAGCCTGCCGAAGATGCCGAGGGGGCTCAGGTCCAGGTCGGGCCGTTCGTGACGCCATTGATCGACGATCACGTCGATCGCGTCGAGTTGCTCCTCGTCCATGCCGGGCATTCTATTCGCCAAGAGATAGTTTTCTGGCATACTATCTGCTCGCGAACTATCAACGGAAAGGCGGAGACCATGTCCTTGATCGAAGCGGCGGTGTTGGTTCGGGCGGATGAGGCCGAGACGTTGTTGGGCGGCGGGATCACCCTTCTCGCGGACGGCAGCGACACGGACGGCGCCATCAGC
>DASYBO010000695.1:0-1765 GCA_036500685.1 Pseudonocardiaceae bacterium | reverse complement strand
AGCCAGATTACGCACCATCGCCGAGATAGCGGCTTTGCTTGCCGCGTACAGGGCGTGTTGATAGACCGCCAGGCGCACACTGACCGAGGAGCTGAGCACGATCCGGCCGCCGTCGGTCATCGCGGCGACCGCCGCCTGGGTAGCGAACAGTTGTCCGGCCACGTTGGTCTGAAAGAGGCGGTCGAAGTCGGCCTGGGTGATGGTTTCCAGCGCTCCGAAGTGCTCGACCCCGGCGTTGCTGACCAACAGGTCCAGGCCGCCGAACTCGGATACCACCGCGGCGACCAGCTCGTGGGTCTGCGCCACGTCACTGACATCGGCAGGGAAAGCCGACGCGGCGCACCCGTTGTCGCGGAGTTCGCCGACGAGTGCATCGGCGGCGGCCCGATCGGATCGATAGTTGACCGCGACGGTGGCTCCCTGGGAGGCGAGCCGCCGCACGATCGCGGCGCCGATTCCGCGGCTGCCTCCGGTGACCAGGACCCGCTTGCCCACCAGGCTTGATGTCGATGTCATGGCGCTACCTATGTTCTCTCTGTGTCTTCTCTGGATGTGAACAGTCCTTGGCCGCCCGTCCCCCATCGGAGCCGCCACCCACACTAGTCAGGTATATTTACTACAGTAGCCGTACAGCGGCACCGATGACAACAGCAACAGGTGCGAAGTCGCTGAGGGACAGATGGCGCGTGCGGACCGCGGCGAGCGCTGTGCACGCGCCGCCGAGGGCGGGTCGGCGGCGATCTGGCTCGGCAGCGTCGACGTAGGGTGTGAACCTCGTGAAATCAGGTGGGCAATGGAGCTGGGCGGGATGGACGATGAGCAGCGGGTTGATCTAGGGATGTCGCTGTTCATCCCGTACCGGTACACCGAGGACCGGATTTTCCGGGCCCTCCAGGATGCCGGGTTCGACGACTGGACCCTCGCCCAGTGCCGGGTGTTTCAACGCATCGCCCCAGACGGCTCGCGCCTCACGGACCTCGCTGACCAGGCGCAAATGAGCAAACAGAGCGCCAGCGTGCTGGTCGATCAACTGGAACGCTTGGGCTATGTCCGCCGGGTCCCCGACCCCACGGATGGCCGCGCCCGGTTGATCGTGATCGAGCAACGTGGCCGGCGAGCGGTCGAGGTAGCCATGGCGACACTCGAGGAGATCCTCTCGGAGTGGAAGGCCTACCTTGGCACCCGCAACTTCACGTTGTTGCACCAGATCCTGGATCAACTCCGCGAGATCACCGACCCCTACGCGCGGTAAAACCCGGCCGCGCCGAGCCGTCCGCCCCCGATTCCCTTTCACCCCGAGCCGCCGGGACCAGCGAGCGTCAGCAGGCTTCGACTCCGCCTTGACATAGTCAGTACTATTGACTACATTCATCAATGATCCTGACGATTTCCAGCGACGGGCGGGCGGTTGCCATGACGCACGGTGCCTAGACGAGCCGGACCCGTCGCCGCACGGCCCGCCGCCACGGCAGAGGCCTGAGCGGGTCCGGCTCAGCACGGGCGGGAACCGCGCTACCACCTCACCGATGCCGCACCCCTACCGAAGGGAAACACCATGTCCACCGTCATCACCGGAGCATCAGGTCACCTCGGCCGACTCGTAGTCGATCAACTCCTCGCCGCCGGAACGCCGCCGGCGCAGATCGTGGCCACCGGCCGAGACATTGACAAACTCACCGACCTCGCACAGAACGGGGTCACGGTGCGGCACGCGGACTTCACCGACCCGATCACCCTCGACGACGCATTCGTGGGCGCCGACGCG
>DASYBO010000694.1:0-19631 GCA_036500685.1 Pseudonocardiaceae bacterium | reverse complement strand
AGTGCCTTGACCAGGTCCTGCACGGAGGTGCCATCCATGATCCTGGCCGTGGCGCCGACCACTGTTACCGACAGCACGCACGCGATGTGCGAGAGGCTGTGGAACAGCGGAAGGGGCCAGAGCACGCGGTCCTCGTCGGTGAGGCCCGGAATCGGGACGTAGCAGGAGGCGACCGACCAGAGGCAGTTGCGCTGCGTCGACAACACGCCCTTGGGGGTGCCGAGGGTGCCGGACGTGTAGAACATCCAGCACACGTCGTCGAGGCCGAGATCGTCGCGTGCCGGCTTGGCCGGTTCGCGGACGGCGAGTTCGTCGTAGGAGTGTGCTCCGGCCGGGACGTCGCCGGTCGCCAGCACGGTGAAGTGCTGGAAACGGTCGGCGGTCGCGGCCTCCGTGATGACAACAGTGGCACCGCTGTCGGCCAGCAGGTAGGCCAACTCGGCCGGGGCCGCCGTCGGGTTGAGCGGCACGGCGATGCCGGCCACGCGCACGATCGCGAGATAACTTTCCACACTGGACACGGAGTTGCGCAGGCAGATGGCCACCCGGTCGCCGCGCTCGACGCCGAGGCCGGCAAGGTGACCGGCCAGCCTGCGGGTCCGTGCTTCGAGGTCGGCGTACGTGACCGTCCGCCGGTCGTCCTGGAAGGCCACCTTGTCGGGAAAGCGGTCCGCGTTCTCCCGGAGCACGACGGGAAGCGGCCTGATCAGATCGGTGCGCACGGTGCCGCGAGTCCTTTCGGTTACCAGGAGACGGGAAGTTCTCGCACTGCGAAGACGGACCCCTGCAACCGCAGCGGCACCTCCTCCACCGCGACGGCCAGGCGGAGTTCGGGGAACGCCCGCAGCAGCGCCGTCAGGCCGGCCCGCAATTCGACGCGCGCCAGGTTCTGGCCGAGGCACTGGTGGACGCCGAAGCCGAAGGCCACGTGACCGGAGGTCTCCCGGTCGATGTCCAGCTTCGCCGGGCACTCGAACTTGGCAGGATCACGGTTGGCGGCGGGCAACGACACCGTGACGGTGTCCCCCTCCTTGATCAACTCGCCGTTGAGTTTGATGTCTTCCAGCGCCGTGCGGTAGGTGTGGTACTGGTTGACGGTCAGGTAGCGCAGGAGTTCCTCGATCGCCGCGTCGAGCTTGGCCGGGGCCGCGCGCAGCGCGGCCAGTTGGTCGGTGTGGTGCAGCAGCGCGAAAGCACCGACGGCCAGCGCGCTTTCCGTGGTCTCGTAGCCCGCGAACAACATGAGGGTGACCATGTTGCGCAGTTCTTCTGGAGTCAGTCCACCATCGGCGATGAGCGTGCTGATGAGGTCGTCCTGCGGTTGTTGGCGCCTGCGCTCGATGATCTCGTCGAAGAAGGCGCCGGTCTGCGCGTACGCTGCGGCGGTTTCCGCCGGGTCCGCCTCCGCGTCGTGCAGCAGCGTCACCGCGGGCACGTACCGGTCCCGCTCGTCGTAGGGCAGGCCGACCGTTTCCGACAACACCCGCAGGACAAGCGGTTTGGCGAAGGTCTCGACCAGATCGGCCGGAGCCCCGTGCGCGCCCATCACCTCGATCTGCTCCGCCGCAACGGCCTCGACCCGCGCAGCCAGCCTGCTCGTCCTGCGGACGGTGAACTCGCCCGTCAGCATCCGGCGGTAGCGGGTGTGGTCGGGCGGGTCCATGTGGATGAACATCCCCGGAATCTTGGGACTGGTGGGGATGACCTGACCCTGGTGCGTCACCGGGAAGTGCCCGACCTCGCAGCTGTGGCTGAACCGAGGGTCACTGAGGACTTCGCGCACCAACTCGTAGCTGGACACGATCCAGCCGACGTGGCCGTCGGGATACACCATCTGCGCGAGCGGACGCTCTGCGCGCAAAGTGTCGAAAATCGAGGGCGGATCGAACTGGTCGGTCCGCGCCCATGGCACCTCGAAGGAGATCGCATCGGTCATGGATTCTTTTCCATTCGAGTTAATATTATGTGCGGGATGCGGAAACGCTATTCAGCGATCTTCGTGCGATGCGACCACCGGAACACCACGGTGTCACCTCGGTCCGCCGTCGGGTATTCATCATCGAGCACGAAATGCTCATACCCGCTCAGGTAGCTGATCTTGAGTGGACGGTCCAGCTCCCCCATGGGGACACTGTGATCCTTCGTCGCCAGCTCGGCCGGTCCACCGCTCAGCGTGATCTTCACCAGCGTATCCTTCATGAGGGCCTCCCACTCTCGGCGATGTGAATCGAGATAGTTCCAGCTCCACGCTCTATTCAGGCTAAGCGGCCGGTCGTGGCACCCGATATCCCTCAGCCTGGTAGAGGCCGGAATGGCACGGGAAAGGACGAAAAGACATGCGCAACCGGACGGGCGCATCAGCTGGCCGTCCGGCTGCGGACCACAGGACTTGCGGGGCTGCTAGGCGATGTCGACCGGCTGGCCGGTCCGTGCGGACTCGTAGGCCGCCTCGATGATCCGCAGCGAACGCACTCCGGCGGCGCCATCGGGGCCGTTTCCCCGCCCGGCAAGGAAATCGTCGAGCATGACCGAGTACAGGTCGATCCCGCCCAGCTCCCACCGTTCGCGGCCTGCGGCGACATCGAATCCGCCGAGGGTTCGCGGGGCGGTGTCGAATTCCACGCTCGCCCGGTCGCCGATGAAGGTCATGGCCGGTCCACCCGCGCCCGGCTGATCCGCCGACAGGCCCCAACCGCAGTCCAGGGCGGCGACGATTCCGCTGCCGTAGCGGACGGACACCAGTGCCGCGCTCTCCGCGCCCGGCCGTCCACTCAGGACACTGTTCGTCTGCGCGTACACCTCGACCGCGGACTCGCCGTCCAGCGTCGCGTCGACCAGGTCGAGCAGGTACGGAGCATTGGCGCCCAGTGCGCCCTCCGCTTCCTGGGTCGCAGGCCGGACGGGGTTGTAGGTCCCGCGAAGGGTGGTGAGGCGACCGATGACGTCGCCGCCGTCGATGGCGGTGCGCACCATGGCGAACGCGGGGCTGAAGCAGGCCGGCGAGGCGAGGGTCAGCCGAACACCCGCAGCCGCGCACGCGTCGACCATGGCTTGCGCGTCGGTTTCCTTCGCGGCCAGCGGCGCCTCGCACAGCACCCGCGCGCCTGCCTCGGCCGCCTCCTCCACCAGTTCCCGGCGGCGGACCGGCTCGCTGATGACCACCACGGCCTCGGGGGCGAAGACTTCATCGGCATTGATCAGGTCCACGCCAGGGGTAGCACGCAACAGTCGAGCGTAGGTCGTGGCACGCTCGTTGGCGGACGACAACAGGGCGACCTTCATGCCGCGACCTCCTCGACGGGTAGTTCCACGGCGCGACCGGTCCACGCCGACTCGGCGGCGGCCTGGGTGATGCGGACGGTGGCGAGCGCGTCCCGCGCGCCGATCCTGGGCTCGGGGCCACCCTGCAACGCCGTGGTGAACTCGCGAATCTCGGCGACGAACGGCGACTCCCCGTAGTAGGCGAAGTTCTCCGGTGTGCCGTCGCCGACGTGGACCTCTTGTGGCCACGTGGTGTCGTAGCGCAGCGTCCCGGCACTCCCAGTGACGTGGAACGCGACGCGAATGGGCGGCACTGGCGTTGCCATCCATCGGCTGACGATCTGGCTGAGCGCGCCGTTGGCATGGGTGAGCACGACGGTGCCGGTCGCGACCGCCCCTTGCGGAGCCGGTGTTGCGATCTCGCCTTGGTAATAGGCGTGCACCCGCACGACGTCTCCGAAGATCCAGTACGCGAGGTCGGCGCCGTGCAGCATCTGGTCGGTCAGGATCCCGCCCGACCGAGCGGAGGCTTGACCGGACCAGGGGCGTGGGTGGTACGCGCTCACGGTGAACCGGGCCACCGCGCGCGTACCCACCGCGCCGTTGTCCACCAACTCGTGCAGCCGCGCGTAGACGGGAGCGAACCGCACGTCGTGACAGGGATAGAGCCGCACGCCGGACTCTCGCGCGGCGGCGACCATCTCCTCGGCTTGTCCGATGTCGGCAGCCAGTGGTTTCTCGCACACTATGTTCACGCCCGCGCCGATCGCGGCCATGGCGATCTCGTGGTGGGTGCCCGTCGGCGTGCAGATGTCGACGGCGTCGACGCCGTCCAACGCCTCGGCCAGCGACCCGGCGAACCTGACCCCGAACTCGCGGGCAAGGCCCTCAGCCCGGCCGTCGTCGGAGTAGACGCGGATCGACGCACCGGCTCCGATCCACGCCTCCAGGTGCAACCTCGCGATCAGGCCAGCACCGATCAGTGATACTTCAAGCTGTCCCATGACATCCCCTGGGGCTGTGCCGACACATGTCCAGCACGACCCAGGCTTGCCGACGCCACCCCGTGCACGCCATTACCAACGTGGGTAGATCCACATCCGTGACGCCTCGCCGGCCGCTGCCGGACGATCGAGAAGTTGTGAAGTTCCGTCGATGTTCACGCGACGGCCCCCGGTGCCGCCGTTGACGACGGCACCGGGCGAGGGTTGGTGGCTCAGGGATTCACCGGCGTCGCGCCGGCGAAGGCGATCCCACCATGACCCTGTTCCACCGACTGACCGAGTATGCGGCTCTGGGCCATAGCCTGTTCGCGGCCGAGCCCGGAAAGGTAGACGACGACATGCACCTGCGCGGGTGTTGTCCCGGACCAGATGTGTTCGATGGCGACGGAAGAGCGTCGTGCGGTTTCCACGACAGCTTGTCGCAAGACTTCCGGCGACGGTGGAATACCGGTGCCGCTGGCAACGAAGGTCAGCCTGACTCCGAACATCTCGTCAAGCTCGACATCCCGTGCATCGCTTGGCGCACAAGGCCAACGCGGTACAGCCAGTTGATGCTTTGTGGTCGGCCACCCCGACTCCGTCCTGTTAGAGCCGCGATCCAGGACGGCCCTGGATCACTGCCATCCGTTGTTGTCCGGCGAAGTCGTCGCCGGCGCGTCCACGGTGTTGGCCACGGGGTGCGCCGGGTGCGATGCGGGAGAAGCGGCAGCAGAAGCGATCCCCAGTCCGCCCAACGCGGCGATTGCCGCGACCGCGACACCAGCAATCCTCAGGTTTACTGACATACGAGTAGCCGACATTGCATTTCTCCTCACGTGAAATGAATGTGACGCGTTAACGCCACAGATTCGTCAATCCCCAGTAATGCTTTATTCCCCAGTAATTCCGTTCCCCAGCTGAAACAATTGTTTCCCGCCCGGCCGGTGATGTCACCCCCAATGGGGGTTCAGGCTCTTGTCATGGCAGCCTTTTGCCACACCCCCACTGTTCAAACCCGTCGATGACTGGTGACTGTCAGTAATTGGTCCAGGTGGGTGGAACGCTGGGTCCTGCCCCAGGGGCCGTGCTAGCCTCCGAACGGGGAATACGTCATTGGAGAGCGGGGCTCCGTGGAGGTACTGACGCTGTTTGGGCTGGGGGCTCAAGCTGATGCCGTGTATCGGGCGATGCTGCGCGACCCGCGCGCTGGTGTCACCGAGATCGCCCAGCAATTGGGCTGGCAGATCGACGAGGTCAAACGCGCACTGGACGAGCTGAGCCGACAGTCATTGGTGCGGCCGTCCTGGGAAGTGCCCGACCGTTATCACGCTGTGGCTCCGCAAGTAGGGTTAGCGGCACTATTGTCGCGCCAGGAAGCGGAACTGCGGGCGCGACAGGAACAGCTCAGCGCCAGCAAGCTCGCGCTGGAGCACGCCATCGAGGAGTACACCGACTGCCAGCGCCGACAGAACTATGCCGGCGCCGAGCAGATGATCGGTATCGACGAGATCCGCACCCGGATCGAGACGCTGGCGCACGAAAGCACAACGGAAATCATGGGTTTCGCGCCCGACGGCGCCCAGACCCAGGCGAACATGCAGGCAAGCAACCCATTGGACGCCTCGATCCTGAGCAGAGGCGTACGGCTGCGCACCATCTATCTGGACAGCATCACCAAGGACCGCAGCTCCATGTCCTATGCACAGTGGCTGATCGAGCAGGGCGGCCACATCCGCACCATGCCGACGCTGCCAACGCGCATGATCATCTACGATCGGACCGCTGCGGTGCTGCCCATCGACCCGGAGAACAGTTCGAAAGGCGCGGTCCTGCTGACGGGTATCGGCGTGATCATGGCGTTATGCGAACTGTTCGACCTGACCTGGGAACGCGCTTCGCTGCTGGGTTCGGCCGCCGCCGCGATCAATGACGGCCTGAACCCACAGGAGCGAGCCGTGCTCAAACTGTTGGCCCAGGGCAACACCGACGAGGCGGTCGCCCGCAAGCTCGGCGTTTCGGTGCGAACCGGCCGCCGGATCATGGCCAGCATCACCACTCGGCTCGGCGCGCAGAGCAGGTTCCAGGCCGGCGCGACCGCGGCCATGCGCGGCTGGCTGGACTTCGACAACCAGTGATTTCCGCTACTGGGGCCGGAAACCATTGGGTACCAATGCATTTCGACAGCTCAACCGCAGGAATTCCCGCATAGCAGGGATTTACTGACTTCCCCGGGACGTCGCATCCCCGAGACGGGGACCATGCCGGCGGATCAGGCGCAGCCCGATCCGCTGCATCGCGTGACTCATCCTGGGGCACAACCGTTCCAACCACCAAGCGAGTCTGCCGTAGGCGGGGGTGATCACCAGATCGGCGCCGCGGTCGAGGCCGCGCATCAGCCGGGCGACGGCCCGAGCGGTCGGCATCGGCGGGACCGGGACGATCCGGCGCGCGTCGGCATTCGCGAGGGTGCCTCGGAACACCGAGTTGTCGAACATCCCGGATTCCACCCACGCCGGGCAGAACGCGGTCACCCGCACGTTGTGGTCGGCTGCTTCCAACGCCAGCGCCCGGCACAGGCCGACGATGGCGTACTTGGTCGTGCAGTAGTGAGTCTGCAACGCGACCGGAACCAGCCCGGCGACCGAGGCCGTGTTGACGATGTGGCCGCCGCCCCGCGCGACCATCCGCTGGTAGGCGATTGTTGTTCCGTAGGCGACGCCGCGCAGGTTGACGTCGATGATCGTGTCCCAGTCGTCGAGTCCGACCGCGTCAAGGTCCCCGAAGATCGCGACACCGGCGTTGTTGACCATGTAGTCCAGCGCGCCATGCCGCTCGATCACTCCGTCGACCGCCGCGCTGATCTGCTCGCGACTGGTGACGTCGACGACCGCGCCGGTCGCGATCCCGCCGCGTGCCCTGATGTCCTGGACGACCGCATCGACGGCGGTCGCGTCGAGGTCGGTGACCAACACGATCGCGCCGCGGGCTGCGAACTGCCGCGCGATCTCCCGGCCGATGCCGCTGGCCGCCCCGGTCACGATCACGGTTCGGCCGGCAAGGCGAGCGCGGTGACTCATCGACGGCCACCCTTGGTGAGCAACCGCACCAGCCATCCTGGCGGGCCCGACGCCACCCGGTCCGGGCGCACCCGCAAGCTGTTGAGGGTCATGGCCAGCATCTCGTAGTGGCCTGCCAACATCGGCAACTCGATGAGCTGGGTCTGGTCGAACTCACCGGACAGGTCGGCCCACAGGTCGTCGGACAGGGTTCGGGTGCTGTGCAGTTCGTCGACGGCTCGCAGCAACAACGCCTGCCGGGCGGTCCAGCAGCCGGCATCGGCGCCGATCGCGGTCGCGGCGATCTGCTCCGCTGGTAATCCGGCGCCCAGCGCGAGCCGTTCGTGCTGACGGAGTTCGTAGGCGCAGTCGCAGTTGTGGCCGACGCGCAGGATCACCAGCTCGGCGTCGGCCCTCGGCAGAGTTCCGCCCGGCATCAGGACCCGTGCGAAGCGCAGCCATGGCCGGTAGAGCCGGCGATGCCGGGCGAGGGTGGTGAAGACGTTCGGCGGCCCGCCCCCGGTCGCCGCCCCGATCAGCCTGGCGATCAGCGCGTTGACCAGGCCGATCTCGCGTCGAGTCCCCGGCGCGATCCTCGGTTCCCGCTCAGCTCCAGCCATGCGGCGAGTCTAATCGATTCACGAACATAGATGTTCGCCGATCCGATATGCTGCGATCGTGATGATCACACCAGCGGTCAAGGCAGGCTTGGCGACGGCGCTGCTGGCCTGCGCACTGACGGCCGCGGTCGGGCCTGGTGCGTCGGCGAGCGACGCCTGTGCCAGCACGATGATCCTCGAAGTTGGCGGGCATCTCGACCCGGACGCCCACGTCTACGACCGGACCAACGCCGCGCTGCCGGCGGGCGTCGGGTTCACGCAGGTGCACTATTCGGCGCAGATCGCGCCCTATCCCGGCGACACGATCTCGCTGGACGCCTCGGTCGCCGAAGGGGTCGCGAACCTGGACCACGACGCGCGGGCCTTCGCCGCGAGCTGTCCCGGTTCGCACCTCACCATCGCCGGTTACTCCGAGGGTGCGCTGGTCGCCGGCAACGAACTGGGCGACCTGTCGCAGAACAACGCCATCGCCACCGACCGGCTCAACGGCGTGCTCTACTCCGACGGCAGGCGCGAAGGCGTCGGCGGCGGAGCGGGTGGCATCGAGACGAACCTGCCGACCGTCATCCCCGGCCTGACCATGCAGGGGCCGCGTGGCTTCGGCGACCTGGCGGTGCAGCAGATCTGCGTTGCCAACGACGGCATCTGCAACTCGGAGAATCCGTTCACCAACCTGGCTGCCTTCGCCAACGGCGTGGACGGCTACTTCTCCGGTGCCCATGGCCAGTACGACTTCAACCCGATCGCGCACTCAGGCAGCCGCAACTCGGTGACCCCGCAGCCGCCGATCATCCCCTACGGGCCACCGCTACCGATCGCGATTCCCACGCCCTACCAACTGTTCAACGGCAATCTCGGCGGCGCGCTGGCGGCGCTCGCGCAACTTCGAAGCCAGGTGAGCCCGCAGATCCGCGCGGAGCTGGACCAGTTCCCCTGGCTGTCCGCGTCCTGACCGGCTTGTCCACACCGGACATTCGCGATGGTCAGGCCGAGCCTTTCATCATTGCGGCGACCAGATCGAGGAGTTGCCCGCGCAGTTCGGGCAGCTCTTCGTACCGGCCAGCGTCCACATAGGCCGTGACCAGCGCGCTGACCGCACCGATCACCGCCCGCCCCGCGAACTTCGCGTCGATGTCGCCCGACCAGTGTTCGTCGCGCAGCAGCACATCGGCGATGGCCACCGCGAACCGCTCCTGCGCCGCGATCCTGCGGGTCACCGCCGCCCGTCCCGCGCCGTAGACCTCGATCAGGAAGGTCCTTGCCAACGTCGGCGACCCGGACAGGACGCCGAGATACATGGTCAGCACCCGATCCAGCCGCTCCAGCGCGGGATCCTCCTGACCGCCGAGGGTGGACTCGATCATCGCGATCAGTCGGTCCGACGCCACGTCGAACGCGGCGAGGAAACAGTCCTCCTTGTCCGCGAAGTGCTGGTAGAAGGTCTCCCTGGAAATGTGGACCCGCTTGAGTACGGCGCCGACGGTCGCTGCGCCGTACCCCTGCTCGGCGACCACCTCGACCATCCCCGTCAGGAGACGATCACGCTGCGCGCCACGCACCTCCGCACGGCTGAGGTGATGGCGCCCTCGGGGCAGGCTGGGCACGTCGCCGGTATCCACCCGGGAAATGTACCTGCGATCACTCGTGCGGCATCTCGGACTCGGCGCCGCGATCAGGTCGCTCCATCGGCCGGCACCAGGTCGCCCGGCAGCTCCGGCGCGGTCTGCGTCGCGTCCACCTTGGGCATGGCGAGCAACGCGATCATGGCCACAACGCAACAACCGACGATGTACCAGCTGATCCACATGCTGCTGCCGGTCGCGCTGAGGATGGCCGTCGCGATCAGCGGAGCCGGGCCGCCCGCGATGACCGACGCGAACTGGTAGCCGATGCTGGCGCCGGAATACCGCACGTTCGTCCCGAACCGCTCGGCGATGAGCGCGGCCTGCGGGCCGTACTGCATGTCGTGGAAGATCAGCGACACCACGATGCCGACCAGTACCAGCCAGGACGCCTTGGTGTCCAACAGGCCGAAGTACGGGAAGGCGAACAGCGCAACGCAGACGATGCCGATGCCATACATCAGCCGTCGACCGATCACGTCGGACAGCCAGCCGAACAGCGGCACGCTGATCAACCCCACCGCCGCCGCGACCATGGTGTACCCGAGCAGGTCCCCTTGGGCCAGGTGGAGCTTTTTGGTGCCGTAGGTGAGCACGAACGTGACGAACAGATAGAACGGTGCCTGCTCGGACATCCGTACGAACGCACCACACAGGATCGCCCTAGGCTGCTGCCGGATCACCTGCCACACCGGGAGCTTGACCACCTGCCTGGCCTCCCGCACCGCGCGGAAAGCGGGCGACTCGGTGACCCGCAGCCGAACATACAGTCCGATACCGACGAGCACGATGCTGACCAGGAACGGAATCCGCCAACCCCAGCTGAAAAATCCTTCGCCGGCAACGGATTGCATCACCTTGACCGCGCCGGTGGACAGCAGCAACCCGATGGGCACCCCGAGTTGCGGCCAGCTCGTCATGAAGCCGCGCCTGCGTTTGCTGCCCCACTCCATGGACAGCAACACCGAACCGCCCCATTCGCCGCCGACCCCGATGCCCTGCGCGATGCGCAGGATGACGAGCAGAACCGCGGCGCCGCCGCCGAGCGCCTGATAGGTCGGCAGGCAGCCGATCAGGAACGTGCCGATGCCCATCAACAGCAGCGTGGTGATCAGCGTCGTCTTGCGACCGATCCGGTCACCGAAATGTCCAAAGATCGCGGCGCCGATCGGCCGGCACGCGAAGCCGACGAACTGCGTTGTGAACGAGGCGAGAACGCCGACGAACGCGGAGTCTCCAGGGAAGAACAACTTCGGGAAGACCAGTGCCGCGGCCGTACCGTAGAGGAAGAAGTCGTACCACTCGATCGACGTGCCCACCGTGCTGGCGATCACGGCGCGTCGGCGCTGATTCCGGGTCAGGGTTTCTTCTGGCGAGGGCGAATCCATGGCGTGCCTCCAGTCCGGACATCGTTGGCAGCCGGGCCAACCCGTCCACGATGAGATCTGGATCACAGATCGTCAAGGATTTGCCGGGGAATTGTTCACTCGATAGCCAAGATCGGCGTAGTTACTCCGAACGCCGACGTTGCTTCGTCATCGCGCCGTGTCCGTGCCACCGTAGGATCCCGGCCGTCAAACGTCTCACGGTCCAAGGGGATGCGCTGTGGCCAACAGCAGAGCGGTGCGGGTGCGGTTCTGGGCGATCACGATCGCGATCGTGGTGATCGTCGCAGGTGGGGTGATGACGCTCGTCGGTTTCGGTGATCCGTCCGACGGTGCGTACGGCCAGTTGCCATTGCCGGGATCCACCTTGCTGCACCTGCCATCCGGTCAAGTCGACATCGTCTTCACCGAAGACCTGGACAACCAGACTGTGGACGAACCGGCGGTTCTGCACATCTCCGTCACACCGAGCGGCGGCGGGGCCGCGTTGCCGGTGACGGTGGTCCCGGACGGGGGCTCCGTCGGCATCAACGGGGTCACCCACACGTACTGGGGTTACCTGAAGGTGCCGCAGGCCGGCGACTACCGCGTGAACGTGCCGGACGATATCTCCCCTTCGATACCGAATCCACAGCTGTTGTTCGGGCCCGATTCGGCGCCGCAGGAGTGGATCCTGCTGGCCCTCGCGATCGCCGCGGCGCTGGTCATCGTCGCGATCGTCGCCCATCGGGTGGTCCGCCGCAACCGACGCGACAACCCAGGTACGCCGTCCCAGCCGCGGCCGGAATCCGGACCGCGGCCGGACACGGTGCCGGCGTGGCTGTACGTCACCGGAGTGAACGGGGCGCCGCCACCGCTGGTCGGGCTGGGCCCGGTGCGCGTCAGCGGAGAGATCCGCCGCGATCCGGCCGGCGTCGAGGAGCCGCGCATTCCCGTACTCGACCACGAACTGACCGCGCCGACCGCGCACTGGCCTCAGGTTGGCGCCACGTTGGCAATCCTGTTGTCGAGAAACCTCGACGACGGCGAATCAGTGAACTTCGTGGTGCTGTGGGAAGTTCCCGCCGCCAGCCACGACTGACTACTTGCCGCTCTGCGGCGAAGGTGCCAGCACGCCGATCAGCCCGCCTGCGATCAGGCTGACCACACTGACGATGGTGGTGTCGACCATCTTGCCGTTCGATGCCGCGATCACCGCACCGATGATGAGAATGATGAGGGCCAGTCCGAGGATGCCGATGACCAACGCGAAGATCCAGCTCGGCTGCGGAGTCCTCGTGGCAACGGCCAGGTCTGCGGCCCCTTGAGCGCGATCTGCCGAGCTCGCCGCGTTTGTTGCGTGTTGCCCGATCGTTGCTACTGCGGCGTTGAGGGCCTGAACGGCTGGGTTGTCTTCGGGATTGGCCATGGTGGCCTCCAGCGGATGCAAGGGTTATATGCGACTGTTTCGCACTGCCATTACGCAGCGTTACAGGCGCCGCATCAGTCCGACGCAGAGGCCGAGTGCGGCGAGCACGGCGGCGACGATCATGGCGCCGTGATAGCCGGCGGCCACAGTGCCGGGGTTGGCGTAGCCGCCGGTCGCGGTGAACGCCGTCGAGGTGACCGCGACCCCGAAGGCGCCGCCCATCTGCCGCAGTGTGCTGAACAATCCGGACGCGGTGCCCACGTCGGCAGGCTCGACCGAACCGACCACCGCCTTGGTCAACGCGGGAACGGCGAGGGTGAAACCAAGGGCGATCACCCCCATGCCGCCGGCGAGCACCACATAGGGCACGGTCGGTGTGGCGAACAGGGCGAGCGGGATGACGCCGATGGTCGCCGCCGCCAGCCCGGCGATGATCATCGGGCGGGTACCGACCCGGTCGGCCGAGTGACCGCTCCACGACGCGAGCACCACCGGTACCACCCCGAAGGGCAGCAGCCGAAGTCCTGCTACCAGCGGACCATAGCCCTGCGCGTTCTGTAGGAACTGCGCGGTGAAGAACAACGCGGCGGTCAGCGCGGCGTTCAACAGGAAGATGCCGGCACTGCCGGTCGCGAAGCCTCGGTCGGCGAACAGGCGAAGCGGCACCATCGGCTGCTCCGCACGCCGCTCCCACACGATGAGCGCGACCAACGCGAGGATCCCGCAGGCGAGCGAGCCGAGCACGGTCGCGTCACCCCAGCCGCTGCCCGCCGCCCGGATGACACCCCAGACCAGTGCCAGCGCGGCGATCCCGCCGAGCACCAGCCCGGCCGGGTCGAGTCGCCGACGCGGGCCGCGACTGTTCGGCACCCGCCGCAGGACGACAACGGCGGTGACGAGGCCGACCGGCACATTGATCCAGAAGATCCACGACCAGGACAGTTCCTGGGTGATCACGCCGCCGAGGATCGGGCCGAGCACCGAACCGAGGCCGGTCACCGAGCCGAAGGTGCCCATGGCCCAACCCCGGCGTTCCGCCGGAAACGCGGCGTTGATCAGCGACAACGCCAGCGGCATCAGCACGGCTGCGCCGACACCCTGCACCGCGCGGGCGGCGATGAGCACACCGACATCGGGCGCGAGGGCGCAGGCGGCGGATGCCATGGCGAACAGCAGCAGGCCGCCGACATAGGTGGGACGGCGGCCCCACCTGTCGCCGAGCGCGGACGCGGTCATCATCACGACCGCGAAACTGAGCGTGTAGGCGTTGACCGTCCAGTCCAGGGTGGTGATGGTGCCGTGCAACGCGACCCGCAGCGCGGGTAAGGCGGTGGACACCGCGAGCAGATCCAGGACCACCAGGAACGAGCCGATGCTGGCCAGCGCGAGCGTCCAGCGCTGCACGGCGGTGGTCTTCCCTCGGGCGCCGGGCTGAGCCGGGGACAGTGTGGTGGACATGTCGCTCCTCGGAGATCGATTGACGGCTTCGTTGGGGTAGACACCGACCGGCCGACAAACCGGGCGCCCGATTTCGCTTCCCGATGGTGTCTGTTCAAGCAGACGGTGTGGGAGGACGAGCGATGCGAGGATGCGACCATGAACGAACGGCTGGTGGCGAGTGCCCGCGGCGGCGACCAAACGGCGTTCGCCGAACTCACCGAGCCATTCCGGCGCGAGCTGCAACTGCACTGCTATCGCATCGTCGGCTCGGTTCCCGAGGCGGAGGATCTCGTCCAGGAGACGCTGCTGTCCGCGTGGCAGGGCATGGCCGCGTTTCAGGGGCGTTCCTCGGTGCGCACCTGGCTCTACCGCATCGCCACGAACCGGTGCCTGAACGCCATGCGTGACCAGCAGCGTCGCCCCAGGTCGGTCCCGCAACCGTCCAAGCCGCTGCCGGAACCGAGCGGACACATCGAGGTCACCTGGCTTGACCCCTATCCCGACACGTTGCTGGCCAGACTGGACGATCCGGCTCCCGGCCCGCACGCGCTGGTGGAGAGCAGGGAGGCGATCTCGCTGGCGTTCGTGACGACCATGCAGACCCTGCCGCCCCGGCAGCGGGCCATTCTCCTGCTCCGCGATGTACTCGGCTACCGCGGTGCCGAGGTCGCGGACATGCTGGACACGACAGAGACCGCGGTGGCCAGCGGGCTGAAACGGGCCCGTGCCGCGCTCGCCGCCCGAACCCCCGGCAGTACCGCCCCGCTACCGGACTCGCCGGCCGAGCGGCGCACGGTGGCGGCGTTCGTCACGGCGTTCGAGCAAGGCGACGTGGCCGAACTGGTCAACCTGTTGACCGAGGACGCGTCGGTCAGCATGCCGCCGCTGTCCCAGGAGTACGTGGGCTACGACGCCATCACGCACTTCTTCACCGAAGTCAGCTTCGCCCGAGGCACCCGCACCTTCCGGATGGTGCCCACCCGTGCGAACGGGCAGCCCGCGTTCGGTCGCTACGTGCGTGATCCGCACGCGGGGATCTCACACGCCCATGGCATTACCGTGCTGACCCTGGATGAGGACCGGATCACCCACATCACCAGTTTCGTGGACACCGCGTTGTTCGCGACCTTTGGTCTGCCTCGCATCCTGCCCGATTGATCAACCCCAGAAATACGTCAGCTCTGCATTCCGGACCAGGATGGATGACCGGTTGATGCGCCAGGTGCGCGGCGACCACCTCGGCGAGATCAAAGTTCTGTTGTGGGACAACGGGTCCGACTCGCTGATCAACGAGATCGAGGAATTGCTCGAACGGCCTCGCCAGAAGGTCCCGTCCCGTTAGTCTCGCCGACATGGGTTACACCCACTACTACCGCTATGCCCCGAACCATCCGAGCTTCCGCGCCGGATGGCCACAGATGGTCGAGGACGCGCAGCGGATCATCGACCGGGTGCGGGGGGCTGGAGTAGTCATCTCGGGCTTGGGCGACGCGCCACCGGTGAGCATCGACCGCATCGCGTTCGACGGCGACGGCGAAGCCGAACTGACCGGTGAGTCCTTCGTCATCACGCCCACCCTCGCGGACCTCAACAGTTGGGAGTACGACGAGCATGGGGTCGCGCGCGTGTTCTGCAAGACCGAACGCTTCCCCTACGACCTGGCCGTGACCGCGGTGCTGCTGCGCTGCCGGACGATCGCACCTGACGTGTTCGCACTGCGCAGCGACGGTGACTGGACGGACGACTGGGCGCAGGAGGCAACCTATCCGGCGACCGGCCTGAACACCAGGGACTTGGTCGCTGAACTGTTCGGCGATCGTCCGCTGGAAAGCCCATTCACGGACTAGGCCAGGTCGAACAGCCGAGATACTCGAGGACCGCGTCGGCCAGAGTCTCGGCTTCGACCGCGCCGCTCGCGTCCAGGCGCAGTTCAGGCGATTCGGGGCGCTCGTAAGGTGAGTCGATGCCGGTGAAGTGAGGCAACTCGCCGCGTCGGGCCTTGGCATAGAGGCCCTTGTGGTCGCGGGCTTCGGCCACGGCCAGTGGCAGGTCCAGGTGGACCTCGATGAACTCCGCCTCGCCGAGCAGGTCGCGGGCCAGTTGGCGGTCGGCGCGGAACGGGGAGATGAAACAGGCCAGCACGATCAGGCCGGCGTCGGCCATCAGCGCGGCGACGTGCGCGACCCTGCGGATGTTCTCGGTCCGGTCGGCGTCGGTGAAGCCGAGGTCGGAGTTGAGGCCATGGCGCACGTTGTCGCCGTCAAGCAGGTAGGTGTGGAAACCCTTCTCGTGTAGGCGTTTCTCCACCAGATTGGCCACTGTGGACTTACCGGCACCGGACAGGCCGGTGAACCAGACGACGGCGGGGCGCTGTCCCTTCAGCCGGGCGCGGGTTTGTTTGGTCAGCGCGGCTGCCTGCCAGTGGATGTCGGTGGCCCTGCGTCGCACGGCGCGTAGGTGGGCGAGTTGGTCCATCGGCGTTCAGCTCTTGGTGACGAGCTCGTGCGACCAGGCCCGGAGGAACTCGTAGTAGGGCAGGTGGTGTCGGTAGAACTCGGCCAGCAGTGGGGTGTTGTCCACGGTGTGCGCGTAGTCGTGTCGTGGCCCGCCGAAGCCGGAACTGGCGGCAGCGTCGCGATGCCATTCCCGCGTTCGACTCCAGGCTTTGTGGTCCTCCGGCGCCCAGGACAGAGCCGATGCGACGAACGGGATGCCAACACTGGCGCAGTAGTCCGCGACCGTGGCGGCCGGGTCGGCGACGAGATCTTCGGCCTCGATCACGACGGGCCGCTCCCCCGTTCCCGCGTACGCCAGCTTGGCGATGTCGGCCTGGTGTTGGTAGCCGACCTCGGCGCAGGTCAGGTCCGGGTTTCGGGCGTAGTGCGAAGCGATGGCCGCGCGCGGATCCCTGATGATGAACGTGTGCCGGCCGATGCTCGGGATCCGCTCGCCACCGTGCGCGAGGTAGTCGTACTCGGTGGTCTCCTTGACGAACACCCGCCGATGGCGGGCGCGTTCGACCAGCAGGTCCAGCACCTGTTCGTGGGTCGTCGCGGTGTCCTCGCCGATGACGACATGGCCTTGCACGACGACGCTGGAGAAGGGCTCGTGAATGACCTCGTGGTCGCCGCGCTCGATCATCATCCGCAGAAAGGCGGTCGACAACGATCGCGGCGGGCTCCACAGGAAAAGCAGATTGGCTGCCATTGACTGACTCCCGTTCAGCTGTTCGCGATCAGGCTGGCCGGGCGGATGTCGGTCCACTCGCGTTCCACGTACTCGAGGCATTCGGCGCGAGTGGCCGGGCCGAAAGCCGCCTGCCAGCCACGGGGAACGTCCATGAATTCGGGCCACAGTGAGTGCTGGCGTTCGTCGTTCAGCAGGACGCGATAGCTGATGTCGTCGCGTTCGAACGGGTTGTCCATGCGTGTTGTCCTTTGTGGAGTTCAGGGGTTGATGAGTTCGGCGACGCGCTCGCCGATCTGGTGCAGCACCTCGGCCCTGGCGAGCTGACGGTGCAGGTACTTCAGCGCGAGCACATCGACCCGTCCGGTGACGTATTTCCGCCACAGCGGCGAAAAGTACCGCTCGGGTGTGCGCGCAGCCATCGCTTCGACAAAGAGAATTCCGCCGTCGTAGCTGCCGAAATCGTGGTTGTCGACGAGCTTGATCATGTTCTCGTAGAAGTCGACGATCGCGCGGCCCTTCTGGCGCATCAGGAATGAATACGGGCCTTGGCGTTGGCACAGCTGGTCGTAGAGGAGATCCGCCGTCAGGTTCGGCCGGTCCTCCGGGGGGATGTCGAGGTCGAAGTGGCGGGCGACCGCGTTGAGCCGTTGCACCTGGGTCACCCGGCCGGGCGGGGTAGGACGGGAGTCGAGCATGGTCAGCGACGCGACCTGCTGGCCGTCGCGCTGCAACTGGACGGCGACCTCGTGCGCGATTTCGCCACCCGCGCACAGGCCAAGCAGGTGGTAGGGCCCCTCGGGTTGGATGACGCGGATCTCGGCGAGATAGTCGGCGGCCATCGCGGTCAGCGTCGCCGGCATGGCGTCACCGGGCCGCAGGCCGCGCGCCTGGATGCCGTAGAGGCCAACGGAATCCGGGATGGCTTGGGCGAGCGGGTAGTAGAGCCAGCTCAGGCCGCCGAGCGGGTGAATGCAGAACAGCGAGGTCGGCCCGGTGCCCTGCCGCAGCGGCACGATCACGTCCAGCGCGGAATCCTCGGAGCTGGCATCGATCCATTCGGCCAGGTCCTTCGCGGTCGGCATGGCCGCGACGACGAGCGGGTTGATGTCCACGCCGAACTCCTGCTTGATCGCGCGGCTCACCGTCTCGATGGTGTCCCGGCCGCCGCCGACGTCGAAGATGTTGTCCTCGGGCGCGACCTGGTCGACACCCAGCGCGCTCGCGACCAGTTCGGCCATCCGCTCCCGGCGTTGGGCGGTGTGCTGATCGGTGACGCTCGGCGCGACCGCCGGCAGCGTACTGATCTGCTCGGCAAGGTCGGCCAGGGTCATGCTGGCGAACACCGTGCGGAAGGGCAGGTCGGTGCCGAACACCGAGCGCACCCGGCCCACCAGCTGCATCGCCAGCAGGGAATGACCGCCGAGGGCGAAGAAGTTGTCGTCGCGACCGACGCGGGACACGCCGAGGATTTCTTCCCACAGCTGGGCCAGTTGCTCCTCGAACGGGCCGACCGGCGGGTCGTAATCGCGGCCTGCGACCACCTCTCCAGGGTCGGGCAGCGCGGCCCGATCCAGCTTCCCGTTGGTGGTGACCGGCAGGCTCTCGATGACCACGAACACCGATGGCACCAGGTAGTCGGGCACCACGGCGGCCATCGCCCTGCGCAGCGCGGTGGGATCCAGCTCGACCGAATCGGGGACGACGTAGGCGATCAGCCGACTGTCCAATCCGGACCCGTGCGCGAGTGCGACCGCCTGCCCGACACCGGCGAGGCCACGCAACGCGGCCTCGACCTCGCCCAGTTCGATCCGCACGCCGCGCACCTTGACCTGGTCGTCCACCCGGCCGTGGAACTCGATCGCGCCGTCGGCACGCCTGCGGCCGAGGTCGCCGGTGCGGTACATCCGCTCGCCGGGGAAGAACGGGTCGGCCGCGAACCGCTGCGCGGTCAGGCCCGGCCGGTTGAGATAGCCGCGAGCCAGCGGCCGTCCCGCGATGCACAGCTCACCGGGCACGCCGGGCGCGGCCAACGCGCCGTCCGGGCCGAGCACGTACACCCTGGCATTGGCGATGGGGACACCGATCGGCACGCTGCCGGCGTCCTCGCGATGGCACTCCCACCAGGTGACGCCGATCGCGGCCTCGGTCGGTCCGTAGAGGTTGTACAGCCGGGCGCCGGGCAACGTGTCGAGGAAGCGGTCGCGCAGGCTCGGCGACAATGCCTCGCCACCCGCGATGACGTGCCGCAGGCTGGTGCATTCGGCGACGCCGGGCTCGCGCAGGAACGCCTCCAGCATGGACGGCACGAAGTCGGCGAAAGTGATCCGCTCCCGCTGGATGGTCTCCACCAGGTAGCGAGGGTCGCGGTGGCCGTCGGGCTGGGCCAGCACCAGGGTGGCGCCGGTCATCAACGGCCAGAAGAATTCCCAGACCGACGTGTCGAAGGTGTACGGCGATTTCTGCAGCACCTGGTCGCCGGGGCCGAGGCCGAAGCGTTCGGTCATCCAGCGCAGCCGGTTGTGCACGGCGGCCCTGACGTTGACGACGCCCTTGGGCGTGCCGGTCGAGCCGGAGGTGTAGATGGCGTAGACCGCGTCCTCGCCGCCGACCGCGACATCAGGATCGTGCGCGGGCTCGTCGCTGGGCTCGTCGGCCCACAGCAACGTG
>DASYBO010000693.1:0-4467 GCA_036500685.1 Pseudonocardiaceae bacterium | reverse complement strand
TGCTGATCACCCAGCCCATGGCCTGCTTGATGCGCGGCCAGTTCGTGGTCAGGAAGGTGTTGTCCGGCGACATCTGGTGCTCGCGGTAGAAGCGCAGGATGGTGCCGCACTGGCCGTCGGTGGCCCAGGTCATGTCGGCCTCGGCGCGATTGCCGATCTCGCCGGTGTCCGGGTGGAACCCGATGCCGAGATCGACCCGCTGCCGGGTGTCCCGTTCCAGTGCGGGGAACAGCCGGGCGATGCCGTGCGCGTAACTCCAGACGTGCTCGCAGGTCCCCGGCGCGCAGTCCACTCCTTCCCAGGCGTAGAAGCGCCCGTTGGACAACCGGATGGCCACGTTGGTGGCGAGGCTGCCGGACGTGTGCAGGGTCCGTTCGAGCAGCCAGTGCGGCAACGTCGAGTCGGTGTACCAGGTCCGCACCCATTCGCGCGTCGCCGCCTCGAGCCGGGGCAGTTGCGCGGCCAGATACTGGACGACGGCCTGCGCCGAGTCGAACCGGTTGGCGTAGTGCCTGCTCAGGTTGGCGATGTCGGTGAGGAACCCGAGCGCGACCCGGTCCGGGTTCGGGAAGAACCAGGACAGTACGAACCGCACGGTGTGACTCTGCCC
This sequence comes from Pseudonocardiaceae bacterium, assembly GCA_036500685.1. GTDB lineage: Bacteria > Actinomycetota > Actinomycetes > Mycobacteriales > Pseudonocardiaceae > CAJCJE01. Next base: position 3,857 of record DASYBO010000693.1, on the reverse strand, counting down.
CGGCGCCAACACCAGCCGCGCGGTCACCGCACCGGTGATCGTGCCGAGCCCGCCGTCGATGCCGACCGGTCCCGGCCCGGACGTGGCGATCGCGGTCGGACTGCTCCAGTCGGCGATCGAGGGCCGCACGGTCACCTGGATGTCGTTGCCCAGCACGGCAATGGCCACCGTGCCGCCATCGGGGAGCGTGCCGACCGGCGCCGAACTGGCCGGCACGTCGGTGAAACTGATCGTGCTCAGGTTGATGTGTCCCCAACCACCGGTCGCCGAGTCGACGACCTCGATGTGCGCGGCCTGTCCCTGGTAGCGGACGAGGTCGACGTAGCGCAGGTGCATCGGCTCGGTGTTGTCCGCGGTCACGCTGCCTACGACGTTCCCGGCCACGACCACGTTCAGGCAGGTCTGTCCCGGATTGTTGCCGCCGCCGACCCAGGCTGCGACATAGCGGCGGGACACGGTGAACGTGCCACTGGTCAGCGAGCCGACGTAACTGTCGGCCAGGGTCGGGTCGTTGTTGGCGGCGATGAAGTTGTGCGAGGTGACGAAGCGCGGCCCCTGCGCGTTGAGGTTGCCGAAGCGCAGCATGTACGCGGGCACCTGCGAGACGAGCACCGGCCCGGCGCCGAACGCAGTCCCGGTCACCGTCCAGCCCGAGTAGTCGCTCTGCTGCCACGTCTCGAACACGATGTCCGGCCGCGACGACGAAACGGGCGCGTTGGCCGCGGTGAACTGCACCCCGCGATAGTTCTGCTGGCCGGCGATCGCCTTACTGGACAACGTGATCGGCTGACTCCCCCGTGCCCGCATGGCCACCGGGTTCTCCGCCCAGCCGGTCAACTCCGCGATCACGGGCGCCGGTGAGCCGTTCGTGAGCGTGTAGGCGAGCACGGTCACCGGCAGCGTCGAATCCTCAACCTCGCCCGGCACGAACGGCGCGAACGCGTCAAGGTGCACGGTGAGGGGACAACTCGGATCACCGTAGTCGACCTGGCCGAGCGGGTACTGCCCGGTGAAACTCACGTGCGCGAACCCGGTCGAGTCGACGGCCCGCGCGCTGCTGTTGGTTTCAACGGCGGTCGGCGGCGGCGCTTGCGACGTGCTGGTATCGGGCGGGGTGGTTGTCGTGGAGGGCGGGGTGGCTGTTGTTGTGGCGGTGGCCGGCGGGTTCGTGGTGGACGGCGGGGTCGTGGTGGACGGCGGGTTCGTGGTGGACGGCGCGGTTGGTTGGTCGAGCGGAGTCGCGGTGCGTAGGACGAAGCCGTTGCCGAACGGGGAGAACGGGATGTGCGGGTCGGCATAGGCGGGACCGTTGCAGTTCGCCCACGGCGGCGCGGGCGCGTTGTCGACGTCCCAGTACCAGAGCTTGCCGTCACCGCCGAGATAGACCTGGCCGCAGGCGCCGCCGCCGACCGGCATCCCGATGTAGCGCAGCTCGGATCCGGTGTAACTGCTCGGATTCCCCCGCTGGTACAGCGCGGCGACGTCGCCGGCGCTGATGCCCTTGTCCGGGTAGCCGACCGCACCGCCGGCGGCTGTTCCATCGGCGCCTGCGGCGAACGCGGTGCCGTTGCGCGCGGCGAACATCATGGCACCGGCAACGCTACCGGAGATGGTCAGGAACCGGCGCCGGTTCACCCAGCCGGACGGTTCGGGCGGCGCCGGTCGCGGGGTCATGGTGCCTCCTGAGAAATCGATTTCTGAAATCGATTTCCTGGCACGCTAAGGCCATCGCGCCAGACTGTCAACGATTAACATGGTGAGCCTGTTATGTGTTGATAGTTGCCACCCGAACAGGCGCTTGCCCAGCGCTCAGAGACACGTTCCGCGCCGTATACCGGCACCGACTGCCACGAGTCGGCCTCCCTCGCCCCCGCGAAGTCATTGGCCGGTAAGGGATTCCGCCTGGAGTTCCGGGCCGAGCGCGCCGCGCCAGGCCGCTGACCGAGCACTGAGCGGGCTCGAGGCACGGGGGCGCGGGTGGGCCCGATCATTCCCACCCGCGCCGCGCGAACCGCCGTTCATGCTGCCCGTATCAGCGTCCCGGCGGCGGGTTCTCGGTCGCGACCTCGGTCGCGCTCAGCTGCGCGGAGAACCTGCTGATCTCAGTGTAGGGCGGTTCGCGGTTCGCGGAGTTCGTCGATGGTCCGGACACGGCTCGGCCGCGCCACCGGGTGTGGCGCGGCCGAGGAGAAATGTCAGGAACCGGTGGAGTGCTTGGCGGACGTGCCGCCGATGACCACGTCGAACTTGGTCACGTTGGAACCGAACACGCTCAGCACCGGCGTCGCCCCGTTCAGGTTGGCCGAGTTGTAGGTGACCGTGAGGGTCTGCGACTCGCCGGGGAACAGCGTGATGTCGTTGTCGCTCCACAACGCCGACATGACCTGGTTGTCGCCGGACTGCTCACCGCCACCTGCGGTGCCGCGCCGTACGTCGGCCCGCAGGAAGAAACCGACATTCTTGGCCGAGGTGTTGGTGATCGTCACCGTGGCCGAGGTGTCGGCGCCGTTCGGGCCGGTCGCGGCGGAGGCCGTCGCGGTCGCGGAAACGGTCGCCGGGGCAAGGGACTGCAGGCCGGTATAGTCCGCGTAGCTGGACTCGGCGCCCTGCGGGTTCCCGGTCGTGCTTGACCAGTTGATCACGTCCTTCTTGGTCGACTGCCAGTACACGTTGCGGTCGACCAGGTTGCCGTTGTGCTTGAGCAGCAGCTCGACGAAGTAGACGTTGCCGGCGGTCGAGGTGGGCGCCTTCGGCGTGATGACGCCGTTCCTGACCTGCTGACTGGCCAGCGTGACGTTGTTGACGGTCTGGTCGTCGAGCACCGAACCCGCGGTGTTGTACACCTTGGACTCGATGGACAGCCCGGACTGGCTCTGCCCGCTCACGTTGTCCAGGGTGACGGTGCCGTTGTCCTGCGCGAGCAGCGCGTGCAGCGGCTGGTTGGCCTGCTTGGCACCGAAGAAGCTGCCGGCCTGGTCACCGTCGGAGTTGTAGAGGTTCCACAGCAGCGAGGGCCAGCCCTTGTTCGCCTGCCAGTAGATCGTGCCGGTCGATGGCGACACGCTGCCCGAGTTGGTGGAGTGATCCATGAACGCCTCGAACTGCGCCCGAGTGCTTTCGTACTCCTGGATCTGGGCTTCCTCGACGTAGCTGTTCAGGCTGCTCCACGCGCCGTAGCGGTTGGTCAGCGCCTGGTCGAACAGGAACAGCGTGCCGAACTTGTAGTTGCCGTGCCCGTTCTCGTAGTTGAGGTGGAACTGGTTGTAGCTCGGGTTCTTCCACAGGTTGGTCAGGTCGGCCGAGGACATGAACCGGTTGAGCGAGTCCAGCGTCGGCACGGTGTCGCCCGCGCTCTGCTCGCTGCCAAGGCCCCAGGAACCGCCGACGTTGGTCCTTGTGCTGTCGCTGCTGTCGTAGTGCGAGGTGTCGTACCAGTAGTCCGGCGGCACGTAGTCGTACGGGCCTTCCTTCTGACCGGAGGTGCCCAGGATCGGGCTGCTGTTGTACTCCGCGGAGGACAGCATCGGCACGTCGAAGTCGTCGGCCTTCCACGCGGCGATCGCGGCCGACTCCTGCTTCGAACCCGGCGCGTTGTCGCTCCAGCCCATCGCGATGACGCTGGGGTGGTTGCGCTGTTCCTGGCCGATCGCGGTGGCCGAGTTGGTCATCACGGCCAGCGTTGCCGCGTTCGGGCTGGAGTTCTCCCAGGCGTCACAGCAGGAGTAACCGGAGTCGATCATGATTCCGGCCGCGTCCATCTGCTCGTAGAAGTCATCCGGCATGAAGTGGCCCTCAAGGCGCAGGGTGTTCAGGCCCAGGTTCTTGATGATCGCGATCTGGTTGGCGATGTCGGCCGA
>DASYBO010000692.1:0-2336 GCA_036500685.1 Pseudonocardiaceae bacterium | reverse complement strand
CATGCCCGTGCCTTCGAGCGGTCCCAGCTGGTAATACCCGGCGTTGTTCACCATCGCATCAACTCGGCCGAACTGCTCGAGGGCGCGCTGAGCGAACGGCACCGACGCCCCCTCATCGTCGACATCCCAGCAGCAACGTCTTCACGCAGCGCAGGGCGGCGTGGACTTCGAGATCCGTTTCCTTGCGCACCGGGGCGACGACATTCCATCCCTCGCCGGCGAGCTTGCCGACGGTGGCTCGTCCCATGCCGGTGGCGGTACCGGTGACGACGATCGTTTTTCGGCATGTGCCACTCCTAACGGCAGTCAGCCGACTCCCATCCGCGAGTGCGGCCTCGGCGAGGGCGCAGCCAAGGCCGGGCCGAACTGCCGGTGACTAGCCGCGTACCGGGCAGAGACCCGCCTCGGCGGTGTCGTTCTGCAAGTTAACGTAACGGCGTTCTCTAAATAAGTCAACACTGTTCGCTTATTTCTCAGGATACAGGTATGCTTCGGCTGTGGCAGCGACCTACGAGTTCCAGCGCGCCCGCCGGCCCGAGCAAAAGCACGAGCGCCGGGAGGACATCCTCGCCGCAGCTCGGGAGCTAGCGGGCGAGCGGCCCGTCCGCGAGATCTCCCTCGGCGACATCGCCCGCCGGGCTGGGTTCGCCAAGTCCAACCTGCTGCGCTACTTCGAATCCCGCGAGGACGTCTTCCTGCGCTTGCTCCTGCGGGAGTGGGAAAGCTGGCGTGCCGGCCTCACCGAGCAGCTCAGCTCAGGCGAGGCAACAGCCGATTCAGTCGCTGCGACGATCGTCGGGACCATCGCCGAACGCCCGTTGTTCTGCGACCTTATCGCCGAGATGTCCGCTGTCCTTGAGCGCAACGTCTCGGCCGGCACCGTGCAAGCCTTCAGATCTCAGAGCCTCGACATGGTCGACGACCTCGGAGGCGTCGTTACCGAGCGGATGCCGGACCTCGACGGCCCGTACGGCCGCGAGACGATCGTAGCCACGCTCATCATCACAGCCGGGCTGTGGCCGATCGCGAACCCAGCGCCGCACGTGGCCGCCATGTTCGCTGAGATCCCCTCACTCACCCGGGCACACGTCGACTTTGAAGACCGACTCCAAGAACTGCTCACCAACCTGATCACGGGCTTCCTGAACAAGGAGGCACGCAAGCCGCCAGCCACCATAAGCCCGAAACGCTCCACGCCGGGCGCCAGCAGGATCGGCAATGCCGGGCTGGTGGAGGATCCGCACCACGCGTAGTCGCGCCGGCGCAAGCCGAGCCACGTTGAGCTCGGGCAGTTCCAAAGCGAAAACGAGCACCGCACCATCGGTTGACGCCGATACAGCGTTCCGCCGCCGACCGTAAAGCGTACGGGTGCGCACATGCCACGGCGCGCACCGAACTTGTTGATCTGTGCGAGGCCGACCGTCGCCACGCGCGGCTCAGTACCCGCGCCAGATTCGGCGATCGGCACGGGACCGTTATCTACGCCGACCGCTGACAGTCACTACCTGTTATAGCCAGGGCGGTCTCCGCACGGCCGCCAGTGGGCAGATTTGATGGCCGCGGCTTAGTGGGCCAAGCGCTGTAACTCTGCCTTCGTTGAGTCGTGGGCCACGCGCCCGGTGCGCCCACCGTCCCGGGCGCGGTGGCTCGAAGCACGCCGCCTACTGGGCCGGGCGGAACTCGCTGGCGATCTGGCGCGGGGTGTGGTCTCGGAGGAACTGGCCGACCGCTTCGGTGGCGGCGGGAAGATGCCCGGGGTCCTTCCACGGCTCGAGCAGCTCGGCGGCCGGCGCGAGTGCGGCGATCTCGCGGCCGGTCTCGGTCGGGTGGTACTCATCGACTCCGGGCAGCACGAGCATCGGCGTGCGGAAGGACCGCACCTGGTCCCGGGTCACGCTGACGGCGAAGTCGCGAGCCCACATCGCGGTGGCGAACGCCTCGATCTCGTCGCTGCCGAGGTCGTCGCGCTTGCTCATGAGCTGCTCACGCCACTGCTTCCAGACGTTGTTAAAGAGTCCCCGGTTGCTCTCGATGATCCCGACCGGCTGCTCGAGGACAGCCGCGACGACTCGGTCCGGTGCGAGTTCGCACAGCTTGAGGATGAACGGGCCGCCGATGCAACAGCCGAACACCAGGAACCGGTCGATGCCGAGATGATCCATGACCGCCAGCTGGTCGGCCGCATAGGCGCCCCACGGATCGCCGGTCTCAAGCGGCCCGGTGGACTGGCCGGCGTTGCGCTGGTCCATCGCGATCATCTGGTACTGCCCGGCGTACGCGGTCAGCGGGTTGATCGCCGCCATCTCCCACAGCGGCACGCTCGAGCGCATTCCGCC
>DASYBO010000691.1:0-4992 GCA_036500685.1 Pseudonocardiaceae bacterium | reverse complement strand
CACGTCATCGCGCAGCGGCGAGGAGGTCGGCCGGCATGACAACGACCAAGCTCGACGAGTTCACCGCGCGGCCCCGGTTCTCCCCACGCGGCACCGAGTTCACCCTGGCCGTGATCGCCGTACTCGCCTACGTCCTGCTCGCCGCGACCACGCACGGCAGCGTGCTGCACGGCAACACCATCACCGCGATCCTGGCCTTCCTCGCCGTGCCGATGATGGTCGGCCTGTCCCAGATGGCCGTGCTCGCGGTCGGCCAGATGAATCTGTCCGTCGGTGTGCTCACCGGGTTCAGCGCGATGATCTGCGCCTGGCTGATGGTCCAGGTCGGTCTGCCGGCCTGGCTCGCGGTCATCTGCGGCATCCTGGTCGGCGCGGGCGTCGGCCTGATCAACGGCCTGCTGGTGGTGTTGACCAGGATCAACGGGTTCATCGTCACCCTGGCCACCATGACCATCATCGACGGTCTGCGTTACGGCGTGCACGGCACGGCGACCTATCAGGGCTACTCGAAGGGGCTCCTCTCGCTCGGCCAGGGCTCGATACTCGGCATCCCCGGCGTGTTCCTGCTCGCCGTGCTCGTCGCGGTCGCCGTCGCCGTGTTCTTCCGGCGCGCGGCACTCGGCCGGCAACTACTGGCCAGCGGCGGGAACCCTTTCGCGGCAAGGCTTTCCGGTGTGTCCAACGACCGAGCGCTGGTTGTCGCGCACCTGATCTCCGGCCTGCTGGCCGGTGTCGCCGGGGTGATCACGGTGGCGCTGTCCGGCTCGGTCAACGCCACCATCGGCGACGACCTGCTGCTGCCCAGCTTCGCCGCTCCGATCATCGGCGGCGTTGCGTTGGTCGGGGGAGTGGTGAGCGTGGTCGGTACCTGCCTGGCCGCGCTGATCATTCGACTTGTGGACGTGGCGCAGGCGCAGTACTCGATCAACCCGCAGTGGGTCGACCTGATCATCGGTGCCGTCGTGCTCGGCGCTGTGCTGATCACCCAGTTGCGGGTGGTGCGACGACGGAGGAGCAGCAGTCCATGACGTTCACCGCCGACAAACTCGTCAAAACCTTCCCCGGCGTCCGTGCCCTCGACGAGGCCACGCTCCGCCTGGAACCCGGCACCGTGCACGCCCTGCTCGGCGAGAACGGCGCAGGCAAGAGCACTCTCATCAAGATCGTCACCGGCGTGTACCAGCCGGACGCGGGCCGCATCGTGCTTGCTGACGGCACCGAGGGGCACTTCTCCGGCCCGCAGGACGCGCAGCGCGCCGGCATCGGTGTCGTGCATCAGGAACGCAACCTGATTCCGGCTTTCTCCGTGGCCGAGAACATCGCGTTGCAGGCAGTGCCCAAGCGGTTCGGCTTCGTGGACAAGTCGGCGGTGCGCGACATCGCCCGCCGCTGTCTGTCCCAGTTGGACGTTCAACTGGACATCGAGGCACAGGTCGGCGCCCTCTCGGTCGCGCAGATGCAACTGGTCGAGATCGCCAAGGCGCTCGCGGTCGACAGCAGCGTGCTCCTGCTCGACGAGCCCACCGCCTCCCTCACCTCCGACGAGGCCGACCACTTGTTCACCGTCGTTCGACGACTGCGCGACGCGGGCAAGGCCATCGTGCTGGTCAGCCACAAGCTCGAAGAGGTGTTCGGCATCGCCGACACGGTGACCGTCCTGCGCGACGGCCGCAGCGTCGCCGAGGCGCACCCCCTGGCCGACTACACGCGGGAGCAGATCGTCGACCTCATGGTCGGCCGCGCCCAACAGGTCGTCGAACTCGACAAGCCGGCGGTCGACCCGACGGCAAAGCCGGCCCTCGAATTGTCCGACGTGGCAACGGAAGCCGGCCATCAGGGCATCTCCCTGGCCGTCCGTCCCGGCGAGATCGTCGGCATGTACGGCCTGGTCGGCGCAGGCCGCAGCGAGCTCGCCCGCGCCGTCCTCGGTCTTGACCGCATCACCTCGGGAACCGTTGCCGTGCACGGCAAACCCGTGCGGATCGGCAGCGTGCGGGAGGCGCTGCACCGGTATCGGATCGGCTACGTCACCGAGAACCGGAAGGAGGAAGGCGTCTTCCTCGAACAGTCGATCACCCGCAACATGGCGGTCACCGTGTGGCGGCGCCTGGCTCGGCTCGGCCTGATCCGCCAACGCGACGAAACCGACCTCGTCCACACCTACGTCCAGCGGCTCGGCATGCGCATCTCCGGCCCGTCGCAACTCGCCGGTCAGCTCAGCGGCGGCAACCAGCAGAAGCTCAGCCTGGCCAAATGGCTCGCCGCCGACTGCGACATCCTGGTCATCGACGAACCGACGGTCGGTATCGACGTGCGCACGAAGGCCGCGTTCCACGAACTCATCGTCGGCCTCGCCGGCAGCGGTCTTGCCATTCTGCTGATCTCATCGGATCTGCCCGAGATGATCACGTTGGCCGATCGCATCCTGGTCATGGCCGAGTACCGCATCGTCGGCGAGGTACCCAACAACCATCGGTACGACCCGACCAGCCAGGCGGTGATCCGCCTCATCCACGCCGCCGAAGCGGTGGCCGGCTGACGGTGCCGCTCAGGCGGCCAGTCCGTACCCCGCCAACTCGATCGCGTTCGCGTTCTCCTGCAGGCCGCCCATGAGCCCCTTGCCGTGCAGCTTGGTCATGATCTTGATGACGTTGTTGCGCATCCAGATCGCGCCGCGGCTGTTCGGGGTGAAACCCGAGTCGGACCCCGGCGGGCGCTTCTGGTTGGTCTCCACGAACCCGCGCATGCTCTTCTCGTAGTTGGCGAAGGCGAGGGGGTGGTTTCCGTTGGCAGCGGCCAGTTCGCCCGCGAGCACGTACGCTCCGACCAGCGCCATACTGGTGCCCATGCCGAGCGACCCGCCGAACGCGGAGTCACCGAGCAGGACCGCCCGGCCCCGCGACCAACAGTCCACGGTGACCGCGCCGCCGCGCGCGAAGTACAGGTCGTCGGTGTGCCGCAACTGGTCGAGCAGGCTCGGGATCTCCCAGTCGCCGCCGTCGTAGACGCTGGTGAGAATGTCCTTCTGGGCTTGGAGGTCCTTGCGGTCGTAGTCGAGTTCCGGCGACTTGAACGCGAGCAGCGCGCGCACCTCACCGGTGTCGCCGATCGGGTAGAGCATCACCACCCGGCCGCCGACGCCGTTGCCGGCCGGCAGGTTGTACATGAGTTCCCAGCCGTCCAGCTTCAAGTCGGTGTGGGCGGCGAAGTAGCTCGTGTACAGGCCGAGGTCGCGCACGTAGTCCTCGTCCGGCCCGAACGCGAGTTTGCGGACACCGGAGCGGAGGCCGTCCGCGCCGACCACGATGTCGAACGTGCGCACCTCGCCGCTCGCGAAGCGCGCCCGCGCCCCGTCCGGTTCCTCGATGAGCTCGGTAATGGCGTCGCCGTAGATGAACTCGGTGCCCGCGCCTGCCGCGTTGTGCAGGATGCGCACCAGATCGCTGCGCAGGATCTCCAGTTCCGCGATGACGCCGCCGGAGTCGCCGTACTCCTGCGCGTCGATCGTGGCCACCTGCCTGCCCTTGCGGTTCACGTAGGCGATGCCGTGCGTGCCGGTGTGGTGGGCGCGCAGCACCGGCATCAGGCCCATCTTGTCCATGACGTCGCGCGCTGCGCCTCGGATGTCGATGGCCTGGCCACCGGGGCGGGGTGCCTCGGCGCGCTCGACCACCGTCGGGGTGAAGCCGTGCCGGCGCAACCAGTAGGCGAGGGCCGGGCCCGCGATGCCGGCGCCAGAGATGAGAACAGTTCCACGTCGCATGATCTCTGCTCCTCTGTATCTGATTTCGAACGCATTGAGTACACCGTACAGCGCACTTGCGTATGCTGTAAGCGTCGAGCTCAGACAATGTATTTGAGCTAGTGCACTTTCCAGATAGCCCAGTTCGACAACGCCTCCTGCTATGATGGCTGAACTAGTGCACTAGTGCGCAAGGAGAGGCCATGGACCGTGAAGCGCCCTACCTGCGCATCGCCGCCGAAATCCGCGACCGCATCACCCGAGGTGAGCTGCGCCCCGGCGACCGCGTGCCGTCGACCCGGCAGATCACCCACAAGTGGGGAGTCGCCATGGCCACCGCGACCAAGGTCATCGCCGTCCTCCGCGACGAGGGCGTCGTCGAGGCCCGTCCCGGCGCCGGAACCCTGGTCAGAGCCGCTGGTGTCGCCCAACCCGGACCCAAGCCGCGTAGCGTCGAGCTGACCAGGGACCGCATCGTCCGGGCGGGTATCACCGTCGCCGACGCGGAAGGTCTGGCCAGTGTGTCGATGCGCCGCATCGCCACCGACCTCGACGTCGCCACCATGTCCCTCTACCGGCACGTCCCCGGCAAGGAAGAACTGCTGGAGTTCATGGCCGACGCCGCGTTCGCGCAACGCCGCTTCCCCGCGACCGCTCCGGCCGGCTGGCGTGCCCGCCTCGACCTCGCCGCACACCTGGTCTGGTCGGTCTTCCGCGCCCACCCCTGGGCCGCCGAGATCGTCTCGCTGACCAGGCCCCAGGTGCTGCCCAACCTGCTGTTCTACGCGGAGTGGGTGTTGGCCGCCCTGACCGACCTCGGGCTCGACGTCGACGACATGATGCACGCCCACATCACCCTGTTCGGGCACGTGCGCGGCACCGCACTCAGCCTCCAGGCCGAAGTGCACGCCGAGCGCGACACCGGCATGACCAACGAGGAATGGCTGGAAAGCCAGGACTCCGGGGTGGTGGCGATGTTCACCCCCGACAAGTTCCCCATGCTGAGCCGCATCGCGGAGGTCGGGTTCGACTTCGACCTCGACCGCGTCTTCGAATTCGGCCTGCAACGCGTCCTTGACGGCCTCGCCGCCCGCTTCGAACCGGGCACGTCCCCCGGCCACCCACCCGCACGGTAACCTCGACCAGCGAAGCGGCGTCCTGCGTCGTTTCGGCTGGGGGCGGTAGCTCAGCTGGTCAGAGCAGGGGACTCATAATCCCTTGGCCGTGGGTTCAAGTCCCACCCGCCCTAC
>DASYBO010000690.1:0-11340 GCA_036500685.1 Pseudonocardiaceae bacterium | reverse complement strand
GGGCGCTGTTGATGACCGGTTCCGGCTGATCGGCGGGCGCCCCTGCCTGGATCTGATCGCGACCTACGGCAAGCGGCACACCGAGCAGGGCGTGGAACGGCTCCCGGACAGGGCGACCCTGCTCGACTGGCTGATCGTCGCCGGCATCCTCCCGGCCGAGGCGGGCGCGGTGGCGGTCGACGCGGCGCGGCTCGACGGAGCGCGCGCCCTGCGCGAGTCAACCAACCGGTTAGTTAGGGCGACGATGGCCGGCGCGCGCTGGGCCGCCGAGGACATCGAGCTGGTCAATCGGGTGGCGGCCGGCCCGGATCTGGCTCCCCAACTGGGCAGCGCGGCAGGCAATGGCACGGTGGAATGGGGCAGGCACCACCCGGTCGACGCGGCCCTGGCCACGCTCGCGCGGGACGCCGTCGATCTGCTCAGCGGGCCGCGCACCGGACGGATCAAGGAGTGCGAGCGCGCGGACTGCTCGCTGCTGTTCTTCGACGACTCGCAGTCCGGCCGTCGCCGCTGGTGCTCGATGGACCGCTGCGGCAACCTGGTGAAGATCGCCGGCTATCGGCAACGTGCGCGTCACTGACCGGATGATCGGGCGCTAAGGTCGGTTGACTCCTCGGCGTGCCGGACGTTCGCGTGCATGGTCTGCAATCGTTCGCATACGTCACACCCAGATATGTCTTGACGTGGCGAGCTTTCGGCGGCATGGTGAATGCAATCGATTGCGGATGGATCCCGAGCAGTGAGGCAGCGATGACCAGTTCTCGTCCCCGGATCGGTTGGATCGGCGCTGGCCGGATGGGCGCTGCCCTGGTCCGGCGCCTGCTCGACGCCGGCTACGAAGTCGCGGTCTACAACCGGACCCACACCAAGGCGCAGGCCCTGACCGAACACGGCGCCACCGTCGTCGGCCGACCGGTCGACCTCGCCGACCGCGACGTGGTCTTCACCATGGTGTCCGCGTCCGACGACCTCGCCGCCGTCACCTCGGGCGACGACGGCCTGTTCACCTCGGCCGATTCCGCGCCCGGCATCCTGATCGACTCCTCGACCGTGTCCGAGGAGGTCTCCGCGCGGGTCCGCGCCGTCGCGATCGAGCGCGGCACCGAGTTGCTCGCCGCGCCGGTCAGCGGCAACCCCAAGGTCGTCGCGTCCGGCAAACTGACGCTGGCCGTGTCCGGGTCGCGCGAGGTGTTCGAACGGGCCGAACCGATCCTGCGCGACCTCGGCCGCGCGGTCACGTATGTCGGCGAGGACGAGGTGGCCCGGCTGGTGAAGATCTGCCACAACGTGTTCCTCGGCGTCGTCATCCAGTCCCTTGCCGAGATCACCGTGCTGGCCGAGAAGGGCGGGGTGAACCGCGCCGCGTTCCTCGAATTCCTCAACGCCTCGGTGCTCGGTTCGGTGTTCAGCCAGTACAAGACACCGGCGCTGGTCAACCTGGACTTCACGCCGACCTTCACCATGCCGTTGCTGCGCAAGGACTTCGACCTCGGCCTAGCCGCCGCGCGGACGCTGGAGGCACCGATGCCGCTTGCATCGACTGCGGCGGCACTGGTCGCCTCGGCGGTGGGCGCCGGACTCGTCGAGGACGACTTCGCTTCACTGATCCTGGAACAGGCCCGCCGGTCCGGTCTTGTCCTCAAGTCCGAGGACGCACCCGTCGACGACGGGCTCACTCCGGAGGACCGCGATGTTTGACGGCAGGCCGATCCCGGCGCCCGGCCATCGCGGCGTCGACTTCGAGCAGCGGGTGGACTTCGACCGGCTGCGCACCCACCGACTCGCCCGCGCGCGGGAATCGTTGCGCGGCAGCGAATGCGGCGCGTTCCTGCTGTTCGACTTCTACAACATCCGCTACACGACGCAGACCTGGATCGGCGGCGCGCTCGGCGACAAGATGACCCGCTACGCGCTGCTCACCCGGGACGGCGAGCCGATGCTGTGGGACTTCGGGTCCGCCGCCCGGCACCACCAGCTCTACGCGCCGTGGCTGGCACCGGAGAACTGCCGGGCCGGCATGCTCGGCCTGCGCGGCGCGATCGCGCCCGAGGCCGGCCTGATGCGGGACGCGGTCAGCCAGATCAAGGATCTGCTCACCCAGGCCGGAGTGGCGGACGCGCCGGTCGGCGTGGACATCGTCGAGCCGCCGTTCCTGTTCGAGATGCAGCGCCAGGGCCTGACCGTCGTCGACGCCCAACAGTTGATGCTCGACGCGCGGCAGATCAAGTCCGAGGACGAGATCACCCTGCTGTCCCAGGCCGCCGCCATGGTCGACGGCGTCTATCAGGACATCGTCGACGTGCTCAAGCCCGGCATCCGGGAGAACGAGATCGTCGCGCTGGCCAACAAGCGGCTCTACGAACTCGGTTCGGACCAGGTCGAGGCGATCAACGCGGTGTCGGGGGAGCGGTGCAACCCGCACCCGCACAACTTCTCCGACCGCATCATCCGGCCCGGCGACCAAGCCTTCTTCGACATCATCCAGTCCTACAACGGCTACCGCACCTGCTACTACCGCACCTTCGGCGTCGGCAGCGCGACCGCATCGCAGCGCGACGCCTACACCCGCGCGCGGGAGTGGATGGACGCCGCGATCGCGCTGGTCAAACCCGGCGTCGGCACCGATCAGATCGCCAGGGTGTGGCCAGCGGCAACGGAATTCGGCTTCGCTGACGAGATGGCCGCGTTCGGCCTACAGTTCGGTCACGGCCTCGGGCTCGGTCTACATGAGCGCCCGATCATCTCGCGGCTCAACAGCATTGCTGATTCGGTGGAGATCCAGGCCGGCATGGTGTTCGCGCTGGAGACCTACTGCCCGGCCTCGGACGGGTTCTCCGCGGCGCGCATCGAGGAGGAGGTCGTGGTCACCGAATCCGGAGTCGAGGTCCTGACCAGATTCCCGGCCCAGGACCTGTTCGTGGCCAACCCGTACTGACGTCCACTGAGTTCGTCACCAATCGAAACATGCTTGTATACACGTGTATTCGAGTGTGCGGCGAAATCCGCAATGAGTTGTCGGGCCTGTGATACCAGTCATCGTACCGGTCCTTCCCTATGCTGGGTCGGTGAACAAGGTCCCGACCATCAAGGACGTCGCGCTGCTCGCGAAGGTACATGCGGCAACGGCGAGCCGAGCGCTGAATCCGAGCACCCGGGACATGGTGAGCACCCGAACCGCGAACCGGGTGATCGAAGCGGCCAAGAGCCTTGGCTACTCGCCCAACTCCGCCGCGCGCAGCCTGCGCACCAGGACGTCATCGGTGGCCGGCGTGATCATCCCCGACCTGCGCAATCCGGTGTTCCCGCCGATCGTGCGCGGCATCGAGGACGGCCTGCGCGAAGCCGGTTACATGGCCCTGCTCGGCAACACCGACGGCGACGAAGACCGCGAGCGGGAACTCCTGGCTGCCATGCGCGGCAGGCAGACCGACGGCTTCATCCTGGCGACCAGTCGCCGAGGCGATCCGTTCCCGGCCGAACAGGGCGGTTATCCGGTGCCGACCGTGTTGGTGAACCGGCGCGCCGACAACAGCGACATCCCCTCGGTCACCCCGGACAACATCGCAGGCGTCCACGCGACCGTGCGGCTGCTGGTCGAACTCGGCCACCGGCGCATCGGGCACGTGGCAGGTCCCCAGGAGCTCTCCACAGGGTGGGAGCGGTATCGCGCGTTCCTGGACGCGATGGCCGCGCACGAACTGCCGGTCGATCCCGCGCGGGTCACGTTCAGCACCGCGTTCACCGAGGAGGCCGGCCTGGTCGCCGCGTTGCCGCTGTTGGCGGCCGACCCCAGCATCACAGCCATCGTCGCCGGCAACGACCTGATCGCGCTGGGCTGCTATCGCGCGCTGGACCAGCGCGGTTTGTGCTGCCCTCGGGACATCTCGGTGGTCGGCTTCAACGACATGCCGTTCCTTGACCGGCAACGGCCGCGACTGACCAGCGTGCGCATTCCTCACTACGAAATCGGCATCGAGTCGGCGCGGTTGCTGTTGGAACGCATCGCGAATCCGGCAGCGCCAGCCAAACGAGTCGTGCTGCCGGTCGAACTCGTCCAGCGCGAATCGACGACGCCGCCCCGGCCGAACTAACGTCCACTGTGGATGATGAGCCGCACGGCGGCGACGACCGCGTCCCGATGTCCGGAAAGCTGATCGTGCGCCACGTTCGGCACCGCGTTCGGACTGCTCGGCAGCCACGCGGTCACCAGGCCAAGCAGGAACACCAGCAGATCCTCGGCGGCCAGGGTGCTCGGCACCGTGCCGGCGCGCTGCGCCGCCGCGAGCGCGGATGCCTTGTCCCGCATGGATGACCGCACCTCGGTCGGCACACCGGTGATCGGCCGTTCCAGCCGGTACCAGGTGGCAAGCCGCAGCTGGTGCGGATTGGCCAGTAGGTAGTCGAACAGCTGGCCCGCGTAGTTCGGCAGATCCTCCGGAGTGAACGGGACGGTGTCGAGCAACTGGGTCACGTGCACGTTCATCACCGCGTCGAAGAGCTGGTCCTTGCCGCCGAAGTAGGTGTAGATCATCGACTTGTTCACCTTGGCCACCGTGGCGATCCGGTCGACCCTGGCACCGGCGATGCCGTGCGCGGCGAACTCGTCGGTGGCCGCGTCGAGCAGTCGGGTCTTGGTGGCTTCGGCGTCGCGGGCCATGGTCGGGTCGAGGCGCGGTGGCATATCGCCAGCTTAAAGCCGTGATGGTTGCACCGGATGTGCGGCTCGCCACGTATCTAACCAGTTGGTTGACAAGCCGGATCGGCGCGGCCTAGCTTATAAACAACTAGTTGTTTGTTTGTGGCGCGGCAGCGGCGCGAGAGCGGAGAGAGTGCGATGAGCAGGACGTGGTTGATCACCGGCAGTTCGCGCGGGTTCGGATGGGAGCTGGCCAGGGCGGTGCTCGCCACCGGGGACAACCTCGTCGCGACCGCGCGCAGGCCCGAGCAGTTGGCCGCGCTGGTGGACGAGTTCGGCGACCGGGTGCGCACGGTCGCGCTCGACGTCACCGATCCGGCGGCGGCCGAGCGCGCCGTCGAGGTCGCGGTCACCGAGTTCGGCAGGCTCGACGTGGTGGTGAACAACGCGGGCTACGCCAACACGGCGTCGATCGAGGACAGCACACCCGAGGACTTCCGGGCCCAGATCGAGGCCAACTTCTTCGGCGTCGTCAACGTGACCCGCGCGGCCCTCCCGGTGCTGCGCCGGCAGCGGTCCGGGTACTTCATCCAGTTCTCCTCGATCGGCGGCCGGGTCGGCGGCACGCCGGGGATCGCGGCCTACCAGGCGGCGAAGTTCGCGGTCGAGGGGTTCTCCGAAGTGCTGGCCAACGAGGTCGCGCCGTTCGGGGTCAAGGTGACCATCATCGAGCCGGGCGCCTTCCGCACCGACTGGCAGGGCACGTCGATGGCGTTCGCGCCGGTGAGCCCGGACTACGACGCCACCGTGGGGGAGTTGAACCGCTACCGCGAACGCACCGACGGCGCGCAGGCCGGCGATCCGGCCAGGGCCGCACGGATCATCATCGACCTGCTCGACGAGGCGCAGCCACCGCGCCGGCTGCTGCTCGGCGCGGGCGCGGTCGAACTGGCGGAGCGTTCGTCGCGGGAACGGGCCGAGGAAGCCGCGAAGTGGGCCGAGGTGAGCAGGTCCGCGGATTTCCCGGTTTGATCTAGGCTGACCGGTGTGGCGAAGGCGAGCGACGGTGATCTCTACGACGTTCTCGGGGTCGCTCGCGACGCCGATTCCGACGAGATCAAACGTGCCTACCGCGCCGCGGTCAAGAAGTTCCATCCGGACACCGAGGGCAACAGCTACTTCTTCCGGCTGATCCAGCAGGCCTACGAAACCCTCAGCGATCCGGCCCGCCGCGCCGACTACGACCGCACCGGCCGCGAACAGACTCCGCGCCCGCCGGAGCCGCCGCCGACCGCCCAGCCGAATCCGTGGATGGCCGGACCGAGCGTGCCGGCCATCCCGTATGACGAGATCCCCTGGTGGTCGCGGGTCAACCCGGACGCGCGGATCCGCTGGCGGGCCAGGCTGCGCCCGTCGACGATCGGGTTCGCGCTGATCGGCGGGTTGTGGCTGGTGCTGATCGTGTTCGGGCTGGCCACCGACAACCTGGCCAAGTCGGGCTACTACGGCTATCTGGTGTTCGGCGTTGTCGTGGTGCCGACACTGTGGTGCGTGATCAGCGCGCTGCTCGGCCGCAAACCCAAGCGGGCCGCGGTGCTCTGGTCGCTCGCGGCCGGGATCGGCCTGATCGGCCTCGCCTATTACGCGAGCACACAGCACATCCCGACCGCGCAGCCCGCAACGCTCATGCTGTACGCGCTCGGCGCGCTGATCGTGCCGTTCGTGGCCGGTTGGTACGCGCGCTCGCGCGGTCAGCAGAAGATCGACTGGTACGCGAATCTGTGGCAGTTGCGCGGCGGCTGGCAGGGCGCGACCGCGCGCTCGGCCGACTTCGAGCAGGCTGCCTCGCTCACCGCCGACCTGCTGTCCCGCTACCTCACCCAGATCCCGGCCGTGCGGGTGTTCCGCGACCCGGTCGGCTTCGGGCCCAATGTCGATCATGTGGTGCTGTGCGGCCGGCGGCTGGTGTTGATCACCTCGGTGTTGTGGCCCGCCGGCAGTTACACGCTGGGTCGGGGCGGCGAGGTGCTGTTGGACGGACGGCCGGTGCTGAGCGGGTCTCTGGGCCTGAGCGCTGCGGTGCGTTCAGCCCGGCGGCACCATCCGACCGCGCGGCTGCGCTCGGTCGTGCTGGTCTGGCCGGACCAGTCGGGGCAGCCGCTGCGCACGAGCTGGGCGCCGGCCGTCACCTACGGGGTCACCGGCGCGGATGTGCTGGTCAAGGACGTGGGCGGGTGGCTGGCCGAGCATCCGAACACCGTGCACCGCGGGCTGTTCCGCGCGCTGGTGAGCATCCGCCGTTGACGTCGCGTTGCCCGAAAATTAGTTGCTAACACGCAACTGATAAGTCTAGGGTGACTATTTGTGGCTGATACTCGGACCAAGCCCGACGTGAATACGCGCGGCGATCGCTACAAGTGGGTCGCGCTGTCCAACACCACGATGGGCGTGCTGATCGCCACCGTGGACGGCTCGATCGTGATCATCTCGCTGCCGGCGATCTTCCGCGGCATCGGCCTCGACCCGTTGGCGCCGGGCAACATCGGCTACCTGCTCTGGATGATCCTGGGCTATCTGCTGGTCAGCGCGGTGCTCGTGGTCGCGCTGGGCCGGCTCGGCGACATGTTCGGCCGGGTGCGGATGTACAACCTCGGCTTCGTGATCTTCTCCGGCGCGTCATTGGCGCTGTCGCTGGATCCGTTCTCCGGCGGGCTGGGCGCGCTGTGGCTGATCGGCTGGCGGGTCATCCAGGCGTTCGGTGGCTCCATGCTCACCGCGAACTCGGCCGCGATCCTCACCGACGCGTTCCCGGCCCGCCAACGGGGAATGGCGCTGGGCATCAACCAGATCACCGCGCTCGCAGGCCAGTTCCTCGGTCTGCTCGCCGGCGGCCTGCTGGCCGCGATCGACTGGCGGGCGGTGTTCTGGGTGAGCGTGCCGATCGGCATCATCGGCACCATCTGGTCCTACCGGACGCTGCGCGAGGTCGGCACCAGGTCACGGGGCCGGATCGACTGGGTCGGCAACATCACCTTCACGGCCGGGACCGGACTGCTGCTGGCCGCGATCACCTACGGCATCCAGCCCTACGGCGGCAACCCGACCGGCTGGACCAACCCGACCGTGCTTGGCGGGCTCGGGCTCGGCTTGCTGCTGCTGGTCGCGTTCTGCGTGGCGGAAACCAAGGTCGCCGAGCCGATGTTCCGCCTCTCGCTGTTCAAGATCAGAGCCTTCGCCGCAGGCAACCTGGCCGCGCTGCTCACCGCGATCGCCCGCGGCGGCCTGCAGTTCATGCTGATCATCTGGTTGCAGGGCATCTGGCTGCCGCTGCACGGGTTCGACTACGAGCAGACCCCGCTCTGGGCCGGCATCTACATGCTGCCGCTCACCTGCGGGTTCCTGATCGCCGGTCCATTGTCCGGTTACCTGTCCGACCGGTTCGGCGCACGCATGTTCGCCACCGGCGGTCTGGTGATCGTGGCGTTGTCCTTCGTTGGCCTGATCGTGCTGCCGGTGAACTTCGGCTACCCATCCTTCGCCGGGTTGCTGCTGCTCAGCGGACTTGGCCAGGGCATGTTCTCGGCGCCGAACACGTCGGCGATCATGAGCAGCGTGCCGGCCAACGAGCGCGGCGTCGCCTCCGGAATGCGGTCGACCTTCCAGAACTCGGGCACCGCGCTGTCCATCGGTGTGTTCTTCTCGCTGATGATCTCCGGCCTGGCCACCACGCTCCCGCAGACCCTGAACACCGGCTTGCAGGCGCAGGGCGTGCCTGCCGGCGTCGCCGGGGGAGTGGCGTCGTTGCCGCCGGTCAGCACGCTGTTCGCCACGTTCCTGGGCAACAACCCGATCTCGCACCTGCTGGCGCCAAGCGGTGTGCTGACCACGCTGCCCGCGCACAACGTGCATGCCTTGACCGGCAACCAGTTCTTCCCGGAGCTGGTGTCGGGTCCGTTCCACCACGGCCTGGTCATCGTGTTCAGTGCGGCGGCCATCATGTCCGTGGTCGCGGCGATCGCGTCGATGCTGCGCGGCAAGCGTGAGGTGCCGATCATCTGAGCGGTGACGCGGCAGTGACGCACAGCGGTTTGACTTGCGGTATGACGCTGGTTGATCTCCGTCCGCGATCCGGACCGACGCAACGCCCCCGGCCGCGACCGCTGCGGGTGCTGGTCGCCGACAGTCAGCCGGTGGTGCGGGACGGTCTGCGCGCGCTGTTCGGCTCGGTCGAGGGGATCAACGTGGTGGCCGAGGCGACCGGCGCGGCCGATGTCCTGCGCGAGGTGCAGCTCCACCGGCCGGATGTGCTCGTACTCGATCTGGAACTGCCCGGTCCGGACCGGATCGCCGTGTGCCACCAGGTGTTGCGCTCGGCGCCGGAGACCAGGGTGCTGATCTTCACCCGCTTCGCGGACGCGTCCTCGGTGGCGGCGGCCATGCGCGCGGGCGCCCGAGGCTACCTGCTCAAACGGGCCGGCGGGGCGGACGTGCTGCGCGCGGTGCGCAGCGTGGCCGCGGGCGAGGTCATCTTCGGCGCCGAGGTCGCGGACTCGGTCACCGACCTGTTCTTCGGGCCGGCTTCGCGCTCGCGCGCGCCGTTCCCGGAGCTGACCGCGCGCGAACGGCAGGTGCTGGAACTGATCGCGGCCGGACTGTCCAACTCCGCCATCGCCCGCCGCCTCGACCTGGCCACGAAGACGGTGAGCAACCACATCTCGGCCGTGCTGGCCAAGCTGCGGGTCGCCGACCGCGCCGCCGCCATCATCCGGGCTCGCGACGCCGGGCTCGGCAACCCGGACCAGTGGGAGACCGGAGCGCCCTGATCTCGCGTCCATTGTGGACTTTTACTTGCCACGGCAAGGTGTATACAATATGTAGATGGCCGGCGAGCGGGTGACCTGGGCACGGGCCCGAGCGATCGCCGCCGAGGTGGCGAAACCGCTGGACCGGGTGGTCGTCGACCTCGGCGACGCACTCGGCACGGTGCTCGCCGCCCCGTTGACGGCCCGCCTGCCGCAGCCGTGCGTCGCGGTGTCGGCCATGGACGGCTACGCCGTCGCCGGGGCGCCGCCGTGGCGGATCATCGGACCACGCCTGTTCGCCGGCGACCGCCCCTGGGACCAGCGGCTCTCGCCCGGCCAGGCCGCCGAGATCGCGACCGGTGCACCAGTCCCGGTTGGCGCCCGGGCCGTGCTGCCGGTCGAACACGCGCACCGCGATGGCAACCTGCTCAGCGGCGTGCTCGGCGCCAAACCGCACATCCGCCGAACCGGCGAGGACTTCGCCGCGGGCGAGTTGCTGGTGCCGGAGTCGGCGATCGTCACACCGGCCGTGCTCGGACTCGCCGCCGGACTCGGCTGCGACACCCTCGACGTGCACCGTCGCCCCCGCGTGCGCGTCGCGTTGACCGGCGACGAACTGCTGCGCAGCGGCCTGCCCGAACCCGGCAGGGTCCGCGACGCGATCGGCCCGATGCTGCCCGGCCTCATCGACTCCTCCTGTGGCGAACTCGTCGGCATGGCCTACCTGCCGGACCGGATCGACGCGCTGGGCGAGCTGTTCGCGGACGGCGACGAGGACGTACTGGTCGTCTGCGGCTCGACCTCGGTCGGCGCCGCCGACCACCTGCACACCGGCCTCGCCGCGGCTCGGGCCCAGTTGTTGGTGGACGGCGTCGCTTGTCGTCCTGGGCATCCGCAGGTGCTGGCCGGCCTGCCGGACGGACGGTTCGTGCTCGGCCTGCCGGGAAATCCGGCCGCCGCGCTCGCCGCGACGCTGACCCTGCTCGGCCCGTTGCTCGGCGCCCTTGCCGGGCGTCGGCTGCCGCGCCTTGCCACCGCGATCCTGCGCGAGCCACCACGGTCGCACCATCGCGACACTCTGCTCAAGGCGGTCGTCGTGGACGGCGACGAGGTTTTCCCGGTCGGCGGCGACCGGCCGGGAAACCTGCTCGCACCGGCACGGGCGGACGCGCTCGCGGTCATTCCGCCGAACTGGACCGGCCCGCGCGCGCGACTTCTGCCGCTGCACTGACCGAATCCTGGACAGTATCCGATCGACTGTATACAGTATTCGAACATGACGGTCAGCGGGAACGACACGGTCGGCAGCACCGTCCGAGCGATCGTGGCCGCGCACGCGGAGCAGCGCGGTGCGCTCCTGCCGGTGCTGCACGCGATCCAGGAGGAACTCGGCCACGTGCCCTCCGACGCGGTTGCGGTGCTGGCCGAGGAACTGAACCTCTCCCGCGCGGACGTGCACGGCGTGGTGACCTTCTACCGCGACTTCCGCGACGCCCCGGCCGGCCGCACGACAGTGCGGATCTGTCGCGCCGAAGCTTGCCAAGCCCTCGGAGCTAACCAGTTGGTTAGGACGGCGGAACGGGAGACGGGGCTGGCACTCAGCCAGACCGACGCGTCCCGCTCGCTGACCGTGGATGCCGTGTTCTGCCTGGGCAACTGCGCGCTCGGCCCGTTGCTCGGCGCCCTTGCCGGGCGTCGGCTGCCGCGCCTTGCCACCGCGATCCTGCGCGAGCCACCACGGTCGCACCATCGCGACACTCTGCTCAAGGCGGTCCTCGTGGACGGCGACGAGGTTTTCCCGGTCGGCGGCGACCGGCCGGGAAACCTGCTCGCACCGGCACGGGCGGACGCGCTCGCGGTCATTCCGCCGAACTGGACCGGCCCGCGCGCGCGACTTCTGCC
>DASYBO010000689.1:0-2498 GCA_036500685.1 Pseudonocardiaceae bacterium | reverse complement strand
GTCCGACTAACCCGATCGATCCGCGGCCCAGGCTTCGAGACGGGCGATGTCCTCTGCGTCCTCGGCGCGGCGCGCCATGCCCGGCACCCACACCGGCATCATCCGTTTGATCTCGATCTGCGCGCGCGACTGATGATCGGGCATTATTGCCCGCCGATCCGGCCGGGCTCCACGTCGAGCAGGTCGACGGGCCACGGCTCAC
Source organism: Pseudonocardiaceae bacterium (assembly GCA_036500685.1). GTDB lineage: Bacteria > Actinomycetota > Actinomycetes > Mycobacteriales > Pseudonocardiaceae > CAJCJE01. The sequence goes on along the minus strand of DASYBO010000689.1, from coordinate 2,296 downwards.
CCGCGTACGGGCCGCCCGCGACAACCGGTGCGCCCTCGGCATTGCGGGCCAGCAGCGCGAACTGAAGATCCTCACCGTCCTTGACCACGTCGCACTGCACGCTGTCGTCGGCAACCGGGTCTGGTCGGTAGCCGTGTTCGTCGAGCGCGGCGCGCAGCTTCGGGAGGGTCCGCGCCCAGGTGAACCAGTCGATGTCGCGATGCTCGCGGGTGACCTCGCCGAGCGCGAAGTCCATCGCCCAGCCGCCGCGCAGCCACACCGGCACGCCGATCTGCTCGGCCAGCGTCGAGATCTCCGCGATCAGCATGAGCTGGCGGGCGGTCCGCTCGGCGTCCACCGGAGCACGCTAACGCCGATCACCAGGTGACCGGCAACTCATTTACTCCGAACATCGGCATCGTGTCCCGATAGGACAGTGCGGCCGAGTCGACGGCCAGTTTCATGGTGGGAAAACGCCGCAGCAGCGCGGGATGCACGACCTGGAGGTCAAGGCGCGCGAGCGGTTGGCCGAGGCACTGGTGCGGGCCGAAGCCGAACGCGACGTGCCGGTTGACCGCGCGGTGCTGGTCGTAGTCGTCGGGACGGTCGAACACGTCGGCGTCGCGGTTGGCCGCGTTCGTCGCGATGATCACGCCCTCCCCCGCCTTGATCAGCACGTCGCCGATGCGCACGTCCTCGACGGCAACGCGCCGCGCGCCTGCCTGGGTGATCGTGAGCAGGCGGAGCAGTTCCTCGACGGCCGCCCTGATCGTGGCCGGGTCGTCGGTGGCGCGCAGTTCGCCGGCCTGCTCGGGGTGGCGCAGCAGGGTGAGCACGCCGAGCGCGATCTGGTTGGCGGTGGTTTCGTGGCCAGCCACCAACAACAGCGTGCCGACGCCCGCGACCTCGCGCGGGGTCAGCTCGCCTGCTTCGAGCAACCGGCTGAGCAGGTCGTCGCCGGGGTTGGCTTGCTTGGCGACGACGAGTTCGTTGAGGTAGGCGACGAGTTCGCCGAGCGCGTGTTGGGTCTGCTCCCGGCCGGCCTGGGTGTCCAGTGCGTCGTTGCTGCGCTGCTGGAAGAAGTCGTGGTCGGCGTAGGGCACACCGAGCAGTTCACTGATCACCAGGGACGGCAGGGGTAGCGCGAGGGCGCTGACCAGATCGGCCGGTTTCGGACCAGCGGCCAGTGCGTCGAGCAGGTCGTGCACGGCCTGCTCGACGCGCGGGCGCAGGGCCTCGATGCGGCGGACGGTGAACTCGCCGATCAGCTTGCGCCGCAACCGCGTGTGCTCGGCGCCGTCCATCGTGAGCAGCACACCGGGGCGTTGCTCGTCTCCGCTGGCCACGTCACCGGGGCCGACCGCGGGAAAGCCGGACTTGGCCGTGTCGGAGCTGAGGGCTGGACTGACGAGCGCGGCGCGGGCGTACTCGTGGGCGGTGATCAGCCAGGGGGTGCTGCCGTCCCAGCTGCGGACTCGGGTGATCGGTGCTTCGGTTCGCAGTTCGCCGAGGCGGGTGGGCGGGTTGTCCGGGCAGTGTCGGGGCATCGGGTAGCTGTCCACAACCGGACATTATCGGCGTTGCGCCGCACCGTCGCGTCAAACCGCAGGTCACCAGGTGACGGGGAGGGCCTGCGGGCCGTAGATGGGCAGCTTGTCGCGGAACGCGATCTCGTCGACGCCGACGGCGGGGCGCAGGTCCGGGAAACGCCGCAGCAGCGCGGGAAACGCGATCTGCAGTTCGAGCCTTGCCAGCGGTTGGCCGAGGCACTGGTGCACGCCGAAACCGAACGCGACATGCCGGTTGGGTGTGCGGGTCGGGTCGAACCGATCAGGGTCGGCGAAGATGTCGGGGTCGCGGTTGGCGATGTCGGCCGCCGCGATCACACCCTCGCCAGCCCTGATCAGGGTGCCGCTCACCGCGACATCCTCGGTGGCCACCCTGCGCCTGCCGAAGTGCGTGATGGTCAACAACCGCAACAGTTCCTCGACCGCGCCGTTGACCACGTCCGCGTCGGTGGCCTCGCGCAGTCGCGCGGCCTGGTCCGGGTCACACAGCAGCGCCGCGACGCCGAGGGCGAGTTGGTTGGCGGTGGTTTCGTGGCCCGCGACGAGCAGCAGGATGGCCATGGATGTGATCTCGCGGTCGGTCAGTTCGCCGGTCCGCAACCGCGCGTCGATCAACCGGCTGAGCAGGTCGTCGCCGGGGATCAGCCTGCTTGCCTGTACCAGGCCGTACACGTAGCGGGCGAGCGCCTTGCCGGCGCGGACCGCTTCGTGCGGGTCCGCGGTGGCGTTGAGCATGTCGCTACTGTGCT
>DASYBO010000688.1:0-1591 GCA_036500685.1 Pseudonocardiaceae bacterium | reverse complement strand
GCCGGATCAGGGGTCGACGAGGTGCTGAGACATGAGATGGGGCGGTGCGCGCGGACCGAGGCCGAGTCAGCTCGGCCTCCGACTCGTCGCAGCGATCGCCGTCGGAGGCCTTTTTCTGGCCGGCTGTGCCGACCAGGTGGCTGGCTCCCCCCTACCGGCCGTGCCCACCCCGGTCCAGCCCCAGTCCGACACCAGCACCAGCCGCCCACCCTCGACCACCAGTTCGCCCCCGGCCACCCAGCCACCGGCTGTCATCCAGGTCAGCGCGGCCTGCCCGTTGCTGCCGCCCGGCGAGGTCGCGGCGATCTACCTGGTGCCGTTGACCGCGCAGGAGCAGCAGCCGGTGCCGCAGACCGGCGCCACCCTCTACAACTGCAGCTACCTCAACGGCGCCAAACAGCAGCTGGCCGCGCTACAGATACTGGTCAATCCCACCGCGACCGGTGATCCGACGCACTACCTCGACGGGTTCGTCAAGCCGTTCCTGGCGCCGGGCGCGATCGCGCAACCGGTGAGCGGACTCGGCACGCCCGCCGAGTCCTACGTGCTGAGCAACGCGGCCGGTCCGCTGGCGTTCGTGGTCGCGGCGGTTCGCGCGGTCGGATCCACCTGGGACGTGGTGCAGTTCCTGGTGTCCGAACACAACGCGGGCGACCCGACCGCCCTGACGCACATGACGACCGTGCTGCGCAGCGCGCTCAACCGCTTGTGACCGGCGTGTCGCGCAGCACCCCGAGCAGCCGCGCGGCTTCCGCCGCCACCGCCTCACGTGCGGCGTCGAGGTAGCGGCGCGGGTCGACGAGGGTGGGCCGGGCGCCGAGCCGTTGCCGCACCGCCGCGGTGAACACCTTGTTCAGCTGGGTGGCGATGTTGACCTTGGTGATCCCGGCTGTGACCGCGCCGCGCAGGTCCGCGTCGGGCACACCGGAGGAACCGTGCAGTACCAGGGGCACCGGCACCTCGGCGTGGATGCGTTCGATCAGGTCGAGGTCGACGTGCGCGTCGCGGGTCAGCATGGCGTGCGAGGTGCCGACCGCGACCGCGAGCGCGTCCACCCCGGTGGCGTGCGCGTAGGCGCGGGCGTCGTGCGGATCCGTCCGCGCGCCGGGTGCGTGCACGCCGTCCTTGCCGCCCACCTCGCCAAGCTCGGCCTCGACGAAACAGCCCCGCTCGTGGCAGCGCGCCACGATTTCCCTTGTGGCGTCGGCATTGTCGGCATGGTCCATTGCGGACGCGTCGTACATGACCGAGCCGAAGCCGAGCGCGACTGCCTCGGCGACCAGGTCGGGGTCGGTGGCGTGGTCGAGGTGCACGGCCACCGGAACGCTTGCGGCGCGGGCCACCGCCATGGTCGCCACGGCCAGTGGGCCAAGCGAACCGTGATAGCGCACCGCGTTCTCGCTGATCTGCAGGATCACCGGCGCCGCTGCGGTCTCCGCGCCCGCGACCAGCGCCTCGGCGTGTTCGAGCAGGATCACGTTGAACGCGCCGATGCCGGTCCGCGCTCGCGCGGCCGCACCGACCAGTTCAGCGGTGGGGGTGAGCGGCATCGAGGTCCTCCAGCACGACATCGGTGAGCAGGTGCGCGTAG
>DASYBO010000687.1:0-2088 GCA_036500685.1 Pseudonocardiaceae bacterium | reverse complement strand
AGAAAAGTCGATGACCACGACTGGATCGCCCGGGAAAGCACCGCCGTGAGCCTGTGGGGCCACGACTTCACGGTCGGCTTCCGGGCGTAGTTCGAGGTTAGCCATGTCGGGACCGATCGATCCGCGGGCCTTCCGGCAGGTGTTGGGCCAGTTCTGCACCGGGATCACCATCATCACCACCGCGCACGACGAGGTGCCGATCGGCTTTGCCTGCCAGTCGTTCGCGGCGCTGTCGCTCGAGCCCCCGCTGGTGCTGTTCTGTCCGACGAAGGTGTCGCGGTCCTGGAAAGCTATTGAGGCCAGCGGCCGGTTCTGCGTAAACGTGCTGACCGAAAAGCAGAAGGACGTGTCGGCGCGGTTTGGGTCTAAGGAACCCGACAAGTTCGCCGGTATCGACTGGCACCCTTCACAACTGGGTTTGCCGATCATCGACGGCTCGCTGGCCAACATCGACTGCACGGTGGCGTCCGTGCACGACGGCGGCGATCACTTCGTGGTGTTCGGTGCGGTCCAATCGCTGTCGGAGGCCCCCAAGATCAAGCCGCGGCCCCTGCTGTTCTATCGCGGTGACTACACCGGCATCGAACCTGACAAGACGACGCCGGCGCAGTGGCGCGACGACCTGGAAGCGTTCCTGACCACGACCACGCAGGACACCTGGCTCTGAATCGCCACCCGCACACTGCCGATGTTTTCGGCCCCCGGATCCCGGGAATCCTTCCGCATGCCTTCATCAGCCACACCAGCGTTGGTGGAATACCTGAACGCTCAAATCGACCAGATCGAGAACGGCGACGCCGAACTGCGCCACGAACGCGACGGGGACCAGGACTCGATCCACGACACCCGCGTGGCGGTCCGGCGACTGCGCAGTACTCTCCGCGTATTCAAGAAGTCGTTTGACGCGCCGAACATCGCCGACTTGGACGGCGAACTCAAGTGGTTCGCCGGGCTGCTTGGCGAGGTCCGCGATTGCCAGGTTCAGCGGGACCGGTTCAATCACGCCCTGGACCGTATGCCGGACGAGTTGGTCCTGGGCCCCGTCCGGGCGCGGATTCGCAATGAGTTGCAAGAGATCGAGCGTCCCGCCCGCGCCTGCCTGAATGAGGCGCTGGACTCCGACCGCCACCAGGCGTTGCTTTCGGTGTTGCGCGGTTGGCGCGACGAACCGCCCGTCGACCAGGACATCGCGGCCAAGACACTGCTGAAACGGGCCCGGCGGGCAGAGCGCAAGGCGGGTCGGCGATTGGCGGCGGCGCTTCGGTCCGACCGCGACGCGATGCTGCATAGGGCGCGCAAGGCCGCCAAGCGTGCCCGGTACGCCGCCGAACTGTGCCAGCCCGTCGACAAGGAAGCCAAGCGGACGATTAAGCACTACAAGCAGATTCAAAGCGTGCTCGGTGACCACCAGGACACCGTCGTCGCCACCGAGGCGCTTCGACAGATGGCGGTCGCAGCGGGAACGACGTTGGGGGAGAACGGCTTCAGCTACGGCATGTTGTACGCGCGCGAGCAGCAAATCGCGCGCCAATGCCGGGAAGACGTTTTGGCTCTCGTGTAAGCCCGATGGCCCGATGGCCCGTTGAGGGGACAGGCCATCGGGCCGCGTCGGCCGGCAGGCTCAGCTGGATGACGCGCGGTAGTTGCTGCTCTGGTGGTAGCCGCCAGACTCCTCGCCCAACGCTTGATCCTGAGTATCTGCGGGATCCTCGCGCGGTTCTTTCTTGACCGTCGGGTCGATACTGTCCGCGCGTTTGTACTGCTCCTGCAGTTCCTCACGCGATGTCTCGGCTTCGCTTTGATGCGAGGCCGCCCGTTCCTGCAGCCGGGCGGCCTCGGCGGCCTTGGCTTCGGCCTCGGCCTGCGCGGCACGCGCCTTGGCGGCTGTCTCGCTGGCAAGCGCTTGACGCCGTTCGACTCGGGCCGTGTCCAGATTGGCCCGTTCGCGGATTTCTTCGGCCTGCTGTTGGCGGCGCCGACGCGTTGCTCTGCTCACCGCGAAAATCAAGGCGGCAATCGCCAGGACTGCCGCGACTGCGGCGATCACGATCCAGATAGTGCTGGTGCTCATGGGGGCTCCGTTTATGG
>DASYBO010000686.1:0-6293 GCA_036500685.1 Pseudonocardiaceae bacterium | reverse complement strand
GTCGCGATCGTGGCCTGCGCGGTGCTGCATTTCGTGCCGGATTCGGCCGACCCGGTCGGGGTGCTGACGACCTACCGCGACCACCTCTCCCCCGGCGGTGCGCTGGTGTTCTCGCACGGCGCGTCCTCGCTCGCGCCCGAGCAGAGCGAGCAGTTGGTCACGCTGTACAAGCGGACCACCCAGCCGGGGCATCGCAGGCAGCAGGCCGACATCGAGGCCATGCTGGCCGGCTGGGAACTGGTCGAACCAGGGGTGGTGGACGCGGCGGCCTGGCGCCCTGAGCAGACCCAGGACGCCGGGCCGCTGACCATCTGGGCGGCGGTCGGCCGGCGCGTCTAACCGGGTCGGTGGCCGGTGCGCCTAACTGCGCGGCGGCCGGTGCGCCTAACGGCGAGCTGCCCTGCCGGCCAGGACGACCGCGACCATCAGCAGGGCCGCGCCGCACCAGCCCGCCGCGCCGAGCCGGTCGTGCAGGAACAGCACGGACAGGACGCTGCCGACCAGCGGTTCGAGCAACGCCAACAACGCGGACGTGCTCGGTCCTGCGGCGGGCAGGCCTCGGAAGTAGCAGACGTAGGCGACCGCGGTCGGCACCAGGCCGAGGAACGCGACGAGGCCCAGCGTGGCCGGTGTCGGCGCGAAGCCGACCCCGACGGTCGGCACGGTCACGCACAGCAGCAGTGCGCCGCCGATGCTGAAGCCGACCCCGGTCGTGGTCAACTCGTCGAGGCCGGCGACGGGTGCGGCGCAGGTCAGCGTCATGGTGCCGAAGCAGGTCGCGGACAGCAGCGCGAGGCAGGCCCCGCCGAGCAGCGCCGCGGTACCGAACGCGCCGGTGGGCAGGCCGACCAACAGGCCGAGCCCGCTCAGGGCGAGCACCAGGGTGAGGCCGACCGCCCGGTCGAGCCTGCGCCTGCCGGTGACGGTCTCGACGGCCAGCACGATGACCGGCGCACTGCCGATGGTGATGAGGGTGGCCACGCTGACCGAGGTGAGGGTGACCGCGGCGAAGTACGCGGCCTGGTAGACGGCGGCGAGCACGCCGACGATGCCGACCCGACGGTAGGCGGCGCGCCCGCGCGGCAGGCGTCGCCCGGTGGCGATCAGTGCGACGGCGATCAGCCCGCCGCCGACGGCGAGCCGGTAGGCGGCGATGGCCAGTGGGGAGAGCCCGGTGACGTGGCCGAGCAGGGTGCCGGAGAAGCCGCCGGTGCCCCAGAGCAGGCCAGCGACGACGAGGAAGGACAAACCGGTGCTCGACCGGCGGGCAGCCGGCAGCACAGAAGAACCAGTGGGCATGAGAGTTCGCGCTCCTGCGACGAGAGGGGTTGGGAAAGGTCGCGGAAGCGGGGCGAACCGGAAGGTGTGCGTAACTCAGCGGCCGACGCTCATGGTCGGCAGCTGGCGAAGTCCACCCCGCTCAGCGCGCGGGGGGAGGGGTGATGGGAAAGCGCCGATGCACGGGCCCAGTGTAACCGGCTCGCGCACCGGCGCTATCGACATCTCAGCCGGTGACGCTGGGTTTGCCGTTCTCCAGGTGGCCCGCGAAGCGGCGCAGGTAGTTCGGGTAGCCGTCGACGGTGACCGACAGGTCGTACCAGCCGTTGTCGACGGCGAACGCGACGCTCTGGTTGGTGTGCGGCGCCAGCGTGAGCGTGCGCGTTGTGCCGTCGAGTTCGCTGATCAGCACCACGCGGATCTGGGTCGACGCGTTGGCGACATCCAGTACCAGCGACGGGGTCGCCGTGATGGTGAGGGCGGCCTCGATCTGGTTCGGAGTGCCGGCCGCGTGGCGCAGGAAACCGTTGGGGCCGTGCAGGTACACGTTGTAGGCGCTGGTGATCAGGTCGAGCGCGACGCTGGTGGACGTGGTGGCGCCGGGGGCGATGTCGAACGGGGTCGAATCGGTGCTGAGCAGGTGATGCGCATAGAGCGCGAGCGGCACGGTCGCGGTGCCGGCGTTGGACATCGTGACGGTGAGGGCGCCGCCGACGGTGACGTTGGCGTTGGCCTGGTAGGGCAGGGGGCGGGCCGGGACGCTGCCGGCGTCCTGCACCGGAACGGCCTGCGCGCCCGAGGCGGGTGTGCTCGGCTTGGGCAACTTTGACTGGGTGGCGTCGGCCTGCGCTTGCAACGCCGCGGTGTCCGGCAGGACCGGGATCGAGGTGTTCTTGCCGGTGAAGTCGAAGCAGCTGGTCAGGTCGCCGCAGATGGCGCGGCGCCAGGCCGAGATGTTCGGTTCCTTGACGCCGGTCCACGTTTCGAGGAAGCGCAGTACCGAGGTGTGGTCGAAGACCTGCGAGTTGACCCAGCCGCCCCGGCTCCATGGCGAGATCACCGTCATCGGCACGCGCGGGCCGAGGCCGATCGGGACGAGCGGGCCGAACGCGGGCGGCAGGCCGTCGGCGAGCGGTTGGCTGGCCGGCAGGAACTCATCGGCGGTGCCGGCGGGCGGGACGGGCGGCACGACGTGGTCGTAGAAGCCGTCGTTCTCGTCGTAGTTGATCAGCACAACGGTGTTCTCGGCCAGCTTCGGGTTGCCCCACAACGCGTTCAGCACGGCCTGCACGTAGACCTCGCCGTCGACAGGGCGCGCGGCCGGGTGTTCGCAGTAGGCGTAGGGCGCGACGACCCAGGAAACCGAGGGCAGGGTGCCGGCCGTGCAGTCGGCGGCGAACTGGGCGATCACGTGGTCGACGTCGCGGCCCTGGCCCACATCGGGCAGCCACTGCGTGCGCAGGCTGGCGCGGTCGGCCAACTGGCGCACGACGGGATCGGTGGAGGCGAGCGCGTCGTGGTAGGCCTGGAACAGCCACAGCGGGTTGTCGCCGTAGTCGCCGACGTAGGGGTGGTTGGTGGTGTCGTCGCCGACTTCGTTGTTGGCGTAGACCTGCCAGGAGATTCCGGCCGCCTGCAAGCGTTCCGGGTAGGTGGTCCAGTGGTAGACCGGCTGATAGTCGCCGGGGTTCCAGGTGGCCGGGCCGCCCGCCGCGCCTGCCGGGTCGATGGTGCCGGTCCAGTGGTAGAGCCGGTTGGGGGTGGTCGGGCCCTGGATCGAGCAGAAGTACTGGTCGCAGATGGTGAAGGACTGCGCGAGCGCGTGGTGGAACGGGACGTCTGCCTCGGTGAAGTAGCCCATGCTCATGCCGGACTTGGCCAGCGGCCAGTTGTTGTAGGCGCCGCCGTTCCAGGCCAGGTGCGTGGTGTCCCAGTCGTGCGGGAGGTCGCCGAGGTCCTGGCCGTCGTATTTGGTGGTGTCGACGTGGAAGGGCAGCAGGTAGCCGCCGTCGAGCCGGCCGAGGTCGGGTTGGTGCAGGACGTCGTTGCCGTTGGCCAGGGTGAACGCGGCGCGGTCGCCGAAACCGCGCACGCCCTTCATGGTGCCGTAGTAGTGGTCGAGGGATCGGTTCTCCTGCATGAGGATCACCACGTGCTCGACCTCGTCGAGGCTGCCGGACCGACGCGGCGCGGCGGCCGCTTGGGCGAATCCCGCGCCGAGTAAACCGGCGGTTGCCGCGGTGACCGCGGACGCTTCCAGAAAGGTGCGACGACTGATGTTGCGACGCATCTCGGGCATGAACGCTCGCTCCTCGCTAGGGATCGGTACAGCAGGGGTGGCAGGGCAACTTGTCTGGCCAACTTGAGCCGTTGCCCATCTCAACATCCGGTTCCCGCTTTGCCAAGCGAACGTTTGTAGTAGTTGCACGCGCGTGCTATATGCGTCAGCTGCTATCCTTCGGGCTCGAGTGTCGAGGAGGGTCGGCATGGGTATCGGCGATGACGCGATCGCGGTCCGCGCGCGGGGTTGGCGCACGCTGACCGCACTGCACGGCATGATCGAGACCGCGCTGGAACGCGCGCTGCAGAAGCAACACGACCTGTCGGTCGTCGAGTTCACGGTGCTCGACGCGCTGAACCGGCAGGACGGCTTCCACATGCGCGTACACCAACTGGCCCGCGCCACCGCCCTGAGCGCGAGCGCGACGACGCGGCTGATCAACCGACTGGAGGGCCGCGAGCTGATCAGCCGCTACCTGTGCGCGGACGACCGGCGCGGCATCTACACCGAGCTGACCCCGAGCGGCAAGACCCTGCTCGAGCAGGCCAGGCCGACGCACGACGACGCGCTGCGCGCGGCGCTGGACGAGGCCGCCGAAATGCCAGAACTGGCGCCGCTGATCGACGCGCTGTATCCGGTCGTGACGCCCGCTTAGGGCAACCGCCATACACTGCGCCGATGACCGATACGGACCAGCCCAACACTGCCGGTACCGTGCGGCTCGGGGTGCTGCTCGGCGCGGTCGGCGGCTTCCTCGACGCGTTCACCTACGTCGCGCACGGCGGGGTGTTCTCCAACGCGCAGACCGGCAACGTGGTGCTGGTGGCCATTTTCGCGGCCAACGGTGACTGGGCGCGGGTGCTGCGGCAACTGCTGCCGCTGCTCGCGTTCGTGCTCGGCGTGTTCACGGCGGAGACCATGACGCATCCGAGGGTCAGCGCCTGGGTGCGGCGGCCGATGCGGGCTGCGCTGATCGCCGAGATCGTGGTGCTGCTCGGGGTGTCGTTCATGCCGGACGGAGTTGGTGGGTTCGTCGTGGTGCTGCTGGTGTCCTATGTGGCCGCTGTGCAGAACTCGACGTTCGACACGCTGCGGAAGTGGCCGTTCAACACGGTCACGCTGACCGGGAACATGCGGACCACGACCCGCTCGCTCTACCGCGCGCTGGTGCTGCGGGCCGAGGGCGAGGGCGACAAGGCGCGCAGTTTCGCGGTGGTCTGCCTTGCTTTCCTGATCGGCGCGGTGATCGGGGCGTTCGCGTCGACGGCCTGGGGCAACCGCGCGGCGCTGGTCGGCGCGGGACTGCTGGGTGCGGCGCTGTTGTTGTTCATCGTGGAGGAACCGAGGCAGCACAAGGCGGTGAGCGAATGACCGAGGGCCAGGCCAGGTTCACCCGGCGGATCGAGGATTTCGACTGCGAGCACTGTGGTCGGCGCGTGCGCGGCAACGGCTACACCAACCACTGTCCGTACTGCCTGCACTCCAAGCATGTCGACGTCAACCCCGGCGACCGCGCCGCCGACTGCGGCGGTGTGATGGCGCCGGTCGCGGCCGGGATGGAACGGGAGCGGTACTTCGTGGTGCAGCGCTGTGCCCGCTGCGGACACCAGCGGCGCAACCGGACCGTGCCGGCCGATGACCGCGCCGTGATCCTGAGCTACTTCGGCAGGCCGATCCCCGACTGACGAGGATCGGCCCGCCATCAGGAATTCAGGGTTGGTTCACCGAAGTGAGACCGGCGGGCGCGGCGGCCAGCGCCGCGTGGATGGCGTCGGCCAGCGCGAGCGCCGACTCCTCGGTCAACTCCACCGCGAGCCGGGCCGACGGGCCGAGGTCGGGGTTGCTGAAATCGATGTTGAGGGTGTGCGTGAACTGCGCGTGCACCGCGTGGTCGACGTAAACGGTGCCCTGGCTCAGGCCGATCCAGCCCTGCTGGCCCTTGCCGCTTCCGTTGAGCGCGATCTTCTCGGTCAGGTAGGTGCACATGGCTCAGGCCGCCAGGTGCTTGCCGTAGAAGGCGAAGATCTTCTGCCAACCGTCCACTGCGGCCTCGACCCGGTAGCTGGGCCGGTCGACCGAGAAGAACGCATGGCCCGCGCCTTCGTAGCTGTGGAACTCGTGCTCCTTGCCCAGCTTGGTCAGTTCCTCGTCGAGGGTCTTGACGTCCGCCTGCGTCGGGAACTGGTCGTCCGCGCCGAACAGGCCGAGCAGCGGGCAGGACAGGTCCGAGGAGCGGTCGATGAGCGGGCTCATCTTCACCTTGAACTCGGCGGGCGGCGGGGTCACCACGGCCGCGCCGTAACAGTCGACGGCGGCGTCGAGCTGCAAACTGACCGCGGCCAGGAAGGTCTGCCGGCCGCCCGAGCAGTGGCCGATCACGCCGATCTTGCCGTTCGCGCCCTCCAGCGCGCGCAGGTACTTGGCGGCGCCGTCGACGTCGCCGACCACCTGATCGTCTTCGACGCCGCCGAGGGCGCGCACGGCGGCGGCCGCGTCGTCAGGGGCGGCGCCGGGGGCTTGGCGGGAGTACAGGTTGGGGCACACCGCCGCGTATCCGTGCGCGGCGAAGGTGCGGACCATTTCCTTGGTGGCGGCGTCGTAGCCGGGCATGTGGTGGATCACCACGACGCCACCGAACGGTGCCGCGTCAAGGGGGCGGGCGAGGTACGCCTCGATCTCATCGTCGTTGTGGCCGGTGATCGTAACGGTCTCCGCCCGCAGGGCATCCGACATT
>DASYBO010000685.1:0-3489 GCA_036500685.1 Pseudonocardiaceae bacterium | reverse complement strand
GTTGGCCTACCTGCTGGCCGACAGCGGTGCCACTGTGGTCATCACCGAGGCCGCGACCGCCGACCGTTTCCAGCACTTCACCGTGCTGGCGACCGGCGACGTCCCGGCCGGAGCACACTCCTACGACGAGCTCGCCCTCCGCGAACCGGTCCAGCCGGCACGCGACGATCTCGGCCTCGACGACGTGTGCTGGATGTTCTACACGTCCGGCACCCTCGGCACTCCCAAGGGCGTGTTGTCGACGCAGCGCAACTGCCTCTGGTCGGTCGCCTCTTGCTACGTCCCGATTCCGGGCCTCACCGACGAGGACCGTGTGCTCTGGCCGCTTCCGCTGTTCCACAGCCTCTCGCACATCGCGTGTGTGCTGTCGGTAACAGTGGTCGGCGCCACGGCCAGGATCATGGATGGCACCTCCGTGCAGGACCTGGTCAAGGCACTGCGCGAGGACGAGCCGACCTTTCTGGCCGGCGTGCCCACCACGTACCACCACCTGGTGACGGCAGCCCGGCAGAACGGATTGTCCGTGCCAAGCCTGCGAATCGCCCTTGCCGGGGGTGCCGTCCTCGGATCCGAGCTACGCAGCGAGTTCGAAACTTTGTTCGGCGTCCCGCTGATCGACGCCTACGGCAGCACCGAGACCTGCGGGGCCATCACCATGAACCGGCCCGACGGCGCCAGAGTCGACGGTTCCTGCGGCCTACCCGTACCGGGTGTGGGCGTACGCATCGTCGACCCCGGCACCGGGGTCGACGTTCCCGTTGGTGAGGAAGGGGAGGTGTGGGTCAGCGGGCCGAACGTCATGCTCGGCTACCACAACAGCCCCGAGGCGACGGCCGCCGCCATGCGGGATGGCTGGTTCCGCACCGGCGACCTGGCTCGGTGCGACGAGGCAGGCTACTTCACCATCTGCGGCCGGATCAAGGACCTGGTCATTCGCGGCGGCGAGAACATCCACCCCGCTGAGGTCGAGGCGGTGCTGCGCACCACTCCCGGTGTCGCCGACGCCGCCGTGGCCGGCACACCGCACGACACGCTTGGCGAGGTCCCGGTCGCGTACGTGGTCCCCGGCCCCGCCGGGTTCGACCTCCAGACTCTGCTGGCCCGGTGCCGCGAGCAACTCTCCGCCTACAAGGTGCCCGAACAGGTCCGCGAGGTCGCCAGCATTCCGAGGACCGCGTCGGGCAAGATCCAGCGACGACTCCTCGCCGACCAGCCGAGCAAGCTCCTCTACACGGCCAACGAGCACCGCGAGGCCGCTGCCGAGCCCGATGACGCCGTCGTCGCGGCCCTGCGCGACCGACTGTCCGAAGTAGATGAAGGCGCGCAGCTGGCACTGCTGGAAGAACTGGTCAAGACGGACGCCGCAGCCGTCCTTGGTCAGCCGGTCCAGGCCGACCGCGCCTTCCGCGACCTCGGCTTCACCTCGACGGCCATCGTCGAACTGCGCAACCGACTGACCGCGAGCACTGGATTGTGGCTGCCCACCAGCGCCGTCTTCGATCACCCCACCCCGGCGGCCCTGGCAGCGCGCCTGAGGGCCGAGATCCTCGGTGTCGCCGCGCCCGTCAGCGAGCCGGCTATGAACGCCGACCCCGACGAGCCGATCGCGATCGTCGGCATGGCCTGCCGGCTCCCCGGTGGCGTGGCCGGACCGGACGACCTCTGGACCCTGGTGGCCGACGGAGTCGACGCCATCTCCGAGTTCCCCACCGACCGAGGCTGGGACCTGGACCGCCTGTTCGACCCGGACCCCGATCATCCCGGTACCTCCTACACCAACCAGGGCGGATTCCTGCGCGATGCCGGACTTTTCGACGCGGAGTTCTTCGGGATCTCGCCACGTGAGGCGCTGGCGATGGACCCGCAGCAGCGGCTGCTGCTGGAGACCTCGTGGGAGGCGCTGGAGCACGCGGGCGTCAACCCGTTGTCGGTAAAGGGAAGCAGCGTCGGCGTGTTCTCCGGCGTGTTTGGTCACGGCTACGGCGTGGGCGTTGACGCGCCGGAGCTGGAAGGTTTCGCGTCCACCGGGTCGGCGTCGAGCGTCGCGTCCGGTCGGGTGTCGTACGTGTTCGGTTTCGAGGGACCCTCGGTGACCGTGGACACCGCGTGCTCGTCGTCGTTGGTGGCGATGCACCTTGCGGCGCAGGCGTTGCGGCAGGGCGAATGTTCGATGGCGCTGGCCGGCGGCGCGACGGTCATGGCCACACCGGGCAACTTCGTGGAGTTCTCCCGGCAGCGTGCGCTCAGCGCCGATGGCCGATGCAAAGCCTTCTCCTCGACGGCCGACGGGACCGGTTGGGCCGAGGGCGCCGGTGTTCTCGTGCTGGAACGGCTGTCGGTGGCGCGCGAGCGCGGTCACCGGGTACTGGCCGTGCTGCGCGGTAGCGCGGTGAACCAGGACGGCGCGTCGAACGGCCTGACCGCGCCGAATGGTCTCGCTCAGCAGAAGGTCATCCGCAGGGCACTCGCCGCAGCTGGTCTCTCGTCCGCCGACGTGGATGTGGTCGAAGCGCACGGAACCGGTACGGCGCTCGGTGACCCGATCGAGGCGCAGGCGTTGCTGGCGACGTATGGCCGGGATCGCGATCCCGGGAAGCCGTTGTGGCTGGGGTCGTTGAAGTCGAACGTCGGACATACCCAGGCAGCGGCGGGCGTTGCCGGTGTGATCAAGATGGTGCAGGCGTTGCGACACGAGGTGTTGCCGGCGACCTTGCACGTGGCCGCGCCGACTCCCGAAGTGGACTGGTCCGCAGGCGCCGTGGAGTTGGTGACCGAAGCGCGGGACTGGCCGCGCAATGGTCATCCGCGCCGCGCCGGCGTGTCCTCGTTCGGCGTCAGTGGGACGAACGCGCATGTGATCATCGAAGAGGCACCCGAGGAGCCTGCCGACGAGCCGGCCTTCGACGGCGTGGTGCCGCTGGTGGTCTCGGCCCGCAGCACCGGTTCCCTTGCCGGGCAAGCCGCTCGGCTGGCCACGCTCCTGGAGAATGCCCCGCTGGCGAACGTGGCCGCCGCCTTGGTGTCGAGCCGCGCGGTGCTCAGCGAGCGAGCCGTGGTGGTGGCCGGTTCGGCCGAGGAAGCACGGGCCGGGTTGGGTGCGCTCGCGGTGACCGGCAGTGCGGACGTGCCTGGCAAGCTGGTGTGGGTGTTCCCTGGCCAGGGAACGCAGTGGTTCGGCATGGGTCGGGAGTTGCTGGATTCCTCGCCGGTGTTCGCCGATCGGATCGCCGAATGTGCCGCCGCGCTGGAGCCGTGGACCGACTGGTCTCTTGTGGACGTGCTGCGTGGCGACACCGACGCGGCGTTGATGGAACGCGTCGATGTGTTGCAGCCGGCCTGTTTCGCGGTGATGGTCGGCCTGGCCGCGGTGTGGGCATCGGTGGGTGTACGGCCCGACGCGGTCGTCGGCCACTCCCAGGGTGAGATCGCGGCGGCGTGCGTGGCGGCCGCGCTGAGCCTCGACGACGGCGCGCGGGTGGTGGCGCTGCG
>DASYBO010000684.1:0-9526 GCA_036500685.1 Pseudonocardiaceae bacterium | reverse complement strand
CACCCGACCGTCCACAACGTACAGAACGTCGCGCACCACGTTCGCCTTGGGATAGCGGCGGGCCAGTTCGTCCTGGAGGTCGTGATGTGTTGTGCAGCGCCGCCCGTCCAGCAGCCCCGCGCGGCCGAGCGCGTCCGTGCCCGCACACACACTGCTCACCGTCCCGCCCGCCGCGTGGTGCGCGCGCAGCCAGGCCAGCGTCTCCGGCGTGAGCGGGCCGGTGTCGCCAAGGCCCGGCTGCGCCCGCCAGCCGGGGACCACGATCAGGTCGGCGTCGGTCAACGTGGGCAGGCTCGGCTCGGCGTTGACCGTCAGGCCCTGCGCGGTGCGGATGGTCGCGTGCTCGCCGACGTAGCTGATCCGATAGTCGTACCCGAGATCGGCCGCGCCTGCGAAGACCTGCGCCGGCCCGGCGAGGTCGAGCAGGTGCAGTCCCTGCACAAGCAGGAAGACGACTCTGGTCACGATCTGGTCAGGATAGCCCGGTCAGCTCGGCAACGGTGGCGATAGTGGCGAAGCGACCGGCGAGCGCGAACTCGGTGCGCTCCTTGACCTCGTCGACGCCAAGCACCTTGCCGGTCACCGGGTGCGTGATCGGCTGAGTTGCCGTCGCGTCGATGACGAACGTGACGTCGTAGCCGAGGTCGGAGCCGACCCGCGCGGTGGTCTCGCAGCACTGTTCGGTACGGATGCCGCACACGATCAGTTCGCGGATGCCAGCGGCGGTCAGCAGCTGCGCGAGGTTCGTCGTGGTGAACGCGTTGTGCGAGGTCTTGTGCAGGGTCGGCTCGCCGGGTTCCGGCTTGAGCCCGTCGATCAACCGGACGTGGCCGCTGGCCGGGTCGAACACGGTGTCCGAGCCCGGTTCGGTGTGCAGCACCCAGATCACCGAGTCCCCCGCCGCACGCGCGGCCTGGACCAGGCTGCCCACCTTGTCGGCGATGTCCGGGTCGGAGATCTCGGCCCAGTTCGGGCGTTGCCGGAACGATTCCTGCACGTCGATCACGATCAGTGCCTTGGTCATGAACCAAGTCTGGCCGCCGAACCTGGCCGGGAGCCAGACACCATCAGGCCCGGTACCGGAACGATCCGGTCAGTCCTCGGCCGCTTCGGCAAGGCGCTTGAGCGAGTCGAGACGCCGGTCCCAGGTCGCGGCCAGCTCCGCCAGCCAGCGCGCGGACGCGTCCAGCCGACCGGACTGAACCCGGTACAGCACCTCGCGCCCGGCCCGGCCCGATTCGACCAGACCGGCCTCGGTCAACACGTTGAGGTGCTTGACCACCGCCTGCCGCGACACCGGCAACTGACCGGCCAGCGTGGTCGCGCTCGCCGTACCCTCGGCGACGAGCACGTCGAGCAGCTGCCGCCGGGTCTGGTCGGCCAGCGCGACCAGCACCGCGCTGATCTCGGCCTGATCGGTCATGCGGATGCTTGTACGGCACGCTTGTCCAGGAGGTCCAACTCGTAGCGCCAGCCCTCGGTGTTGCCCTCGAACTCGCGCTGCCGAGCCTCGTCCGAGGTGGCCAATGCGGCGAACCCGCTTTCTGCGACGCGAACCTGGGTGCCACCGTCGCGTTCGGACAGCCAGAACTCGACCAGCGTGCCACGCCCCTCGGTGGGATCTTCCCCCGCGAACGCGCTCGCCCAGCGGTAGGCGAGGTAGTTCTTGGGTTGCGAGACCTCCACCTTGATCGGAAATCGCCCGTGCTTCGGGTGCGTCACCACGTGATACTCGCCCTCGTCGACGAACGTGGCGCCATCGTCGGCACCCTCGCCCACCCACCAGCCCGGCTGGCTGACCAGGTCCCACACCCGGCCGATGCCGGCGTTGATGTGGACCTCGCGCTCGATCTTGTCCTGAGTCGCCATGATTTACCTCCACTGTCGCGTTGAAGTGCTACCCACAGGTTGCACCTCAATCGCGATTCGTGCAACCCCTGGGTTGCACATCGAGGTCAGCCCGCGACGATCCGGGTGCCGATCTCCGCGCCCTCGCACAACGCGCGCATCGCGCCGGTCGCGGCGACGTCGAACAGGTGGATCAGCAGATTCTGTTCGTTGGCAAGGACAAAAGCCGACGTGTCCATGACCTTGATGTTCTTGGCCAGCGCCTCGGCATAGGTCAGTTCGGTGTAGCGGCGGGCGTTGGGGTTCTTGTTCGGGTCCTCGTCATACACACCGTCGACGCCACGCTTGGCGACCAGCAGGGTGTCCGCGCCGAGTTCGAGCGCGCGCTGCACGGCTGGATAGTCGGTGGTCACGTAGGGCTGGCCGATGCCGCCGGCGAGCAGCACCACCGAGCCGTGCTCGAGATGACGGATGGCGCGCAGCCGGATGAACGGCTCGGCAACGCTGTTCATCGGCACCGCGGTCATCACCCGCACGTCGAGCGAGGTGTCGCCGGCCGCCGATCCGGTGAGCACGCCGCGCATCATCAGCGCGTTCATCACCGTGGCCAGCATGCCGATGTTGTCGGCCTCGGCCCGGCCGATCCCCCAACCGTCGGCCATCCGCCCCCGGAAGTAGTTACCGCCGCCGATCACCACGGCGACCTGCACCCCGAGTTCGTGCACGGCCAGAATCTCCCGCGCCACGTGCGCGAGGCTGGCCGGGTCGACACCCGAGTCGCGTTCGCCGGCCAGGGCCTCCCCGCTGATCTTCAGCACCACCCGCGCATACCGCGACCCGGTCATGCCACCCGCTCCCCTCATCCGGTCATCCCGCCGGGTGACTCTACGATGCGCGGCGTGGATCAGGCCGCACAGATCGTGTTCCTCAACGGGGCATCGAGTTCGGGGAAGACCAGCATCGCCAGGCAACTGCTGCTGGTGCTCGGCAGGCCGTACTTCCATCTCTCCATCGATACCTTTCACGCCATGCGCGCGGCAGAGCCGACCGAACCCCTCGACGAGCGCACCGTGCTCGGCTTCCACCGCGCGGTCGCGGGCATGGCGGCGGCCGGCAACGACATCGTCGTCGACCATGCGCTGGATCGGCCGCACTGGTTCGCCGACTGCGTCGAACAATGGCGCGGGCACGATGTGGTGTTCGTCGGCGTGCACTGCGCGCTGCCCGAGCTCAACCGCCGGGAACGGCTGCGCGACGACCGCGAGACCGGCCTTGCCGCCCGCCAGTTCCACCGCGTGCACACGCACGGCGACTACGACCTGGAATGCGACACCGAGACCGACCATCCGCGCGACTGCGCCATGCGGATCAAGGAGTTCCTCCTCGCCGATGGCGACCGACCGAGGGCGTTCAACACACTCACGTCGCCGTTGTAACGGGTATAGCGCGGATAGCCGTTACAGGGTGTGGGCGTGATGCGTTCGCGGGTCATCGTTCGATGAGCGCGGCCAGGGCGTCCAGGGTGCGGGCCAGGCCGAACGCGTAGGCGTGATCTGGCACGTAGGCACCGCCGTTGGCCTGCGCGGATGCCGTGCCGATGCGCGCGGCGAGCGGGTACGCGGTCGGGTCGAGGACGCGGGTCAGCAGGGGTTCGTTCGCGGCCCACCACTGCTCGTCGGTCATGGCACTGTCGATGGCCTGGCCTGCCGCCTCGTTCGCGGCGCGGGCGGCGGCCTGGACGAACGTCAGCAGGTAGGTGAGGGCGTCGTCGATGGTGACGTCGTCGAGGCCGAGGTCGGTGAACGCGGACAGCTCGTGTTCGTACTTGGCCATGGTGCCAGGACCGAGGGTTGGCCGGACGGTGGCGACCGTGGCCAGCCAGGGGTGGGCCCGGAACAGCGCGCGGTTGTTGTCGGCGACCGAGGTGAGCCGATCCCGCCAGGGCCGCCCGGCCAAGGGCGGACGGGACATGGCCAGGTAGAGGCGGTCGAGCATCAGGTCGAGCAGTTCGGCCTTGCCCGGCACGTAGGTGTAGATCGACATCGGCGCGATGCCGAGTCGGGCCGCGACCGCGCGCATGGTCACCGTGTCGATGCCGCCCTCGTCGGCGATGGCGATGGCCGCGTCCACCACCTCGTCGATGCTGTGCCGCTGGCGAGGGCCGTGTCCGGATCGGCCGTGGCCGGGCTCGCGCCAGAGCAGTTCGAGGGTGCGGGCGGGGTCGCCGGCACCGCTGCGGTTGTGGCCGGGGGGCTTCACGGGCATTGCCACATTCTGCCATGCCCTGTACATTGTACTATGTACGTTGTACGGAGATTGTTTTGGGGAGGGTTCATGCAGGTCACAGAGAGTGCGGTCGCGTTGATGGTGGCGGACGTCGACGCGTCGGTCGGGTTCTTCACCGAGCACTTCGGCTACCGGGTGCTGATGAGCGCGGACGGTTTCGCCTCGATCGGGCGGGACGACGCTGCCATTGGCATCGTGCTGCTGCGGACCGGACTGGAGGTCATGCCGGCAGCGGACCGGGACCGGCACGCGGACGGCGTCACCGTCGCGTTCGTTGTCGACGATCTCGAAGGGGAACTCGCGCGACTGGAGCGGGAAGGGGTGACAATCACCCTGCCGTTGCACACCGAGGAGTGGGGCGAGCGACTGTTCCAGGTGAAGGATCCGAACGGCGTCAGCGTCGAACTCGTCGATTGGGTGACTCAGAACTGAGCCAGATCACCACCGCGCGGCTGACCTTGCGGCCGCTGGATGTCGAGCACGCCGACGAACTCGCCGGCGTGCTCGACGATCCGGTGCTGCACACGTTCATCGGCGGCCGACCGGAAACGGCCGACGAACTACGAGCCCGCTATGCGCGCTGGACGGCCGGATCGCCGGATCCCAAGGTGCGGTGGGTCAACTGGGCCATTCGACTGGGGAGCGCGGACCGTCTGGTCGGGACGGTGCAGGCGACCATCGAGGGTGACCGGGCCGAGGTCGCCTGGGTGGTCGGCACCGACTGGCAGGGGCGGGGCATTGCGACCGAGGCGGCGCGCGGCCTGCTCGACTGGTTGCGCCAGGAGGGGGTGCGCACAGTGCTCGCGCACGTGCACCCGGAGAACATCGCGTCAGCGCGGGTGGCACGGGCGGTGGGACTGCGGCTGACCGACCGGGTGCGGGACGGCGAGGCCGAGTGGATGGCCACGATCGGTAATTGAACCGGCGAGTACCGCAACTTTTTGCCCGCCGCGTACAAAGTTGCGGACCACGCAAACTTTTCGCTAGGCTCCCCGCGTGACGACGGACGCGACCGGTTCGGCCCTTGACGAGCATGAGGGCCTCACGCTGCGGGAACGCAAGCGCATGGCCGCGCGGGACGCGCTGAGCACGGCCGCGATCAGACTCGCCATGGACAAGGGCCTGGAGAACGTCCGGGTCGAGGACATCGCCGCCGAGGTCGGTGTCTCAGCACGCACGTTCAACAACTACTTCTCCAGCAAGGAGGAGGCGATCTGCGCCATCACCGTCCGGCGCAACGCCCGCATCGGCGAACTCCTGCTCAAACGACCCGCCGATGAGCCGATCTGGACAGCCGTCACCAACGCGGTCGTCGACCACTACACCGAGATGGGCGAACCCACCCGCGAGTTCGTCGAACGATTCCGGTTGCTGATCACGAACTCCAGCCTGCGTGGCGAATTCCTCAAGGCGCACGGCGAGGTGGAACGCAAGCTCAGCCTCGCGGTGGCGCAGCGGACCGGAACCGACGTCGAACGCGACCTCGGCCCGATGCTGCTGGCCGGCTCGATCGGCAGCGCGATCCGCGTCGCCATGTTTCGCTGGCTCAACTACGACCGCGAATCCACCATGGGCGAGAATGTTCGTGCGGCAATCGCCGAACTATCCGCAGGCCTTCCTTCGCTGGCCGCGAACGGCAGCCACAAATCCGACCGCAACCACGATGATTGACCAATAAATGAATATCGTCCGCGCGGCGAACGCGCTATTTTCGGCCCCGGCCGCCGGTGCGGCCGAATACCTTCCACCACTCCTGGGGGACCACGCGTGTTGATCAAACTGGTGCGCAGCTACCTGCACCCGTACCGACAGGCGGTCGGCCTGATCGTCTTTCTGCAGCTGGTGCAGACGCTGGCCGGGCTGTATCTGCCCACACTCAACGCGGACATCATCGACAACGGGGTGGTGACCGGGAACACCGGTTACATCATGCGCATCGGTGGCGTGATGCTCGCCGTCTCGCTGCTGCAGATCGTATGTTCGATCGGTGCGGTCTATTTCGGCGCGCGGACCGCGATGGCACTCGGTCGCGATATCAGGGCCGGCGTCTTCCACCGGGTGCAGGACTTCTCCGCCCGCGAGGTCGGCCACTTCGGCACCCCGTCGCTGATCACCCGGACCACCAACGACGTGCAGCAGGTGCAGATGCTGTGCCTGCTCACCTTCACGCTGATGGTGTCCGCGCCGATCATGTGCGTCGGCGGCGTGCTGATGGCGTTGAACCAGGACGTGCCGCTGTCCTCGCTGCTGCTGATCATCGTGCCGGTGCTGGGCATCTCGGTCGCGCTGATCATCATGAAGATGCGGCCGATCTTCCGGCTGGTGCAGGAGCGCATCGACCGGATCAACCGGGTGCTGCGCGAGCAGATCACCGGTATCCGGGTCATCCGCGCGTTCGTCAGGGACAGCGCGGAGCGGGACCGCTTCAACGACGCCAACCGCGAACTGTTCGACGTGTCGCTGGCGGTTGGCAGGCTGATGGCGCTGATGTTCCCGGTCGTGATGCTGATCGTGAACCTCTCCAGCGTCGCGGTGCTGTGGTTCGGTGGGCACCGCATCGCCAGCGGGTCCATGCAGGTCGGCGCGCTGACCGCGTTCCTCGCCTACCTGTTGCAGATCCTGATGGCGATCATGATGGCGACGTTCATGTTCGTCCTGGTGCCACGGGCCGAGGTGTGCGCGGAACGCATCCAGGAGGTGTTGGACACCGATTCGAGCGTGGTGCCCTCGTCGAAGCCGACGCGGATCGGCGCCAGCCGGGGCGAACTGGAACTGCGCGACGTCGCGTTCCACTACCCCGGCGCGGAGACCCCGGTGCTCTGCGACATCAACCTGCGGGCCCGGCCCGGTGAGATCACCGCGGTCATCGGCAGTACCGGTGCCGGCAAGACGACGCTGCTCAACCTGATCCCCCGGTTGTTCGACGCGACCGGCGGCACCGTGTTCGTCGACGGGGTCGACGTGCGCGACATCGACGTGGACGAACTGTCCCGAGTGGTCGGTTTCGTGCCGCAGAAGCCGTACCTGTTCTCCGGCACGGTGGCCAGCAACCTGCGCTATGGCAACCCGGACGCGACCGAGGAGGACCTGTGGCACGCGCTGGAGACCGCGCAGGCGCGTGACTTCGTCGCGGCCATGCCGGAAGGACTCGACGCCAAGATCGCCCAGGGCGGCACCAACGTCTCGGGTGGACAGCGGCAGCGGCTGGCCATCGCCAGGATGCTGGTGCACAAGCCCGAGATCTTCCTGTTCGACGACTCGTTCTCCGCATTGGACTACGCGACCGACGCGCGACTGCGCAGCGCGCTGGCCAAGGAGACCAGGAACGCGACCGTCGTGATCGTGGCGCAGCGGGTGAGCACCATCCGCAACGCCGACCGGATCCTGGTGCTCGACGCGGGCCGGCTGGTCGGCTCGGGCACACACAGCGAACTCATGGGCTCCAACGAAACCTATCGGGAGATCGTGCTCTCCCAGCTCACCGAGCAGGAGGCGGCGTGACCACCCCAGGCGGCACAACGAGCGGAGCCGCACCGGCCACCGAGGCCGGGACCGGCCAAGCCGTGCAGGCGGGCGCGGGCGAGCGGGCCACGCCCAAACGCGGACCAGGGCCATCGCCGGAGGCACGCAGAGGTCCCGGCGCCTTCATGGCCGGCATGCCGGCCGAGAAGGCGCTGGACTTCAAGGGCTCGTCCAAGCGGCTGCTCAGGCTGCTCCGGCCACGTCGGATCCAGCTGTACGGCATCCTCGCGCTCGGCATCATCGGCGTCGCGCTGAACGTGGTCGGGCCGAAGGTGCTCGGCCAGGCGACCGACCTGATCTTCGCCGGGTTCGTCAGCAGCAAGATCCCGGCCAACGTGACCAAGGCCGACATCGTCGCGCAGCTGCGCGCGCAGGGCAGCAATCTGCAAGCCGACCTGTACAACTCGATGGCCCTCAACCCGGGGCACGGCATCGACTTCGGCCAGGTCGGCCTGGTGCTGCTGGTCGTCGCGCTGCTGTACCTGTTCTCGTCGGTGTTCATGCTGTTTCAGGCCAGGCTGACCACGACCGTGGTGCAGCAGGTCGTGTTCGACCTGCGCCGCGCGGTCGAGGAGAAGTTCGCCCGGCTGCCGCTGCGCTACTTCGACAAGCAGCCGCAGGGCGAGATCCTTTCCAGGGTCACCAACGACATCGACAACCTGTCCCAGTCGTTGCAGCAGTCGCTGAGCCAGTTGATCACCTCGTTGCTGACCATCGTCGGCGTTTTGGTGCTGATGTTCATCATCTCGCCGGTGCTGGCGGTGATCGCGCTGGTCACCGTGCCGGTCTCCATCTTCGTCTCGGTGCGGATCGGCAAGAAGGCGCAGCCGCAGTTCGTCAAGCAGTGGGGCACCACCGGCAGGCTCAACGGGCACATCGAGGAGATGTACACCGGGCATTCGCTGGTGAAGGTGTTCGGCCGCCGCAAGGAGGCCGAGGAGATCTTCGCCGAGCACAACGAAACCCTCTACCAGGCCAGTTTCCGGGCGCAGTTCATCTCCGGGACGATCCAGCCCGCGATGATGTTCATCGGCAACCTGAACTACGTGCTGGTGGCCGTCGTCGGCGCCCTGCGGGTGGCCAGCGGTTCGCTCTCGCTCGGTGACATCCAGGCGTTCATCCAGTACTCGCGGACGTTCAGCCAGCCGATCACCCAGGTGGCCAGCATGGCCAACCTGTTGCAGTCCGGGGTGGCGTCGGCCGAGCGGGTGTTCGCGCTGCTGGACGCGGACGAGCAGGAGCCGGATCCGGCCGACCCGGTGCGGCCGGAAGCGATGCGCGGCAAGGTCGAGTTCCACAACGTGTCCTTCCGCTACGAGCCGGACACGCCCCTGATCGAGGACCTGTCGCTGTGCGTCAATCCGGGTCAGACGGTTGCCATCGTCGGTCCGACCGGCGCGGGCAAGACCACCCTGGTCAACCTGCTGATGCGGTTCTACGAGATCAGCGGCGGTTCGATCACCGTGGACGGTGTGGACATCGCCACCATGACCCGCGAGGACCTGCGGGCCAGGACCGGCATGGTGTTGCAGGACGCGTGGCTGTTCGGCGGAACGATCGCCGAGAACATCGCCTACGGTGTCGCCGACGCGCCGATGGACAAGATCGTCGCGGCGGCCAGGGCGACCTACGTCGACCGGTTCGTGCGCACCCTGCCGGACGGCTACGACACGGTCATCGACGAGGAGGGCGCGAGCGTCAGCGCGGGCGAGAAGCAGCTCGTCACGGTGGCGCGCGCGTTCCTGACCGAGCCGGCGATCCTCATCCTGGACGAGGCGACCTCCTCGGTGGACACCCGCACCGAGGTGCTGATCCAGCGTGCGATGAACGCGTTGCGGCACGGCAGGACGAGTTTCGTCATCGCGCACCG
>DASYBO010000683.1:0-53443 GCA_036500685.1 Pseudonocardiaceae bacterium | reverse complement strand
TGCGCGAGCGTCCACGATTACGAGACCAACTACCTCGGCGGGCGCGGCTGACATGTCCACAAGCGACACCGGCCGCTGGTGAGCCGGCACACCGGCCGGGATCGGCATCCACCGATGATGCCGGTCCCGGCCGGTCGCGGTCACGGCTCGTACCGCAGGATCGCGTCGATCAGCGAGTGGCCGGGGTAGTCCATCAGGATCTTGCCTGTGTGGGTCAGGCCGCCCGCGTTGAGATAGTTCATCGCCAGCTGGTTCTCGCCGGTGCCACCGCCGTAGCCGCCCGCCATGTCGGCAGGGCCCGCACCGAAGGGCGTGCAGTTGGCCGAGGTGTAGGTCGTGTACAGCGCGCCGGAGGAATCCGCGCTGGCCTTGGCGACGTTCGCCTGCGCCTCGTTCCATTTCGTGTTCAGATCGCACTGGGTCCAGTCGTTCTCCACGTACTGGCTCCAGTTCCCGGTCGTGGTCTGGGTCAGGCCGTAACCGGAGTAGACCTCACCGAGCGGACCGGTGAAGGAGGTCAGCACGATGTGGCCGCGAATGTGGCCGAGGGTGGGCATGTCCGCGGTGCTGGCACCGGTCACCGTGGGCGCGTAGAACAGGCCCGGGTAACGCGGCAGGTAACTCTGGAACACGGCGATCCGCTGCGCGGCCGTGAGGTTGCCGGGATCGTCAGCGCAGTGGCCGATGGACGACGTGCCGCTGCCGCCTTCGGTGCTGTCCCCGTCGCACTCGCCGTGCAGGTCCATCAGGATCGTTTCGCCGGGGTGGGCGGCGAGGAAGCTGCTGGCGTGGGTGAGTACGTCGTCGAAGTTGGCGTTCTGGTAGACGTCCGTGTGGTGGATGGCGAACGCGGTGCCGTTGTTGACCGCCCGCACCCGGATGTCGATGGCGCGAATGCCCGCGTCGAGCTGCGCGTCCAGGGTGGCCGCGCCGTCGCCGTGGTCCTCCTGGGCCTCGTACGCCCACGGCGCCAGCCCGCCGTGGATCGCCAGCGTGTCATGCGTACCCGGGATCGACAGTGCGCCCAGGCTCGTCTGGTCCGGGAGGCCTGCCATCCAGTCGGGGTGGCTTTCCACGGTGAGGCTGTTGAACGCGTCGGTGGACGTGGTTGGTTGGGCGGATGCGGTGCCGGGGGTGGCGAGCACGCCGAGCAGGGTGACGGCGAGCACCACCAGCGCCGACCCGATTGCCTTGGGTCGGCCGATTCGGTTGTGTCGTAAGGACGGCACGGTGTCCCTCCCGGGGCGGGGGCAAATGGTCCAGACCGCACAGTAACGAACCGGTCAACCCTCCTCACGTCCCGTAACCAGAAGTTCCAGATCGGTTCAGCCGCGTCCGCCCGCAAGGCCGCCGCGACGAGAATCTGGGTAATGGATCCCCATGACCCCGCAACGCCGCCGTCGCATCATGGCCGCGAGCGTGATTTCCAAGCGGTTAGGAAGCGGGGACGAGATGGTGAATCACCAGGTCGAGACGGCGTACCCACTCGTTGATCTCAGCAAGGGCGAGATCGAGGCGCTGCTGGCCGAGGCCGGCGACGTGGAGAACCTGCTGCCGCTGACGCACATGCAGAGCGGGATGCTCTACCACTCCGTGCAGAACTCGCAGTACTACCTCGTCCAGTTCACCGCGACACTGACCGGACCGCTGGACATCGACGCGTTCCGGCGCGCGTGGGACGTGGTGCTCGGGCGACACGAGATCCTGCGCGCCTCGGTGCACTGGGCGGATCTGCCGCACCCGGTAATGGCCATTCATCGCAACGTGCGGCTGCCGTTCACGGTGCGGGACCTGCGCTCGCTGAACACCGAGGACGCCGAGGAGGAGATGGCCGCGTTCGTCGTGGCCGACCGGCGCGTCGGGTTGGACGTGACCACAGCGCCGATGTTGCGGTTCACCTGTTTCCGGCTGGCCGAGCGCGAGTATCGGGTGTTCTGGAGCGTGCACAACATGCTCTCCGACGGGTGGGGTTCGTGGCGCGCGGTGTGGAGCGACGTGACCGCCGTCTACCAGGCGGAGATCGCGGGCACGCCGGTGACGCTGCCACCGCGCGGACGCTGGTCGGATTTCGTTGCCTGGCTGCGCGACTACGAACCCGGCGAGGACGCGAAGCGGGTGTGGCGCGCGGCGCTCGCGGGTCATACCGGACCGTCGTTTCCCCGGGTGCCGACGCCGACCGTGGTCACCGGCGAGGACATCGACCCGATCCGGGTGAGCAGCACCTACGCCCTGCCCACCGAACAGGTCGCGGAGATCGAGGAATTCTGCCGGGTACGGAAAGTCAGGATGGACACGCTGGCCAACGCCGCGTATGCCATTCTGCTCAGCCGTTATGCCGGCACCGCGAACGTCACCTACGGTTCGATCACGTCCGGCAGGCGAACGGCCAAGGTGCCGAAGGTCGGACGGATGGTCGGCATGTTCCTCAACACGCTGCCGTTCCAGGTCCGGACCGGATCGGACCTGCCGACCGCCGAGTTCGTCCTCGAGCTTCAGTCCTATTTGGATGAACTGCGCGGGTACGAGCACGTTCCCCTGCCGACCATCCGGGAGTGGGCCGGGGTGAGCGCGGGGCAGGAGCTGTTCGCCAGCATCCTGATCGTGCAGAACCTGGCCGAGGTGAACCAGTTGCGCGGCACCCGCGACGAGGTGGACTTCCAGGTGCAGCACACCAAGGAGCGGATGGACTACCCGCTGATCGCCGTGGTGCAACCCGGCAGGCAACGCCTGGAGCTGCGCTTCTACTACGACGAGCGGCGCATCGACGGCGAGATCGTGGAGCGGATGCTGCCGCATCTGGCCGAGGTGTTCGTGGCCATGGTGCGCCGGTCCGACCTGCGCCCGAGCAA
Source organism: Pseudonocardiaceae bacterium (assembly GCA_036500685.1). GTDB lineage: Bacteria > Actinomycetota > Actinomycetes > Mycobacteriales > Pseudonocardiaceae > CAJCJE01. Next base: position 50,594 of record DASYBO010000683.1, on the reverse strand, counting down.
GCTGCCCATCGACACCGAGGCAGGCATCACCGGCGCCGAGCGCACGTATCCAGGCGGATGCCTGCACGAGCTGGTGCTGGCGCAGGCCGAGCGCACGCCGGACGCGATCGCCGTGCGGGACCGGACGAGCAGCCTCAGCTATCGGGAACTGGCCGATCGATCCGCAGCGCTGGCCGGGCGAATCGCCGAACTCGGCGTCGGACGCGATCAGGCGGTCGGCGTGTTCGGCACGCGCACCGTGGACACGGTGATCGCGGTGCTGGCGATTCTGCGTTCGGGCGGTGCGTATCTCCCGCTGGATCCCGCTTATCCGGCCGCGCGGACCGCGTTCATGGTCGCCGATTCGGGCGCGGTCGCCGTTGTCGCGCCTGCCGGATCGGCCGGCCGGGCGGCCGGGCTGGGCGTCCCGGTGATCTCGACCGACGAGTCCGGCACCGGGACGGTCGCCGCGACGACTCCTGGCGACCTCGCGTACCTGATCTACACGTCCGGTTCCAGCGGGTCACCCAAGGCCGTCGCGGTCGAGCACCGCAACGCGGTGAACCTCATCAACTGGGCGAGGGAAACCTTTCCTGCGAACGAATTGGCCTGCGTGCTCGCGTCGACGTCGCTGTGCTTCGATCTGTCCGTGTTCGAGATCTTCGCGCCGCTGGCCGTCGGCGGCCAGGTCGTGCTCGCCGACTCCGTGCTCGACGTGGCCGAGCATCCGGGCGTCACGCTGGTGAACACCGTCCCGTCCGCGATGGCCGCGATCGTCGCCGAGAACGCGCTCCCGCCGAGCGTCCGCACCGTGTGCCTGGCAGGCGAAGTGGTGCCAGCGAAGCTCGCCGCCTCGCTGAGCCCGCATCGGCACGTCGTGAACCTTTACGGTCCCTCCGAAACCACCACGTACTCCACCTGGCACGAGGTCGAACCTGGCGCGGACCCGGTGCCGATCGGCCTCCCGATCGCGAACACGACCCTGGGCCTGCTCGACGACGCGGGTCGGGCGGTGCCTGCCGGGGTGATCGGCGAGATCCACATCGGGGGCGCGGGCGTCACGCGCGGATATATCGGCCAGCCCGCGTTCGACGGCTGGTACCGGACCGGGGACCTGGCTTACCGGCGCGCCGACGGGGCCCTCGTGTTCGTCGGGCGACTCGATCAGCAGGTCAAGCTGCGCGGCTACCGGATCGAACTCGGCGAGGTCGAACACGCGATGCTGGCTGCGCCCGGGGTCAGCGACGCAGCGGTGCGACTGGACACCGTGCACGACCGCCTGGTCGGCTACGTGGTCGGTGAGGTTGCCGGGCTGCGGGACCGGCTCGCGCAGACGCTGCCCGAATACCTGGTGCCCGAGGTGATCACCCCGCTGGACGCGCTGCCCCGATCGGACAATGGCAAGCTCGACCGGGCCGCGCTGCCCGAGATCACCAACGCGCGATCCTGCGCGGGCGATCTGCCGACCACCCCGGCCGAGTACGCGCTCGCCGCGATCTGGGCCACTGTCTTCGACCTGCCCGCCGTTGGCGTGCACGAGGATTTCGTCGCGCTGGGCGGCAATTCGCTCGTTGCCATGCGGGTGCTCACCAAGGCGCGCAACGCCGGTCTGGAGATCACCAGCAAGGACCTGTTCGGCAGGCGGACGATCGCGCGGCTGGCCGAGGTCGCGCGGCCGCGCAGCCCGATCGACACCGAACAGACCACGATCGTCGGCCCGGCCCCGCTCACCCCGAGCCAGTACGAGGTGCTGGCCAGGCCGTCCACCCAGCAGCTCGTGCTGGAGCTGTCTTCCGATGTGGATACTGCAAGGCTCGACGCCGCGCTGCGCAGGGTGATCGAGCATCACGACGCGCTGCGGCTGTGTGTCGAGCGCGGCGGGGACGGCTGGTACCAGCACTACACGCGCAGCGCGACGCTGGCCGAGTTCGCCGCGCGGGAGGGTCGGGAGCTGGTGCTGACCCTCGACAGCCTGATCGTGGACGAGGCGTCCTGGCGAATCCTGCTCGGGGATCTGCGGCGCTGTTATCAGGGAGCCGAGCTGCCGAAGAAGGGCAGTTCGTACCGGCAGTGGGCGCACAGTCTGGAAGAGCTGGCCGGTTCCGCGCAGGCCGACGAGGAACTCGCGTACTGGCGCGACGTGCTCCGACCCGCACCCGCGCTACCGACCTGCATTCACGGCGCGAACACGGTCGCTTCCGCCAGGCGGGTGCGGGCCCGGGTCGCGGCGAGGGCACAGTTGGACGGGACCCGGTCCGAGATCGAGGAACTGATCCATGCCGCGGTCGCGTTGCGCGTCGCCGACCAGTTCGGCGAGTACGACCTGCTGCTCGACGTGGTCGGTGACGGCCGCGAGCACGCAGCGGCCGAACTGGACCTGTCCGCGACGATCGGCAACTTCAGCACCGGCACGCCGTTGCGGTTGACGCTGCCCGGGTCGACCGACATCGGCACCGCACGCAAGACCGTCGCGCAGGCGCTCAGCGCGATCCCGCGTGGGGCCGGGTTCGGCGCGCTGCGCTGGCTGTCCGCGCATGCGGAGGAATGTGCGACGCTGCCCGAGCCGCAGGTGCGGGTCAGGTACGTCGAAGGACTGGACCGCGACGGTGCCGTGTTCACGCCGCGTTTCCCGCGCCCGGTGGAGATCCACCAGCCCGACGAACTGAGGCAGGCGCTGCTGGACGTGATCGTGACGCTCGCCCACGGCGAGTTCGAGGTCGAGGTCGAGTACAGCGCGAACCTGCACACCGAGCGCACCGTGCGCGCATTCGCGGACGGCATCGCGGAGATCCTGCGCGACGCGTAATCAACTCGGATCGGCGCGCCTCGGCGAAACAATGGGGGGATTCGGCAGAAGGAATCCCGGCTCGCCCGCGCGGAGCCGGGATTCCTGTTTTGTCAACGGACTCGGGCCAGACGGTTGCGACGGGCCGCCTTGAGCCACTGGATGGTCGCGGCGAGCGAGTCGCCGCTGGCCGCCGGAGTGGCCGAGCCGCACATGGCGGAGAAGAACTGCTCGGTGCGGACCGGATCGGCGGCGACCTCGCGCAGCAGGTCGATCCGGTGCGGCGGCACGGAAAGCCGTGCAACGGAGAGCGTGTCGCGGTAGTCGTCGATGAGCATGTCGTTGCGGCGTTGCGCAAAGGCCGTGGTTGCGGCGTCGGCGCGGGCGCGGTCGCGCAGGTCGTCCTCGATCAGGTCGGCGAGCAACTGGGCCTGGCGGAACGCGTGGGTGATGCCGCGCGCGGTGATCGAGTCGCGGTGGTGACCGGCGTCGCCGACCAGGACCCAGCCAGGGCCTGCCGCGGTGCGGAAGAAGTTGCGCTGGTCGCCGGTGCCGAACAACCGGTCGACCTGGCCACCGGCCAGCATCCGCTCGTGCAGGCCCGGCGCTGCCGAGCGCACGTTGTGCTGGAACGCGGCTGCCGCGTCGTGCCGCACCCGGGCGAACTCCGACTGCGGGAAGTACGCCTGCACGAGGGTGGCGCCGTCGTTGGTCGGCACCGCGCCGATCCACTGACCGGGCGCCTCGTACAGCTCGAAATGGTCGGACGCGCCCGCGAAGAAGCTGTAGTACACGCAGGTTTTCGGTGAGTCCTCGACCAGCATCGGCGCGTCCACCGCGGCAGCGACGGCCGAGCGCATGCCGTCCGCGCCAATGACCAGCGCGGCCCGCTCGACGACTTCGGGGCCGCGACCGGCCCGACAGCGGACGCCGACCACGCGGTTCTCCTCGAAGACCAGCCCCTCGACCGAGCAGCCGTCCCGGAACTCGACCCCGGCCCGCACGGCCGCGTTGGCCAGGATCGCGTCCAGCACCGCGCGGCGCGGCGCGAGCGCGGCACCCGCTCCCGGCACCGGCGCCGGCTTGCCTGCCAGCGTGACATCGCCGATCCGGTAGCTGGTCCGGTCCAGCAGCGGACACCCGGAGTCGAGCACCTCGTCGTAGAGGCCCCAGCGGTTCAGCAGCGCGACACCAGCCTGCTGAATGTACAAAGTGGACAACGTGTCGCGCGGGAAGCGGGCCCTGTCGATCATGAGCACGCGGTGACCGGAGCGGGCCAGCAGCATCGCCGTGCTCGCGCCGGCACACCGGGCGCCGACCACGATCGCGTCATACATCAACTACCTCCAGGGAAGAATCGGGTGCGGCAGGCAACCGTTCGAGCAGCACGGCGACGGCGCGGTCGAGTTGCCGGTCGGCGCCGTCGGCGTACTCGTGCGGCGCCGGATCGATCTCGACGTCGGGCCGCACGCCGCGGTTCTCCAGGGAGGCGCCGACATCGTCGAAGACGTAGCGGAACTCGGGTTGGGTGGTGACCGTGCCGTCCACCAGGTGGTGGCGTGGCCAGGTCGCGACCACCCCGCCCCAGGTCCGTTTGCCGACCAGCGGGCCGAGCCCGAGCCGGGTGAAGGCGTGGCTGAAGATGTCGCCGTCCGAGCCGGCATGCTCGTTGGTCAGCGCGACCATCGGCCCGCGCGGCGATTCCGGCGGATAGGGCAGCGCGCCGCTCCAGCGGCCGAGTTCAAGGCCGAGCCTGCGCCGGGCCAGCCGCTCCAGCAGCAGCCATGACACCTCGCCGCCCGAGTTGTACCGCACGTCGATCAGCAGTCCCTCGCGGTCGTACTCGGTCAGCCAGGACCGGATGAACTCGGCGTAGCCGCGATCGAGCATGTCCGGCACGTGCAGGTAGCCTGCGCGGCCGCGCGAGCGGCGGTGTACGAGGTCGCGGTTGGCGGCGACCCAGTCCCGGTATCGTGCGGCCGATTCGTCGGCCAGCGCGCGTACCCGCACCCGGCGCGGCTCCTCTCCCGTGCGGCGCACCAGGAGCTCGACCTCGCGGTCGGCCTGGTCGACCAGGAGTTCGGGCGGGCCGGACCGGCCGACCGGCTGGCCGTTCACGGCCTCGATCACGTCACCGGGGCGAAGATCGGCGCCGGGCCGGTTGCCGGGCGAGGTGGCCTCCGGGCGCCACGGGTCGCCGGTGAGGACACGGCCGATCCGCCAGCAGTCCCCGTCGACCGTCCAGTCGACACCGAGAAAGCCCTGCGTGTATTCCGGGCCCTGTCGGTGGTCGCCGCCGAGTTCGTAGGCGTGCGACGTGCCGAGTTCGCCCTGGAGCTCCCAGATCAGGTCGGAGAGTTCGGCGCGGCTGGCGACCCGGTCGGCCAGCGGCAGGTAGCGCCGGTAGACCGCGTCCCAGTCCAGGCCTGCCATGTCGTGGTCCCAGAAGTTCTCCCGCTGCATCCGCCACGCCTCGCGGAACAGTTGCCGCCATTCGGCCTCCGGCCGCACCGAGACCCGGATCCGATCCAGGTCGAGCCAGCCGCTCGCCCGGCTCGGAGTGTCGTCGTCATCGTCGTCGGTGTCGGGTGCCTGATCGGGCGCGACCACGCGCAGCCGCTCGCCCGCGCGGCACAGCAACGCGGTGCGGTCGGCGCTGAGCCCGACCTCGTCCACCTCGCCGACGTGCTTGGCGATCTTGCCGGTCGCGAAGTCGAACACCTCGACCCTGCCGGTCGGCTCATCATCGTCCGCGACAACGGGACCGGACACGAGCAGCGCCTTGCCGTGCAGGCCGAGCACCTGCCGGTAGCGGCCCTCCTGCACCGGAAACGGCACGATCCTGCGTTCGATCCCGGCGAAGTCGATGGTCGGCGGGGTCGCTTTCGGCTCGTCGGCGGCGCCGAGCGGGCGAGGTTCGCGTTCGAACGGCGTGGGCTCGTCGGCGCGCAGGGTGATCAGGTAGGGGCGGGTGCCGAGCGGGAAGCCGAAGCCGAACTGGATCTGGTCGCGCACCGCGGTGAACTCGCGCCTGCCGATGAAATACAGATAGCGCCCGTCCGGGTCGAACGCGGGCGCGTGATCGCGTAGAACCGGCGTGGTGACCTGGCGCACGATTCCGGTGGCGAGTTCGGCGAGCCGGATGGCCGTGGTGCGCGGGGTGTCCGGGTAGCTGTAGGCGAGCCAGCGGCCGTCGGCGGAGAAGGCCAGATCCTCGACGCGGCCGTGCGCGCTCGAGTCCAGCAACGTGGTCACCGGCTGCCCGGTGAGGTCGACCAGGTACAGCCGCTGGCGCTGGGTCGCGACCACGACCTGCTGCGCGGTGGGCGACACGGCCAGTTCGGTGACGACGCCGAAGCCCATTCCAGATGCTTCGATGTCGGGCGTCGCGCCATCGGCGTTCAACAGCACGAGGCGTTCGTCCGGTCGCTCGTCCGATGCGACGGCGACCAGCCGCGTCCCGCCGGGCAGCCAGTGCAGGAGGCGGTAGCGGACGCCGTCTCGCGCGCCGTGCTGGCGGACCGGACCGTCCCAGTTGCCCATGGTGAAAGCCTTGCCGCGCACGGTCAACGCGACGCGCGCACCGTCCGGGCTCGGCGTCGCGTCGTGCAGATGCTCGTCGGCGGGAACGAACCTGCGGTTGCGCTGGGCCCGGTTGCTGCGCAGCCGGATGTCGAGCCGGACCGGCTCGCCGATGGCCGGATCGAGGAGGTGGATGTCGGCGCCCGCGTGGTAGACGAGGCGTTCGCCGTCGGTGGCGAGGTTGCGGGCGTAGTAGTCGCGGTGGTGGGTGTGCGTGCGGAGATCGGTGCCGTCCGGACTGACCGAGTACACGTTGCCGACCCCGTCGTGGTCGGACAGGAAGAACACCCGCTCGCCCACCCAGCAGGGGGCGGCCAGGTTGCCAGGGGGGGTGGGTAGCCGGGTGTACCGGCCGCTGCCCCGGTCGAGCCAGATTTCGCCGACGGTGCCGCCCCGGTAACGCTTCCAGCGGGCCGGATCCGCGGTGTTGCGACCGAGCAGCACGGCATCGTCCGGGGCGTACGCCAGCGTGTTGGCCGGGCCGAGTGGCAGCAGTCGCGGCGCGCCGCCCTTCGGGTGTACCGCGAACAGGCGATGCGCGAAACCCGTTGGCTGCGCGGCCGTGCTGGCGTAGATGATCTCGCCGGTCACCGGATCCCAGCCGACCACGGCACAGCGCGCGGCCTGGAAGGTGAGCCTGCGCGCGGCGCCGCCGGACACCGGCAGCACGTACACCTCGGGCGATCCGTCCTCGGCGCTGACGTAGGCGATCGACTCACCGTCCGGGCCGAGCCGGGGCGAGCTGACCTCGGCAACGCCCGCGGTCAACCGGGTCGCCATGCCGCCCGACGCGGGCACCAGCCACAGGTCGTCCTCGCAGACGAAGGCGATGTCATTTCCGTGGATGGTGGGAAATCGCAGGTAGCCGTGGGTTCCGGTCATCGGGCGATTCCCGGTTCGGCCAGGCCGGCGCGGGCCGCGAGCACGACCGAGGTCACCTCGAGGCAGGCGCGGCCATGCACGCTGCTTGCGCCGCGCAGCAGCGCGGTGTCACCGGTCAACCGGTCCAGGTGCACGCGGTGGCTGATGACCTCGCCCGCCAGTACCGGTTCGCCGAACCGGACGCCGCGCGCGGACCCGAGCACCAGAGTACGTCCGTGCAGGTCGCCGCGTTCCAGCACGAACAACGCGGCGGCGGCCTGGACGAACGACTCCAGCACGAGGGTGTCCGGGTAGCAGGTCACGCCGAGATCGCCGCCCGCGTAACAGGGTTCGGTGTCGCGCACCACGTATTCGGCGACCGCCATGCCGGGGGCGTACTCCCGGATCTCGTCGACCAGCAGGATCGGCGGCCGGTGCGGGAGCAGGTCGTGCACGTCGGGCAGGTTGCCGTGCCAGGCGCCGGTGCACAGCACACCGGCTGGTTCGCCGTCGGCGGCCAGGGTGTAGCGGCGTGCCAGTCCGACGCAGCGCAGGTCGACCGAGGCCGCCAAGCTGCCGTCCGCGCGGGCGCACCGCGCCCTGACGCGGACCTGCTCGTCGGGCAAGCGGTTGAACGACAACGTGATCCGCATCGTGTCGCCCGGCAGCAGCGGCGCGTTGAGCCGCACGGATTCCACCGCGGCAACGGCCAGTGCCTGCTCGCCGAGATAACGCCGCGCCGCCTGGAGCACCGACTCGATGACGAACACGCCCGGATAGATCGGGCGGCCCGGATAGTGGCCGGACAGGTAGGGATCGGTGGCGCTGATCGTCTTGGTCGCGGTCAGCTCAAGGTCCTGGCAGACGTGCAGTTCATCCACCGCGCACAGCGGGACGGCCTGGCGTAGCTCGGCAAGGGCGGTCATGGCCGGGCTCCGCGCAGCACGTCCGCGGCGAGCAGCGCCAGCGCGGGACGGTCGATCTTGCGGTTGGCGTTGAGCGGGTACTCGGCCAGATGGCGGATGAACCGCGGGATCATGTAGCGCGGGAAGAACGTGCCGAGTTCGGTGATGATGTCGGCGGTGGGCGTCTCGGTGCCGACATAGAAGGACACCAGTTCACCGTCGAGGGCGACCGTCACCGAGTCCTGCACGCCGGGGCAGCGCCGCATGCCCCAGTCCACTTCGGCCAGTTCGATCCGGCAGCCACGGATCTTCACCTGGTGATCGCGCCGCCCGAGGTAGGCAAGTTCGCCGCCGTCGATCACCCGGACCAGGTCGCCGGTGCGGTACCAGCGGTGTCCGTCGTGCTCGACGAACCGGCCCCCGTCGTCGGCCGGATCGAGGTAGCCGGGGAACATCTGCGCGCCCCGCACGCACAGTTCACCGGTTTCCTGGTCCGGTTTGCCGTCCGGGTCGATGAGCAGGTACCGCATGCCCGCGTGCAGGTGGCCGATGGACACCACGTCGTTGACGCACAGCTGCGGCGAGGTCGCCGGGTTCCAGCGGTGCACGCTGCACGAGATGGTCAGCTCGGTGGGGCCGTAGAGGTTCTCGACAGTCGAGCCGGACGCGGCCCGGTGCCAGTCGGCGGCGTCGTGGCGCAGCAGCGGCTCACCGCAGAACAGGCTCCAGCGCAACGTCGGCAGGCTGCCGGCCGCGAGGCCACGGGTCCGGCGGATCAGCGAGATCACGCTCGGCGAGGAGAACCAGACGGTGATGCCGTTGTCGGCGAGGAACTCGGCAAGGCCCAGGAATGCCTTCTGCGGAACGCAGACCAGGGTCGCGCCGCTCCCCCACGCCGTGAACATGTCGAACATGGCCAGGTCGAAGGTGAGGTCGAAGGTCTGCGAGAACACGTCGCTCTGCGCGAACGCGTAGCGCTCGTGCACGATCCGCAGGTAATGGTCGACGTTGCGGTGCCGCACCGGCACACCCTTCGGGCGACCGGTCGACCCCGACGTGAACAGGATGTAGGCCACGGAATCGGGATCGACAGCGCGCGGTTCGTCCAGCGCGGGCCCGCTCGCGTCGCACAGCACGGGCGTGTTGCCCAGTTCGTCGGCCAGTTCGGGCAGCAGGCCGCGGCCGATGCCGTCGACGACGAGAGCGGACAGGCCGGCCGCGCTGATCATCCGCCGGGTCCGTTCGGCCGGGTATTCCGGATTGAGCGGGACGACGGCAGCGCCCGCGTAGAACGCGGCCAGGATCCCGACATAGGCGCGCTCGTTGCGCGCGGCCAGCACGCCGACCCTGGCCGGCCGCTCGCCGGTCGCGGCGAGGATGGTGCCTGCCATGGCAAGCGCGTGCTCGTGCAGGTCGGCGTAGCTGACCTCATGGCTGCCGACGCGCAGCGCGGTGCCGTACGGGTTGGCGGCGAGGCCGCGCAGGAACCAGCTGGTCAGCGTGGCATCGCGGGTCAGCTCGGGCAGGGTGGTGGTCATCGCGTTTCCTCACTGGACCTGGTGTCGGACAACGGATCGCTGCTGGCGCTCGAGCCGCTGAGCACGGCGACGGCGAGAGCGCCGTCCGGGTCGACGCCCAGCACGATGCCCGCGTCGCCATCGACCCATTCGCGCGCCGCGTCGAGCAGGTCGGCCAGTTGCAGGGCCGCGTGCGCGCAGTAGCAGTCGCCCATCCGCTCGGCGCTGTCGATGGCGGCCTGCGACAGCATCTCGGCGAGGCCGGTGCGCTGCGCGGTGTCGACCTCGGCGTCGCCGGTGGTGCGCAGCGCGACGGCACGCACCGCACTGGCGTCCGTGCGGGCCGCGCTCAGCGCGTCGCGCACCGCGTCGCGGATCATGGCCGGGTCGCGCACGTCGGTCGTTCTGGTCAGCACGGCGCCGACTCGCGCCAGCGGTGTGCGGCCCGCTTCGTGGGCGACATCGGCGCGTTCCAGCACGAACACCGCCGCGCCCTCACCTGGCACGGCGTCCGGCCGCACCGCGTAGGCGTGCCACGCGTTCGGCGCGGAGAACTCCTCGGCCGCGCCGACCAGCACGGTGTCCGCGTGCCAGGCGCGCAGGGTCACGGCCGCGTGCCGCAGCGCGCTCAGCCCGGCGAGCGGACCGCCCGCGACCGTGGAGTTGGCGCCGCGCAGGCCGTATTTGATGGCGACGGCGCCCGCCGCGGTGTTGATCACGAGATTGGGGAAGGTCGCCGGGTTGACGTGGTAGGGCAGTTGTTCGGCGAAGGTGTCCCAGCCGAAGTCGACCGCGCCGGTGAGGCTGCCGCACGCGGTGCCGAGGGTGACCCCGACCATGTCCCGGACCTCGTCGGTGACGGTGAGCCCGGCGTCGTCGAGGGCCGCGCCGCAGGCGGCCAGGGCGAGCTGGGAGGTGCGGTGGTTGAACCGGGTGGTCTTGCGGCCGAGCAGCGCGACCGGATCGAAGTCCCGCGCCAGGAACGCCTCGGTGACCGGCATGGGCCGGTCGCCTGCCGGCACTTCGGTCCGTTGTGGACGGATGGCGCCCGCGCCGGTGATGACGAGTTCGGTCATGCCACCCTCCCCAGTACGACGATGGCGTTGTTGCCACCGAAGGCGAATCCGTTGTTCTGCGCGATGCGCACGTCCGCGGGGCGCGAGGTGTTCGGGATCGGATCGACGCCTGCCAGTTCCGGGTCCGGGGTGGTGTGGTTGATGGTCGGCGGCAGGAAGCCGTTGGTGATAGCCAGCGCGCACGCGGCCGCGCCGAAGCCGCTGGCCGCGCCCATGGTGTGGCCGAGCATGGACTTGATGGAGCTCATCGGCGGCGGGGTCGGGCCGAACACGGTGCGCACCGCGGTGCTCTCCACCAGGTCGTTGGTGCGGGTGCCGGTGCCGTGCGCGCAGATGTAGTCGACCTGGTCGGGCGTGACGCCCGCCCGCTTGTGCGCGACCCGGACGCAGCGGGCGATACTGTCCGCGTCCGGCGCGACCGGATGGGCCGCGTCGCAGCTCATGCCGTAGCCGAGCACTTCCGCGTAGATCCGCGCGCCGCGCGCCAGCGCCCCGTCCAGGGTTTCCAGCACCAGCGCGATGCCACCCTCGGCGGTGAGGATGCCGGTCCGGTCCCGGTCGAACGGGCTGCACCGCTGCGCGGTGAGCGCACCCAGCCGGTGGAAGCCCGCGTGGATGAACCGGCCGACCGAGTCGGCCCCACCGGCCAGCGCGACGTCCGCTTCGCCGGAGGTGATCAGGTCGAAGGCGTGGCCGATGGCGTAGTTGCCTGCGGCGCACGCGGTGCCGAGGGTGACCGCCTCGCACTGGATGCCCAGCTCCTCGGCGACCGCGAGCGCGAGGCGGTTCGCGGGCACCTTCTCCGCGACCGCTTTCTCGGGCGTGCCGAAACCGTGGCTGAACCAGGCGTTGGTCATGTCCACGATCGGCACGAGCTCCCCGGTGGTCGTGCCGATCACGACCGCGGTGCGTCCGTCCGGCACGTCGATGCCCGCGTCGGTCACCGCGAGCCGCGCGGCGGCCGCGGCGAACAGCGAAGACCGCCCCCACCGGGCCACCGGCAGGCGTCGCAGCAGGCGCCCCGGTTCGAACTCACGCACCTCGCCGGCGACGACCCGCTCGAAACCGGTGGTGTCGAAGCTGGTGATCGGGCTGACGCCACTCGTGCCAGCGCGCAGTGCCGCGCCGAACGCGTCCACCCCGATCCCGATGTTGGACACCGGGCCGATGCCGGTAATGACCACTCGGGGGCGCATCTCAGCTCACCAGCCCGCGTACTCTGCGACGACCGCGTAGGTCTCGCGCAGGTTGACCATGCGCGGCAGCGCGTTCTCCGAGATGGCGATCGCGTAGCGCTTCTCCAGCTGGGCCAGCAGTTCGATGGCCAGCAGCGAGTCGGCCTCCACATCATCCACGAAGGACTCCGCGGCGACGACGTCCTCGACGCTCGCGGAGAACAGGTCCGCGGCGATCTCGGCGATCTCGGTCATTCTGGTGTCGGTGCGGTTGAGCAGTTCCTGTTGCATGGCTGTTCCTTTCGATGGTGGTGGCGTGCGAAGTCAGATGCTGAGCCCGCCGTCGACGCGCAATACCGTTGCGGTGATGTAGCGCGCGCGGTCGCTCGCGAGGAAGGACACCGCGTCCGCGACGTCCTCCGGCCTGCCGAAGTGGCCGAGTGCGGTGTCCGCGACCGCCTTGTCCCGCACCGAGTCGCGCAGGACGGCGATCATGTCGGACTCGATGAAACCGGGCGCGACCACGTTCGCCCTGATGCCGTAGCGGCCGACCTCCTTGGCCAGCGACGCGGTGAAGCCGATCATGCCGGCCTTGGCCGCCGCGTAGTTGGTCTGGCCTGCGTTGCCGCTGATCCCGGCGACGGAGGAGACCGTGATGATGTTGCCCGCCCTGCGCCTGATCATGCCGAACGCGACCGCGCGGCAGATGGTGAACGTGCCGTCCAGGTTGGTGCGCAGCACGTCCTGCCAGTCCTGCTCGGCCATGATCGCCAGCGGGGTGTCCCTGGTGATGCCCGCGTTGGCGACCACGGTGTGCACAGGGCCAAGTTCGCGCTCGACCCGCTCGGTGAACTCCCGCACCGCGGCCAGGTCGGCCACGTCCACGGCCTGGTAGCAGACCCGCCTACCGAGTTCGGTGATGGCCTCCGCGGTCTGTTTGGCCGCGACCTCGTCGCGGTGGTAGCAGAAGCCGACGTCGAACCCGTCCTGGGCGAGGCGGATCGCGGTCGCCCTGCCGATGCCGCGCGAGCCGCCGGTGACGATCGCGCACCTGGTGTCGTTCATGTTGCCGCCCCTTCGGTTTCGGCGGTCGCGACGCAGACCACGAGGTCGCTGTGATGGGTGAGGGACACGTCGATGTGGGTGATGCCTGCGTGCCTGGCGAGTTCGGCCGCGCCGGCGCGCAACGCGACCTGCGGTGCGCCCCAGCGGTTCGCGGTGATCTCGATGTCCCGCCAGCGCAGTCCCTGGCCGAAACCGCGGCCGAGCACCTTGGCGGTCGCTTCCTTGGCGCAGAACCGGCCGGCCAGCCGCTCGGTTCGGCGGGGCTCGGCGAAGTCGTGGGTCTCGGCCAGTTCGGCGGTGGTGAACACCAGCGTGCGGTAGCGGGGATGCGCGGCGATCCGCGCGAACCGCGACACGCACAGCAGGTCGATGCCGATCTTCATGCCGGCACCTCCTCGGCCAGCGCAGCCCTGATCCGGTCGCGCCGCGCCAGCCTGCGCGCGGCGAAGCGCTGCACGCTCGCGTAGAACTCCTCGCGGCTCTGCGTCCAGTAGCAGGCCGTGCGCCAGGCGCCGACCGTGTAGCTGTCGTACGGACAGACCACAGTGGACGAATTGGCCAGCTTGTCGCCGGACTGGAACATGGTGTTGTGGTCGAGCACCTGGTTGATGACGACCTCGAAGTTCAGTTCCCTGCGCAGGTAGTCCAGGGTCGCGGTGTTCGCGGACAGTCCGTAGCCGCTGCGGTAGTCGGGCAGCACGGCGAAGGACAGCTCGCACACCTGGGCGCGCCAGTCGATCGAGGTGATCCACATGAACCCGACGATCTGGCCCTTGCCGCCCACCACGGTGAAGATGCGCTTGCTGTCCTGCTCATCGGCGATGGTGCGCCGCTGCGCGACGACCAGCGCGTCGTCCTCGGCGAGCGTCGCGAAGTCGGTGAGGTTGGCCTGGAACGAGGATTCGCGCAGCAGTGCGGTGCGGACGCCGATGTCCGCGTCGGTGAAGTGCCGGATGGTCAGCTCGCGCATGGCTGCCCCGCATAGACATGCACGTCGTGGTAGGCGCCCTCGCGATAGTCGTGTTGGCGCAGCAAGCCCGCCTGACGGAACCCGTTGCCGCGCAACGCTGCGATCGCGGTGTCGTCGCTGGTCAGGCAGACCATGGACGTGCATCTGCGATAGATCAGCAGGTGGTCGGCGAGTTCGGCGAGTAACGCCGGGTCGGCGGAGGTGGTGGCGACGTATGCCTGGCGCGGGTTGTCCGGGTTGGGCGTGTAGCCCAGCACCGCGTCCGCACCCTCGGTGGGCGCGAACAGGTGTGCGTCCATGGCGGCGAGTTCGCGCAGCAGCAGCGGGTCGTTCTGGGTGACCGGATCGAGGCCGAGAAAGCCGCGCGCGCCGATGCCGCGCAGCAGCGCGACGCCTTCTCGCGGCGCGAGCGGGCGTAGTTCAGTCATTGCGGATCACTCCCCACATCTCGCGGTCCACGCCTTCGCCCGCCAGCCACGTCGACTTGCCGAGCACGGCTTCCCGTTCGAACCCGGCATCGGCGATCGGCCCGGTCGGGGTGCCGACGGCCGGGGTCACCCAGCCGTACAGGCGGTGCAGGTTCAACGGGCCGAACCCGTGCGCGACGGCCGCGCGCAGCACCTCACCAAGGTCGTCCTCGGTGCCCGGCCGCGCGCCGATCTCCAGCCGCGCCCTGCGATGCACCCAGTCCACGTCCAGGAACCGCACCACGGCCAGGTCGCCTGCCAGGTACAGCGGACCGTCGTCGAGGCGCATGGTGACCGGTTCGGCCAGCGCCGGCCGGACGTGCTGCCAGCCGGCGAGCAGTTCGCCGGGCTGCCAGTGGCCGCGCAGCAGGTCGGCGTCTTCCGCGCGGTAACCGCGCAGGGTCAATGAGGTGGTGATCATGGCCGCACCGCCCAGATCCGCGCGAAGTAGACCTTCCCGTACCGGCGGCCGTCGCGGGCGAGTACTCCGGCCAGCGTGCCCTCCTCGGTGAGGTCGAGGGCGCGGGCGTTGCGCAGGCCGCGTTCGTCGAACTCGGCGAAGATCTGGGTCAGTCGGACGATCTCGGTGCGCTCGCGCACCGCGCGCACGACCTCGTGGTACAGCGACTGCCATTCGTCGTCGCTGACCTGTGCCGCGCAGCGCAGGTGCAGCTGGTAGTTGCAGCCGTTGTCGCTGCTGATCAGCTCCAGCGCGTAGAGGCCGATCACGGCGCCGTCCGCGCACACCACGTGGGTGTCGTCGCCGAGCAACGCTCGAATGTCCTTTTCGGACAGTGTGTCCGGGTACTGGCAGCGGTAGAAGAAGTCCGGTTGGGTGAACAGGTTCAGCACGTCGGCGCGGTCGGCCTCGGTGTAGGGCCGCGCGGTGGGCGTGGACAAGGTGGTGGTCATGAGGGTTCTCCTGCCGGGGTGCGGCGGATCGCGATCCACCAGGCGAAGGGCAGACCGCTGGCCAGGCCGGCCAGTGCGGCGATCCGCATGGTGCGGTAGAGCGCGTCGATGTCGTGGGTGCTTGCCACGAGCAGGGCGCCGATGACGATGATCGCCGCGAAGTACGAGGCGTTCATGGCGACCGCCAGCCCGCCGTGGCCGGTCTGTTCGAGCACGGTCAGCACCGCAAGGATCAGCCCGGTGCAGCCGAATGTCGGGCCGACGAGCGCGGTGAACCGCGCGGCCTCCTCGACGATGCGCGGATCGTCGGACAGCTGGCCGACCAGCTGGGTGCCGTAGGCGATCAGGGCGACGGTGACCACCGCGTAGCAGCAGGCGACCAACAGCACGCCCTTGCGGAACGCGGTGCGCGCCGCGGTGATCGCGCCTGCCGCGAGGTGCTGGTTCATCAGTACGCCGATCGCGGAACCGAACCCGACCGTCGGCGCGACCACGAAGCTCTGCACGGTGTAGCCGACCGAGAAGCCGGCGACCGCGTCCGGACCGCCCGGCGCGACAACGCGCAGCAGCAACAGGTTGACCGCCGAGAGCATCAGGTAGGACGCGGCGACCGGGAACCCGATGGCCAGCAACCGGCGCGACACCTCCGGCCGCCAGCCGACCAGCCGCGCTGGCCGGATCACTCCCCTGCGCACCAGCACGGTCAGCCCGGCCACCACCTCCAGCGTGCCGGCGAGCGCGGTGCCTGCCGGCACGATCATCAGGCCTGCGTGCAGTCCGAGGCCGAACCCGGCGATCAGCCCGATGGTCAGCGCCACGTAACCGCCGGTGAGAATCGCGGAAACGCCCGCGGCGCCGATGCCGCGCAGCACGGCCGAGCACAGTTCGCCCAGCATGCCGAGCACGTTGGCCGCTGCCATGAACAGCAGGAAGTGCTGGAACGTCGCGATGTGCGCGGGCGGCACCGAGAACAACGCGGCGAGCGCACCGGACAGCGCGACCAGCGCGGCGCCGAGCAGCACACCCAACGCCACGCCGACCCGCGCGACGCTGCCCAGCAGCGGTGCGACCGCGTCGCGCTTGCCGCTGCCCGCGCACCGCGCGACCAGCACCTGGAGGGTGACCGCGAGACCGGTGGTGGCCGCGACGAACAGGAAGGCCAGCGGCGCGTACACGGACCGGATGTAGAGGGCCTGCTCGCCCATCCGCCCGACCAGGCCGGTGACCACGACCTGGGAGCCCATCACCACGACCGAGGAGAGCACCATCGGCGCGGCGAGCGCGACGATCCGCCGGTAGGACACCGTGCGCTGCGCGATGCCGGCCGCGGCACCGGGAACCGTGTCAGTGCTCATCGCCGACGCTCCCGCTGAGCCGGATCGCGGACGCGGCGCCGACCTCGAGCAACGCCCAGCCCTCCCGGACGCCGCCGCAGGTGTGCAGCAGCACCCGGTCACCGTCGCCGACCAGGCCGGAGCGCAGCCCGGCG
Organism: Pseudonocardiaceae bacterium; assembly: GCA_036500685.1. Classification (GTDB taxonomy): domain Bacteria; phylum Actinomycetota; class Actinomycetes; order Mycobacteriales; family Pseudonocardiaceae; genus CAJCJE01. The sequence continues at coordinate 33,811 of DASYBO010000683.1, read as the reverse complement.
TGCAGGCCCACCCACGCGTCGCAGGGACCGGTGCCGTTGAACCGGTGCACCGCGTCCGCGCGGACCGCTTCCGGCACCGCGCCCTCGGCGTTCGCCAGCACGCGCAGCGGCCCGGCGCCCGAGATCCGCAGGGCAACCGCGAGCATCGACTTGGGCGGCGCTTCGGTGTCAACGAACACCGGCTGGTCCAGCACCAGCGCGGTGGCGCCGACCACCGGATCAGCGGCCCAGGACAGCAGGGCGAGCAGGGCGACGCCGGCCAGCTCGTCGAGGTGGGTGATGCCGTAGTCCTCGCTCACCCAGTCCGCGCTGTGCACGAGCCTGGACAGCATGGCCACGAACGGGTCCGGGTCGGGGCCGGAGCGGAACAGGAACAGCGGCTGGGAGTTGGCGGGCGCCCCGATCGCGGCGAGCGCGTGCGAGGCCACGTCCTCCGGGCTGTCCGGCAGCACGGCCATGCGTTCGACCGGGATCTCGTCCAGCGCGGCGACGACCTCGGCGATCTCCCGCAGTTCCGGTTCGGTGATGTCCGGCGCGGGCCGGTAGCTCGGGGTCTCGTCGACGGCGACGCTGATCGCACTGATGGCGAGCTCACTCATGGCCAACTCCCTTGAGGTAGCCGTGCGCCACGTGCAGCCGCTGGATGTTCGTGGTGCCCTCCATGAACTCGAAGGCGTGCACGTCGCGGTACCACTTCTCCAGCAGCGGGTGTTCGAGCAGACCTGCGGGGCCGAGCGCCTTCGCGGCCCAGCGCGCCGTTGCGATGGCCAGCGGGGTGCAGCTCAGCTTCGCGACCGACGGGAAGTACGCCTGTTCGGAGTTCTCGTCGACGCTCGCCGCCGCCGCGTACACCAGCTGGCGCGCCGCTTCCAGCCGCAGCCCGGCGAGTTCCGCGCCCGGCGCGCCGGGGCGCAGCGCACACACCTGCTCGTACATGCCCAGCGCTGTGCCCAGGGCCATGCAGGCGACCTGCACGCGCATGTTGTTGAAGGTGCGCATCGCGCCCCACATGCCGCGTCGGGTCGGCGAAAGGTGCTGGCCGAGGATCATGTCCTCGGCGATCGGCACGCCGTCGAAGTCCAGTTCGCTCAGGTACGCGCCGCGCAGGCCGACCATGTCAAGGCGGCGCGCCTGCCAGCCGGGCAGGCCCTCCGGCCGCACCAGCACGGCGCGGATGGACAGTGGCGAGGGTCCGGTGCGGGCGAAGACGACGCCGACCCCGCCGCGCGCACCGCCGCCGATGTAGCGCTTGTGCCCGTAGAGCCGGTACCCGCCGGAGCCGTCCTTCTCCAGCCGGGTCTGCATGGCGGTCGCGTCGTTGCCCCTTGCCGGCTCGGTCATCGCGAAGAAGGTCCAGGTGCGGCCGTCCGCGATGGCCCGGTAGAAGACCTCCTGCTGGGCCGGGCTGGCCAGCACGTCCACCACGATCCCGGCCAGCGCCGGACCGGGCGTGGCGAGCAGCATGCCCGCGTCCCCCCTGGCCAGTTCCATCGTGCCGATCACGCGCTCGAGGCAGGAGTCGTTGTCGAACTGCCACCCGCCGAAGTCGGCGTCCTCGCCGCGATACGCGATGGGTGTGCAGATCGTGCGGACCATCGTCAGCACCGGCGTGTTGAAGTGCCGCGCCATGTCGTCAGGGTCCGCGTCCACCGACAGCGCCCGGCCACGCAGGTCCTCCGCCGCCGCGGCGGACGCGTCCCGGCCGGCCCGCAGCCGCTCGTCCAACTCGATCATGATGCCGCTCCCTTGCCACAAACCCAGGCGTTGGCGACCAGCGCCGAGACGTAGAGGCAGCGCACCGGATGGTCGGCGATGTAGCCGCTGGCGCCGAAGAACTTCGTCACCTGCCAGCCGAGTTCGGTGATCTGCTCGTGGATGTCCTGCACCGCGAGCGCGCCGGGCATCAGCGCGGTCGTGTCCAGGTAACGGCGCAGCGCCTCCATGCCCGCGGTGATGTCCGCGATCGACCCGAGCACAAGTTGCTTGCGCAGCAACGGTTCCTCGCCGGACGTGCGCTCGCCGAGGTGGGCAATGGCCAGCTCCAGCATGGCCTCGACCAGCCCCAGCCGCACCGCGCCCAGCCGGATGGCCACCCCCAGGTCGCCATCGGCTCCCGGATGCCCGGTGCGAACGAAGCTCACGCCTTCGACGGTGGCCAGCCGGTTCGCGACCACGGTGTCGCCGCTGCGTACGTCGGCGGCGGGGATGGCGGCGACCGGGCCCGGCGCAGCGGCTTTGGCGTCCACTCCGGACAGTGCGATGGCCAGTCCCGCGGCGAGGCCGCCGGCCCGCCCGACCCGGGTGCAACTTGTCATCTCGATCATCGGTCCGCTCCGATCTCGACCACGACGGCCTGGAAGTACGCGCCCTGGCCAAGGGCGATCAACAGGCACCGCTGCCCCACTTCGAGTCGTCCGGTGCGCTCCATGTGCGCCAGTGCCATCAGCGCGTCCGCGCCGAACGTGTGGCCCTGCTCGGAGATCAGGTCGAGGCAGAACTTGTCCATCGCGATGCCGGATGCGTTGCTGAAGGTGCGCCAGAACATCGCGTTGGACAGGTGCGGCATGACCCAGTCCACGTCCCCCTGGGTGATGCCGGCATCGGCCAGCGCCCGGTTCATCACCGAGATCGCGGTCGAGCAGCAGACCTGGCTGAACAGCCGCAGGTCGTCATGGCTCATCCGCAGGCTGCGGTGGAACCGCGAATCCCGGGCGAGGGCCCCGCCCAGATACCGGTACCGGCCCGGGCCCCGGTGCACCAGAACGCCGATCGCGGCGTCGCCGCCGACGGTCATGCCCGGCACGATCCGTGCGCTGTCCACCACGCTGCCGTGATCGCCGCCGAGCAGCAGCACGGTGTCGTCCGGGTCGGCCTCCGGCCGCATCAGGTAGGCGCGGGCCAACTCGACCGAGCGCAGTACCGAGGTGCAGGCGATGTGCGAGACCCCGTAGAACGGCACGCCGGGCAGGCCGAGGCCGCCGCGCAGCCGCTTGGCGAAGCCGCCGCGGTAGCCGAATTCCTGCAACAGCAGCGTGTGTCCATACAGGACCATGGTGGCGCGCTCGCCGCCGAGCGCGGCCCTGCCGGTGCGCACGATCAGGTCGGCCATCTGCTCGCCGGGCTGCAACGTCGGGCTCTGCCTGAGCTTGTACACCTTGGTGAACAGCCGCCGCTCGGTGACCGGGCGGTCGTTGCGGGCCAGGATGTCCTCGACGGATTCCATCCGGTCGGGCAGGCCGACGCTCACCCTGGACAGTGCGATGGTCATCGCGACTCCACTGGGCCGAGCCAACCGGCGTGCAGCCGGCCGGCGTCCGGGTCGTAGTCGGCGAGCAGCACCGGCTCGGTCACCGGCCACAGTTTTTCCAGCGCGACGAACGCGCTGGTGCAACCGTGCTCGCCGGGGCCGATCAGCAGCCGGGGATCGGCCTGCGTGCGCCGGTCCAGCCGTGCGCCGAGGGTCGCGCCGACCACGATCCGGCCGACGTCCTGCTGCCCGATCGCGTTCGCGAGCAGCTCGACCGGGTCACCCTCGGCTTCCCACGTCCGGTGCAGCAGCACCGGACCGTCCGTGCCGACTTCGACCAGCACGGTCGCGTCCAGCTGCGCGCGCCAGTCCGTGCCCGGTTCGCACAGCGGCGTGGTCTGGTCGAGCACGAACACCGCGCCCGCCCGCAACGCGCCGAAGGCGTGCATCGAGTCCGCGACGCGCAGCGCGGTGAAGGCCGCGCCGGGGCCCTGCTGCGAGATGGCGAAGGAGGCCGGGTCGCCGGGACAGCGCTGTGCGAGATAGCAGCCCGCGGCCTCGCCGACGTGCAGGTCCGGCGTCTGGTAGGCCAGCACGACCAGATCCAGCTCGGGCAGCGGTCGCGCCAGCCCGTCGAGCAGGTCCGCGGTCATCGCGGTGTAGGCGTGGCCGCGCCACTGCCGCATGATCGCCATGTCCTCGGGCCGGCCGTTGGCCCGCAGCAGCGCGAGTGAGGTCGGCTCGTCCCAGCTGTAGTCGCGATTGTCGCGGTCACCTCGGTAGACCCGGACGGTGAGCCCGGACAGGCGCACACCGCCCGTCCGGCTCCCGCGCTCGGCCACCGGCGCCGCCAGCGTGCCCGGCAAGGTCATTGCTCAGCCCACCGCGACCTTGCGGAAGCTGGCCTCGATGTAGTCGGTGAGGCTGGCCACGGTCTGGAACGCCTCGGGCTCCAGCTCGTCCGGGTCGATCTCCAGGTCGATGGTGTCCTCGAGGCCCATCAGCAGTTCGATCACGCTGGTGGAGTCCAGCGCGAGGTCCTCGAAGAGCCTGGTCTGCTCGGACAGGGTGGGCAGGTCCCGGTTGAGGACCTCGGCGAGCGCGACGCGAACGTGCTCGACAACCTGGCTGCGTTCCATGATCATTCCTCTCGATTCGTTTCTTCGCGGGCGAAGTCGACCAGCCGCTGTCCACGCAGCAGGTCCTCCGGTTGGTCCCTGGTGTGCACCAGGTGCGGGATGCCGTTGTGCACCAGCACTTCGGCCGGATACCCGTGGCTGAGGAACAGCACGGGAGACGCGGTTGGCCCATACGCACCCGAGCGGCGCACGCCCAGCAGGTCGCCGACGCGCAGCGGGGGGAGCATGGCGTTCTTGCAGAGCGTGTCGTTGGGCGTGCACAGCGGCCCGGTGACCTGCCACGGCTCCGGTTCGCCGCCTTCCCGGCTGAGCAGCGCGATCGGGAAGTTGCGCTTGACGAACGACCCGATGCCGACCGCGGCCATGTGGTGGTGCGTGCCACCGTCGGTGACCGCGAACCGCTCGCCCATCGACTCCTTCACGTACCGCACGCCGAGCAGGTAGGTGCCTGCGCGCGCGGTGAGGAAACGGCCGGACTCCATGATCAACCGGGTGTCCGGGTGGGCGTCCGCGAAGCGAGTCAGCAGCGGGTTCAGTTCCTTGGCGAGCAGGCGCAGGTCGAGGTCTTGTTCGCCGTCGAAGTACGCGACGCCAAGACCACCGCCGATGTCCACCGCGTCCAGGTCGATCCCGGTCCGCGCCACGACCCGCTCGGCCAGCTCGAACACGTAGGCCGTGTTCTTGGCGACGACGGACGCATCCAGGATGCGGGTGCCCATGTAGACCTGGATGCCGGCGATGTGCACGTTGTCGAACCGGGTCGCAAGGTCGTCCTTGGCGAGCACGGTGGTCTCGTCGATGCCGAACTGGCGCGGCTTGCCGCCCATGGTCAGCCGCGAACCGGTCACCGAGTACGCGGGGTTGATCCGCAGCAGGACGCGCTGGCGCGCCCGGCGCAGCCCGGCCAATCGGTCGATCGTGGCCAGTTCCTCAAGGGATTCGCAGATGATCGCGTAGATGCCCGCGCTGATGCAGGCGACGAGTTCCCGTTCGCTCTTGCCCGGCCCCAGGAACACGATGTTCTCCGGCCGCGCCCCGGCGGTCAGCACCGTGCGCAGCTCGACGAGCGAGGAGACCTCGGCCCGCGCGCCGCCTTCCTGCAACAGGCCGAACACGCTGATGTTCGGATTCGACTTGAGCGAGAAGAACACCTCGAGCGATGGATGCAACGCGGCGCGCAGCTCGGTGATCGCCTCGGTGAGCACGTCGCCGTCGTAGACGTAGAGCGGGGTGCCGAACTGCTCGGCCATGTCCTGGTAGCTGATGCCCTGCACGGATTCGGTCATGGCCGGGCCGCCAGTTCGGACAGGGCCGACACCGCGTCCTCGCGCACCCGCATCGCGGTGGGCGCGTCGGGGGCGATACACACGCCGTAGATCCGGCCGTGGAACTCCTCGCCGTCCTTTGCGGCCGCGTTCAGCGTGGCGAAGTTGTTGATCAGCAGGCCGGGCCGGTCCGCGCCGGCGAACAGCAGTTCGCCCAGCGCGTCGGCGACCTCGGCGAAACTCAGCCGCCGGTGCGGTCGCAGGCTGATCGTGGTGGCCACCGCGTGCCGGTCCGGGTCGATGTACCGCTCGGCCAGCGTGCTCTGGTAGGTCGACATGTTGAACCGGGCGTTGATCTCCAGGCATGGGTAGACCACGCCGTTCGTGCCGAGCATCGCGTCGATGCCGATCATGCCGAAGTAGCCCTCGGCGAACAGCGCCCTGCCGATCACCTCGCCCGCGGCATGCAGCACGTCCAGCTGTTCGGTGCTCAGGCCGACCGGGAAGACGTGGCCCTTGTGCACCCCGTCCTCGACCACGGCGGCCTTGACGTTCTCGAACCGGATCTCGCCCTTGCGAGACACCAGCACCTGGTAGTTGAGGTCGAACACCTTGTCGATCCAGCGTTCCACCACCAGATCGGCGCGCGCGTCCGCGCCGCGCCTGCCGAGCATTCGCACCAGCCGCGCGACCTTGTCCTGGCTGTCCAGCACGACCATGCCGCGACCGGACACCCCGAGCGACTCCTTGACCACCGCGCGACCACCCGGCAGCAGGTGCTCGGCGAGTGCGCAGGCCAGTTCGCCGACGGTCTCGCAGACCGCGCCCGGTACCGCGGTCAGCCCGGCCGCGTCGACAAGGCGGCGGCTGAAGATCTTGCCGTTCACCGCCTTGCAGGTCTGCGCGCTTGGTCCGGCCAGCGGCAGGCCGGTCTCCTTGGCCAGCTCCTCCTCGGCGGGCGAGATGCCCAGCGGCATCAGGTAGGTCCGGCCGTCGGCAAGGGCCCGCAGGTCGGCCAGCAGCTTCGGGGAGGCGAGCGCGTCGTCGGTGACCGAGCGCGCCGGGTCGTTGTGCTCCGCGTACCGCACGCCGTGCGTGCTGACCCCGATGCCGCGCAGGTACTCGGCGTAGCCCGCGTCGATCGGCGCCTTGAGCACCACGACGTCGTCGGGTTCGGCGAGCAGGACGCCAAGCTCCTCCATCCGGTTCACCGTCGCGCTGGCGAAGCTGATCCCGGCGCCGGGCAGCGACGGCTCACCGCGCGCCCACGACCGTTCGACCTCGAAATTGTTCAGGTAGACGAATCGCGCATGCTCGTCGCCCACCAATGCCCTCTTCAGGCGTTTGACGAAACTCATTGGTTTGCCCTTTCTCCGACTCGCACGGCGATCGCCGCGAATGTCGCGCCGAGCCCCGCCGTCGCCATCAGCACGACGTCGCCGGGGCCGATCCGCCGGGCGGCAAGCGCGTCGGCGAAATTGATGAACGGGTCGGCGCCGAAGCAGTGCCCGATCCTCGCCACGTTGTCGAGGTAGACGCGCGAGAACGGGATGCCCGCATCCCGCGCGACCTGCCGCCAGGAGTACCTGTTCACGTTGTGCGGCAACACCATCGCGACATCGTCGGGAATCAGTCCCGCGTCGTCGAGCGCTTCGCGCATGACCGCGACCAGGGAGTTGCCGTACAGCTGTTCGTATTCGGACTTCAACTCGTCGGAACAGTCGTTGCACCGGTAGAACCGGCCCAGCGTGCGGACCGCGATGGCCAGCACCTCGTGCCCGCCCTCGTCGTTGCCGACCAGGCAGGCCGAGGTGGCCTCGCCCATGATCGTGGTGCCCTTGATGACCTGGAGCCGAGGCGAGAAAGCCTTCTCCCCCGCCATGATCAGCGCGTGCGCGCCGTCCGGTGCGTTGTGCAGCAGGTACTGCGCGAGCCGGACCGCGTACAGGCCGGCGACACAGTTCTGCTGCGACAGCGCGAACGCCGACGCGTTGCGCAGCCCGAGCTCGCGGCGCACCCGGTCCAGCACGGCCCGGCTCGGCGGCGCGATGTGCTGCACGGTGTGCGCGTAGATGAGGTAGCGGACCGAGTCGGGATCGTTGCCCTGCAACGCTTCCCGGCCGGCCGGGACCAGCATGTCGACGATGTCCAGTCCGTCGGCGACCGCGATCCGTTCCTGGCCGAAGAACTTGGTGTGCAGGCGAACCTGCGCCGGAGTCAGGCCGAGCCGCTCACCGAGGTCCGGAATGGACCAGGTGGTGGGTGGCACCAGTGTGCCGATTCGTTTGACGTGCACGATGCTCTCCCTGTGCTCGGCCTGACGAGGCTTACGACGATCACTGCGATCCGGCGCGGACCACTGCGGCGACATGGTGTGCCTGCGGCAGCACCATGTCGCCGCGCACGATCACGCGATCTTGGCAGCCGACTTCGCAGCGATCTTGGCAGCCGACTTCGCAGCGATCTTCGCGGCGGACTTCGCGGCGGACTTGGCAGCGGACTTGACAGCCGACTTCGCAGCGACCTTGGCAGCGATCTTCGACATGTGGTTCACCTTTCTTCGTGGGATTCGCCAGCGGCTCGGTGCCGGTGACAGCAATGAGAAAACCGGATTCGGTGCTGCGGTACCAGGAATTTCCGCAGGCACAAAAGCCGGTCGCCGCGCTGCCGCGCGAAGTGCCGGAACTACCCACCCACCCGTCCACCCGCCCGGCGCGGAATCTGGGGGTCGCCTACCCATGTACGCGTTCGCGGAGCGAGGCAGATTGGGTAGGGCATCAGGGAAGGGAGCGTTCATCATGGCCGCACCGCTGGCCAGTGGGGATCTCGAGCGGACCTGGCCGTTCACGAACACGCAGGTGGGCGGAGCGTTCGGCACGCTGCTGAGAGACCATCGCAGCAGCGCCCGGCTGACCCAGGAGGAACTGGCCGAGCTGTCCGGCATGAGCGTGCGGGCCATCCGCAACCTGGAGATCGGCCGCACCGAACGTCCGCAGCAGCACACGGTGCACCAGCTGGCCGGCGCGCTGCGGCTCACCGATTCGGCGCACGGCGCGCTGCTCGTCGCGGCGGGCCGCGCCCATCTCGCGCTGGCCGGGATCGACCAGCGCGGCACACCCGCGCCGTGCGAACTGCCCGCGGACACCCAACGCCTGGTCGGCCGGTCGGAAGTGCTGGCTCGGTTGACCGAATTTCTCGGCTCTACCGGAACCGCGGAACCCAAGCTCGCCATCGTCACCGGCGCGCCCGGCACCGGCAAGACCGCGACCGTCGTGCACATCGCGCACCAGCTGCGCTCGAACTACCCGGACGGCCAGATCTACGCCGACCTCGAGGCGCCGGACGGCTCACCGGTACCGGCATCGGCGCTGCTCGGCCGGTTGTTGCGGTCGCTGGGCATGTCCTCGGTGCCGGACAACGTCGACGAGCGCGGCGGCCTGCTGCGCACCATCGTGGCCGCGCGGCGGGTACTGCTGGTGCTGGACAACGCGGCGGGCGAGGCGCAGATCCGGCCGCTGCTGACGTTGTCGCCGCGCAGCGCGGTACTCGTCGCGAGCAGGCAACGGCTGACCGCGTTGCGCTGCGGCCGCACCGTGGTGCTCGCACCCCTTGGCGAGGTGGACGCACTGGTGCTGCTCGCCGAGCTGGTCGGCACCCGGCGGGTGCTGGCCGAACCGCAGGCGGCCAAGGGACTCGCCGAATACTGCGCGCGCCGCCCGCTCGCCCTGCACATCGCGGGCGCCTGGCTGGCCCCGCGCCCCAGACGCACGCTCGCCGAGCTGGCCCGGCTGCTCCAGGACGAGCGGCGACGCCTGGACCATCTCGACGTGGCCGACCTGTCCGTGCGCGGCAGCGTCGCCGCGTCGTTGCGCAGGCTCGATGAACGCGAACAGCGCACGGTCGCGTTGTTGGTCGCGACCGGCCGCGCCGAGTTCGACGCGGACGAGCTGCACCGCATCGACCAGGACAGCGTGGAAAAGCTGTTCCAGGCCAACATCCTGCTCGCCGAGAACGGCCGATACCAGGTCGATCCGTTGGTGCGCCTCGTGGTGCGGGAGAACGAGCTGAAGGGAACGTGATGACGTCCACCGAACCGGCAGGCGGCTTCCTCTACCGGGAGCCCGGTGCGGCCGACGAGTTCCGGCTGTTCTGCTTCCACCACGCGGGCGGCGGCGCGTCCGCGTTCCGTGGCTGGCGCGAACTGCTGGCCCCGGCCGTGTCGGTGTATCCGGTGCAGCTGGCCGGCCGGGAGGGACGGGTCAGCGAACCGCGCCAGCGCGACATTCGCACGCTCGTCGCCGAGCTGGACACCTGGCTCGGCCCGTACGTCGACCGGCCGTTCGCCTTCTACGGGCACAGCATGGGCGCGCTGATCGCCTACCGGCTGACCAGGGCGCTGGTCGCGCGCGGCGGCCCGCGCCCGGTCAGCCTGCTGGTCGGCGCGTATCCGGGACCGCACCAGCGGGCGCCGCTGGAACAGATGGACGGCCTGAGCGACGCGCACATGCTGGACATGCTCATCGACGCCGGCGGGCTTTCCGAAACGGTGCGCGGATTCCCGAAATGGACCACGGCCATGGTCGCGTTGCTGCGCGACGATCTCGCGCTGTGCCGCAGTCACCAGCCGGACGACTGCGCCCGGCTGCCGGTGCCGATCCACGTGTTCACCGGCGACGCCGACCCCATGATGTCCGCCGCCGACGCCGAGCAGTGGGCCGGCCATTCCTCGATCGGCTACCGCTCACATGTCATTCCCGGCGGGCATTTCTTCAACCGCGAGTCGCGGCCGCTGCTGATCTCCGCGATCACCGCGATCCTGTTCGGCCAGCCGATCACGCCGAGCTGACCGTGGCGCGGATCCGCTCGCGGCGCTCGCGCCTGCGCGCCAAGAACCGCGCGGCCTCCGACGCGAACTGCGCGCGGGTCTGCCCCCAGTAACAGGAGGTGCGCCACTCCCCCACGGTGTACGAGTCGTACGCACACCTCACCTGGCGCCGCCTGGCCACCAGATCGGCCTTGTGCAGCATGGTGTTGTGGGTCAGCACCTGGCTGATCACGGTCGCCATGTTCAGCTCGTCGTGCAGGTAGCGCTGCGCCTCGTGCGCGACGGCGAGCCCGAAGCCGATCCGGAACCGGGGCAGCACCGCGAAGGACAGCTCGCACGACCGGCTCGGCCAGTCGATGTCGGTGATCCAGGCGAAGCCGACGACCTGACCGCCGTCCGTGCACAGCGTGAAGATCCGCTTCACGTCCTGTCCCTGCGCGATGGTGGCCAGCTGATCCGCGACCAGCCGATCGTCCTGTGCGGACACCGCGAAGTCGGTCAGGTTGGCCTGGAAACCGCCGTCGCGCAGCAGTCCCGCGCGCAACGGCACGTCGTCGCAGATAAAGTGCCTGATCAGCACGGTGTGCATGCCCGCGTCTCCTCGTTGTCCTGCTCGGTTTCGGACTCCTGCTCGACGCGGCTGCCGTGCGCGCGACAACCGGCGAGCTGGGTGCGACCGGCCACGGTGGCCAGCAGACAGTCCACTGTGCACGATGCCATCAGATTCATGCGCCAACTATGCGCGCGCCCCAACGGATGCAGCCAGGAACTTCGACCGGCACATTCCCGGGCAGTTGCCGAGCCGGAACTGCTCGTTCCCGCGCCAGTCGGCGTGCACGTGGTTGCATTGCCGGGTGGGTAGAATGGTGATCATCGGTGGCGGCACCGGCGGGCTGTGCCTGGCTCAGGCGCTGCGTAAGGCCGGGCTGGACGTCGCGGTGTACGAGCGCAGCGCGAGCAGGACCGAACGCCTGCAAGGCTACCTGCTGCACATCACGCCGTGGGGCGCGCGAATCCTGCAGGAGTGCCTGCCGGAGCCGTTGTGGCGCGCCTTCCGCGACACCTGCGGGCTCGCCTGCGGTGACTTCGGTTTCGTCGACGAGCAACTCGTCGACCTTGCGCGGATCAGCGACGGGCAGAGCAGGGCCGAGCGCGACGACCCGCGCCGCGCGTTCCGCTCGGTCAGCAGGATCACCCTGCACGAGCTGCTCGGCGTCGGTCTGTCCGACGTGGTCAGTTACGGCAAGGAGTTCACCCACTACACCCGCACCGGTACCGGCCGGGTGAGCTGTCACTTCGCCGACGGCACCAGCGTCGATGCGGACCTGGTGATCGGCGCCGACGGCGCGGATTCGCGGGTACGCGCCCAGTACCTGCCTGCCGCGCGCCGGGTCGACACCGGGATCACCGTGATCGCGGGCAAGCTTCCGCTGACCGGAGAAACCCGCGCCTGGCTGCCGGAACGGCTGCTCGACGCACCGAACAACGTGCTGCCACCGGGCGGCAGCGGCATGTTCATCGCGTCCCACGATCTCGGCGACCACGACCCGGCCAGCTACCTGATGTGGGTGCACGCCGCGACCTCCGCGCCGGAGCCGGACCTGCCCGGCGAGGCGCTGCGCGAGCTGGTCGCCGAAGCGATCACCGGCTGGCATCCGACGCTGCGCAGGCTGGTCGCGGACACACCGGCCGAGTCGGTCGCGATGCTGCCGATCGTGACCTCGGTGCAGGTCCCGCGCTGGCAGCCGACCAACATCACCCTGCTCGGCGACGCCATCCACAGCATGACGCCGTTCCGAGGGATCGGCGCGAACATCGCGCTGCGCGACGCGAGCGTGCTCGCCACCAACCTGATCTCGGTCGCGCAGGGCCGTCTCGGCCTGCTCGACGCGATCGACGACTACGAGCGGCAGATGACCGGCTACGGGTTCGCCGCGGTACGCGAGTCGCTGCGCGCGGCCCGTGCGTTCGTCTCGGACACCCGCTCGGCCAGGACCGTCGGCGGCACCGTGCGCCGCTTCTTTCCCGGCCTGCCAGCGGAAGGGCTGCGCACGTGATCACGTCCCGCCTCGACGAGTGCCTGGTCCGGCCCGGTGATCCGCGCTACCCGGACCTGGTGCTCGGCCGCAGCCATCGGTTCGTCGGCACCCCGGACGAAGTCCGGCTGGTCGGCTCGACCGAGGAGGTCGTGGCCGCCGTCCGCGACGCGGTGGACGCGGGCAGCAGGATCGCCGTGCGCAGCGGCGGACACTGCTACGAGGACTTCGTGACCAGCCAAGAGATCCGGGTGCTCATCGACATGTCCCGGCTGAACCGGGTCTGCTTCGACCCGCGCCGCAACGCGTTCATGGTCGAGTCGGGCGCGCTGTTGCGCGACGTCTACCGCACCCTGTTCACCGGCTGGGGCGTGACCATTCCCGGTGGCGCGTGCTCGTCGGTCGCCGCGGGTGGGCACTTCAGCGGCGGCGGGTACGGGCCGCTGACCCGCGCGTTCGGCCACGTCGCCGACCACCTGCACGCCGTCGAGGTCGTGGTCGTCGACGCCGACGGCGCCGTCCGCGCGGTGACCGCGACCCGCGAGGCCGACGATCCGAACCGGGAACTCTGGTGGGCGCACACCGGGGGAGGCGGCGGCAATTTCGGTGTGGTCACCCGGTTCTGGCTGCGCTCGGACACCACCGGCACCAACCCGGCCGAACTGCTGCCCCGGCCGCCTGCGAGCGTGATCTGCACCGAGACCATCTGGCCCTGGGCCGCGCTGACCGAGACGTCCTTCGCGCGGCTACTGCGCAATTTCGGCGACTGGCACGAACACAACAGCGACCCGGACTCGCCGTACACCGGGTTGTGGGGAGCGATGGCCGCGTTCCAGCGCGGCGGGCCGGGCATCGTGCTCGCGACCCAGCTCGACGCGACCCGGCCCGACGCCGACGACCTGCTCCGCGCCTACCAGGGCGCGATCACCAGCGGCCTCCGCACCGTGCACCTCCGGTCCCGCCGCACCTGGCCGTGGCTGCGCGCGACGCAGTGGCTCGGCGACACCGCGGAGAACGGGGTCAGCGGCGGGCGGCTCAAGCTCAAGGCCGCGCACCTGCGCACCGGCCTGACCGACGAGCAGATCGCGACCGCGTACGAGCACCTCACCGATCCCGATTACCGCAACCCCAGGGCGACGCTGCTGCTCAACGGCACGGGCGGCCGCGCACGATCGGTGTCCAGCGGTGCGACCGCGGTGGCGCAGCGCGACTCCGTACTCAAGGCCATCTTCCAGGTCTGCTGGGACAAACCGGCCGACGACGAGCGGCAGCTGCGCTGGCTGCGCGAGTTCTACCGCGCCGTGTTCGCGCGCACCGGCGGGGTCCCGGTCCCGGACGGTCACGCCGACGGGTCCTACATCAACTACCCGGACGTCGACCTGGCCGACCCGGCCTGGAACACCTCCGGCGTGCCCTGGCACACCCTCTACTACAAGGAGAACTATCCGCGCCTGCAACAGGTCAAGGCCCGCTGGGACCCGCTCGACATGTTCCGCCACACCCTTTCGGTCCGGCCGCCGGTCACGGCCGCTTGCGGTCCACCGTCGCATACTCGACCAAGGCCGAACGGTTCGGCTGATCCGTCTTGAGCAACAGGCTGGCCACGTGTTTCTCCACCGTGCGCGGGGAGATGTGCAGCCTGCCCGCGATGGTCTTGTTCGCCATCCGCTGCACCAGCAGTTCCAGCACCTCGAACTCGCGCACGGTCACGCCGAGCGCACGCAGGTCGGCCGGGATCTTGCCCGAGCCGGTACGCCGCTGCGGCACCGGTTCGCCGAACTGGCGCAGCAGCCCACGGCACGCACTGGTCACCGCGGACACATCGGCCTGGCGGAAATACTCGGCGGCCGCGCGCAGCCAGGTCACCGGATCGCCCCAGTGGTCGGCGTTGGCAGGTTCCGCGACCAGCCGCAGGCCGAGATGCCGGGCCATCGCGTAGGGCGCGGCCGACTCCTGCGCCTGTGCCATCGCGCCGTCCGCCTTGGCCGCGTGGCCGGCCCTGCCGAGCAGCACCGCGTGCGCGAGCTGGACGAAATGCCGGTTCCAGCGCATCCGGCTGCTCCCGCACGAGCTGACGTCGCGGTACTCGCGCCAGCCGACTCGGCCCGCGAGCACGTCGAGCAGCAACTGCAACCCGTTGCCGCCCGCCAGGTAGAACGGGACCGGGTTGGCCTCCTCGCTCGCCCGCACCTCGGCCAGTTCGTGTTCGGCGAGTTCCCGGTCCTCCTCGAGCAACGCGCAGAACGTTCTGGCCAGGCCGAGCGAGAGTGGCAGCTCGCGGGACAGCCCGCCGCCCCGGTCCAGGAACTCGGCGTGCGCGGCCTCCATCTCCTCACGCCGGCACTGGTGCGCCGCGAGCACCGCGCGCGACATCAGCAGATACCGTTCCAGCGAGGGAAGTTGCAGCCTGCGCACGGTGGCAAGGCCTTCGTCGATCAGCGACGGCGCGGTCGCGAAATCCCCGCGCAGCACCGAATCCAACGCGAGCACCGACTCCAGGTTGAGCGCGACGGTGATCGCGCCTACCCGCAGTGCCTCGGTGCGCGCGCTGGCCAGCGGCTTCGCGTCCGCCTCGGCCAGCCAGGCGTTCGTGGCCTGGCCGCTGATCCCGTACAGCCGCCAGATCGGCAGCCGGTACTCCTCCGCGATGGACTGCGTCCTGCGCAACGCCGCGTCCGACTCGCCAAGGTCCCTTGCCCGCACGATCACGCCGATCGCGTACCACGCCTGGCAGGCGATGACCGGCATCGGCACCCGCTCCGCCGGCCCGATCGCGGCCAGGGCCAGGGCTTCCGCGTCAGCGATCCGGTTGCTGCCAGGGGTGTCCAGGGCCAGGTGCGCGGAGATCGCGTCGACCGGGGCGCGCAGCGCTTCGGTCGGGTTGGGCCCCAGTGCCATCCGGGCCTCGGCGACCTGCGCCGCGCAGTCCGCGTGCCGGCCGGCGATCTGCGCGACCCACGCCAGCCGGACCCGGACCGCGACCCTGCGCTCGACGGACAGCCCGGCCGATCCGGTGTCGAGGGTGTCGGCCAGCGCGAAGGCGCGCTCGAACCGGCCGCCCTCGGCCAGCGCGTAGAGCAGAATCTCCAGCACTTCGGCGCGCGCGCCCTCGTCACCGTGCGCGGCGAGCAGCCCCTCCGCCTTGTCCAGCAAGGTGATGGCCGAACCGGCCGCCGAAGCGGCCAGCGCGCGGCGTCCGGCTTCGGCGAACCGCCGTGCGGCGACCACCGGCTCGCCCGCCGCAAGCCGTAGCGTGGCGACGACCTGGCACCATTCGCCCGGTAGGTCGGGATGGGTCGACTCGACCGTTTCCGCGGCGCGCCGCGAATACACCACCCGCTCGACCGGGGTCAACCGGGTGAGCAGCGCCTCCGCGATCAGTGGATGCTGGAACGCGTACCAGTCCGGCCCGCGCTCGTCCGAGGCGACCAGCTGGGCGGACACGCTGGCCTGTAACTGGCTGACCAGGGAGTGGTCATCGACGCCGATGATCTTCTGCACCATGGACAACGGGAACCGGACGCCCAGCACCGCCGCGGCGCACAACAGTTCCCTGGCCTGCGGCCCCAGCCGGTCCACCCGTTGGCTGATCACCCGCACGAGCGTCGCCGGGATCTCCGTGCGCACGGCTTCGACCTCGCGCCAGCCCTGCGCGCCGAGCACCAGCTGGCCGCCCGCGACCATGCCCTGCAACAGTTCCTCGACCACGAACGGGTTGCCCGCGCTGCTCTCCCACAGCTTCGTCAGCACCGAGCGCGGCAGCTCGTCCGGCTCGACGTCCAGGCAGGACGCGGCGATCCGGCACATGTCCGGGTAGTCCAACCGGTGCAACTCGATCAGGTCGCCGTGCTGGCCCCTGGCGATCGCGTCCGCGATCTGCAGCGCCTGGGACTGCTCGGTGCGGCACGTCGCCAGCACCACGGTCGGTTCCTGTTCGAGGTGATCGGCCAGGTATTCGAGCACGGCCAGCGTCTCGACGTCGGCATCGTGCAGGTCCTCCAGCACCAGCAGGCAACCGCGCCCGGCGCCGACCACGGTCAGCAGCCGGAGCAGCGCTTCGGCAAGCACCACGAGGGATTCGCCGCCGGAGGACGTGTCCGGGCTCGCCCACTGCGGCACCAGCCCGCCCAGCACCGGCCGGTACGGGTCGAGATCATGGTCGCCAGGCAGGTCCCGCGACCGGAACAAGGACAGCAGCGCCTCGGTGAGCGGCCGGAACGGCACCATCGGGCCGACGGTCGAAGCGCGGCCCCGCAGCACCACCATGCCCGCGGTGAACGCCCTGCTCACGATCTCCGCGGCCAGCCGCGACTTGCCGATCCCGGCCTCGCCTACGATGAAGATCGACCGCCCGGTGCCCTTGCGCGCGTCGCGTAGGGCTCGTTCCACCACGTCCAGCTCATCCTGGCGTCCGATGAGGCGCGGGGACCGGGTCCTCATGGTCGCGATCCTAGTTCGAAAACACGAATGGTCCGGCTACCGAACGCTATCAATTCGCCCGGTAACCAAACAAATACCGTGCGTCGGGATTCGGGGACAGGACGGATTCCGAAAACCGACACACGGTATTTGTTGGCGTTGTTCAACGAAATCGCAGGCTTCGATCCGGAGGACTTACTTCATGCTCGACGTGGTGCACACGCTGTCCATGACGGTGGACGCGGCCAACACCATCAGGGTGAAACCGGACAAAGCACTCACTCGTGCCCCAATTCTGCTGGTTCGCGAGACCCGGATCTCCCCAGCTGGGTGCTCGGTGTTCTCCCCGTTCGCCGCACGCTGCCCGTTGTTCGTGACTTTACTCATTTTAACGTGACCCCTCTGTGCGATTCGTTTTCTATTCTTTCCGCAGAATTTCCTTGCCTGAACGGAATGTTGATTCGAACAACAGCACGGACGGAACCTGCTCGGACATGCCGAGCCGGAGCAGACCGTAGCCGATTCCCGCCAGCCCGGTCAGCAGACTCGGGCCCGATATTCCACTGGGTAGACCGCAGGACGGTCCGAACCGTTCCAGCGTGCCCAGCAGGAACGCCGTACCCCGCACGGCACCCCCCCGAGCCCGCCCGCCGAGCGCGGTCAACGCGTCCAGCACACCCAGTTCACCGTGACACAACGACATGTCACGCAGTGCCGGCCGATTCGCCAGCAGATCCAGCAAAGGATGATCGTCCGCGATCGGATGATCGGCGGCGCGAGCCAGCAACCGGCCGGAAAGACCGGAACACCAGCCGTAATCCCGCTGCGCCTCGACCACCGACGCGGCCTGCCCCGGGTCGCGATCCAGCGCGGCCCGGCCCAGCTTCGCGTACCGCGCATCCCGAGGTTGACCGTCGCGCGCCGCGAACCGCAGCAACGCCCAGCCGACCCCGGTGTCGCCCCACTGGAAACCGTTGGTGGGCAATGAATCGCCCGGCAACGCGCCGGTCACCGGCTCGGCCGGTTCGGCCAGCCCGCGCGCGAACTCGCCCGCCAGCGCCCCCGCCTCGGCAAGCCCGGTTTCCGCGTGCACCGCGAGCATGGTGGCCAGCCCACCCGCTCGCCCGGTCGCCACGCTCGTCGCCTGACCGTCGTCGGCCAGTCCGACCAGCGGCACCATCCGCTCCAACCAGCCCAGCAGGTCAGGGTCCCCGAGCAGGTTCGCCAGCCGCGCCAGCGCGTAGCAGATCCCGCCCAGCCCGAGGAAACCGCCGCAGCCGATGGTCCTGGCCAGCTCCGGGTTCGCGCCGATCGCCTCGATCATCAGCGGGATCGGCCGCATCGCCTTGCGCGCCAGGTCAGTGTAGCGGCTGATGCCGGTCAGGCTGCCGAGCTGCGCGAGGAACAACGCCACCCCGCTGTACCCGGTGCCGAGACCGGCGCCCATCGGCAGCAGCATCCAGTGCCGCCCGTCGACCTGGTCCAGGGTCAGCCAGTTCACCCGGTACTCGTCGTGCACGGCGCGCGCGACGATCTTGTCCGCGATACCGCACGCAGCCGACAGCAGCCGCTCCGGATCGGGCACGACCGCGGCCACCGACGCGGCGAGCGTCGCGCCGCTGGTGTGCTCGTCGGGTTCGGCCCGGCAGGCCAGCGCGGCCCGGATCACCCACTCCTGGTCGCGCCGGTCGACCTCGCCCATCCTGGTGATCTTGACGTCCACCGACGCGATCCCGGTGCGCTCCAGCAGCCCGGCCACGGTCGCGCCGGTCGAGGTGCGAATCTGCCGGGAGCCCGGTCGGCCCAGGAAGATCGGCACATCTCCGGCCCACAGGTCGTCGATCTCGTGCGGCGCGAGCGCCACCGGGAACGGACCGGCCGCGTCGTCGGTCAGCAGGTCGAACAGTTCGTCCCGATCGGCCGCGTCGCGCAGCACATCGGGATGGGTCGACTCGGCGAGCAGCGTGCCGTACATCCTGGTCGGCCGGACCACGATCCTGATCTCGTCGTGCGCGCAGCGCCGGATCAGGCCGTCATCGGCAAGCAGCTCGTCCGCGCCGCGCGCGATCGCGTCGTAGGCCGCGCGAAATCCGGTCGTCAGCGCGTTGGTGTGCTCCTCGGGCGCGACGTCCGCGTCGCCGATCCGCGGCCGGTTGCTACTCCCGGTGAACTGCGCGGCGCCGCGCACCAGCCGCATCCGGTCGGTCCCCGCGTCGGCCCAGTCCACCTCGTCGAGCGGGTAGGTGCGATCCCGGTCGCCGCCCATCCCGGACAGGTCGAGCGCGCCGTTCTCGCCGACCATCAGCGTGGGCAGCATCGAGGTGCGGTGTACCGAGGTCATCAACGCGCGCAGCGCGGGATCCGGACCGGTGAGCGCGTGCGGCAGCAGGGTCGGGTGGAACAGGGTCTCGATGTCGATCAGGATGGGCTGATCGGCGACGGCGATCAGGTTCTCGTGGTGGATGTCCGTGCCGTCCAGCGCGTTGATCAACGCCAGCAGCGCGCCCTGCCGCTGGTAGAACGACTCGACCTCGGCGACGTCCGCGCACGGCCGGTAGTCGATGAATTCCTGCCAGCCGTAGTCCTCGCGCGGCAGCGATTCGACGGTGCGCAGCCCGAGCCATGGCACCGCGCGGTTCAGCCAGTCGACCAGCTCGTCGAAATGCGTCTGCAACGCCAGCGACCGAGGCTTGTACACGACCCGAGCACCCGAGGCGAAGCGCAGCACCGCGACGGATCGCCCGCGCCGGTGGTAGTCCCCGCTGCCGGGCTCGACCGAGAGCAGCGCACCGGGATCCTCCCCGCCCAGCAATCGATCCACGATCAGCGCCCGGTCCTCGACGAACCGCGCCACGATGTCGTGACAGGCGTCGACCGACTGCAGGCAGGCCGTGCCGAGGACGCGCGCGAGCACCGGATACTCGGTGAACAACCCGGCCAGTCCTGCCCCGGTCCCCGCGTACCGCACGAAGTCCGCGAACCGCTCCTCGCCGGTGGCGCCCGCCAACCGACCCTCGACCCGCGCCACGTTCAACTCGGTCACCAGCGTGCGCGCGGCCAACTGCCCCAGCCGCTCGCTCAGCGCGGAGCGGAACCCGGCCTCGATCGCGTCAAGGTCGACATCAGCGACCTCCAGCGCCAATTCCTCGACCGACACCGCGACAAGCGCGGCAAGCACCGGCGCGAACCCGGACCCGGTCAGTGGCTCGGCATCGGAGGAGACCGCGCGCTCGATGAACCCCGCCCAGACCGGCTGCGCGCACCGTTCCGCCAGTGCCTCGGCGCTCAACCCGGCCTCTGGCCGCTCGCGCGAGGCCAGGCCCAGAGCCCACCAACCGGGGCCGAGCAGACCGGCAAACCCGGTGGTGGATCGCGCGCTGTCGTTCACGGCACGAACGCTGCCACGCGACGGTCACGGCCGGATGGGTACGCGCCACCCATATTCTTCCGTGACGCGCCACCTACGTATCGGTGCGTTCGTCAGCCGCGCTCGACGACGACCTCATAGACGGCCGGGTTGGCGTAACCGGCCTGGCCGCGCTGCGCCAACGCGTCGATCTGCGCCGAGAATGCCGGATTCGACCGGGCCGCCGCGAGGTGTTCCTCGCTGTCCCAGTGCGCGACGTTGACCAACTGGAACCGGGAATCCTTGGACAGGGCGCGGTGCAGCCGGAAATCGCGGAATCCGGGTGCGGCGGCCATGATGTCGGCGCGGCGCTGCCAGTCGGCGACGAACGCGTCAACCTGGTCCGCCGGCACTTCGAAGACGTTGATCAGCGTGACGGGCTCGGACATCGTGCTGCCTCCTGTTCCTCGGATACTCGGATACACCGTCTCGCTCTCGAGTATGGCCGGCCTGGTGGTGGCGCTGATCGGGGCGTGGCCAGGAACCCAACGGGACTGTCGAGTAGCTGGCGATTCATCGAGGTCCTCCTCACCTCCATCGCGCAGACGCACGGCTGGTCGAATCACCCACGTCATCGACGCACGCCGAGCGACTGTGCCATTCGACGAACTCGACTACCCGCCCGACGACGTGCGGATCCGCGGGGATGACGTGGCCGCCTGCGTGCTTGACGATGACCGGGTTGGTGAACCGCTCAGCCAGGCGCAGCGAGTCGCGCATCGGCACGATCCCGTCCGCGCTTCCGGTCACGTGCAGCGACGGCGTCGCGAGCCTGTGGCGAAACAACGCCGCGTGTCTCGGCTCCTCGCTGGTGAACCCGCCGATCATGACGCCGAATCCGAACCCGAACGCCATCGGGGCTTCGCCTGCGGCGCCGTCGCCGGCCGCCTCCTGGCTGGCGAGCAGGAGCCCAGCCAGGGCGGCACCCTGGCTGAACCCGATGACACCGTCGAAATGCTGCCCGGCGACGAGATCGGCCACCCAGTCGCGCGTGGCCTCCCACCCGGTGAACCCCTCGTGCCACCAACCGAAGTCGCCCCGCGAGATCGACGGCGCGTCCACGTAGGTCAGGTCGACGGAGGACGGCAGCGCCTCGGCCAGCGGTGCGATCTGGCGCCGCAGCACCGATGCGCTGCCGTGGTAGCCGTGTAGGGCGAGAATGCTGATGCTGTCCATGTCCATGCCTTGCCTTGCCTTGCGAGAAGTGAGCGGGTCAGGTGGCGGGCGCCGGGGTCGGGCACACCAGGGTGGCCCGGGCCAGGGAATGGCCACTGATCGCGAAGCCCAGGAAGGCCGCGCTGGCGGACTCCTCGATCCCCGCGGTCTCGACGTCGAGCGCGGTCACGGTCAGGTGGTATTCGTGCACGCCACTGCCGGCGGGCGGCGCGCCCCCGACGTACTGGCGGGCACCGGCGTCCGCGCCCAGCTGGAATGCCCCGGCCGGGATAACTTTGGAGTCCGGCGCACCGGCGTCCTCGGCGAACTCGGTCACCGACGCCGGGATGTCCGCGACCGCCCAGTGCCAGAAGCCGCTCCCGGTGGGTGCCTGTGGGTCGTACATCGAGACCACGAAACTCTTCGTCTTTTCCGGGAATCCGGACCAGGACAGCTGCGGGGAGCGGTCCTGGCCGCCAGGGACCCCGAACATGCCTGAGAGCTGCGCGAGTGGCAGCGGCGCCCCGTCATGGACAGTGGAGCTGGCGAGGGTGAAGCTCGGCACGTCGGGCAGGAACGCATACGGGTCAGCCATGATCATTGTTCTTCTTTCTGGGTGTGCGGTCAGGGTGCGCGGGCCCAGGTACGGCCGGACCGCCGGCCCGGCCGTACGGGCGTTTGACGCGAAGCCGCTTCGCTGGGCGGCAGCGATGCGGTCAGTGGGAGGCGGCGGTGGGGCAGACGATGGTGGCGCGCGCAATCGTGTGCGCATCGATGGCGAAACCCGTGTAGGCGGGGCTGGCCGTGGCAGGCAGTCCGGTCGAGGCCACATCCAGCGCGGTCACGGTGATGGAGTAGTCGTGCGCACCGGACCCGGCCGGGGGTGCTCCGCCGACGTACTGGTGGACGCCGGCGTCATCCGCAAGCTGTATCGCCCCGGTGGGCAGCGTGTCGCTGTTCGCGGCGCCCGCGTCCAGCGGCAGCGAGGTGGTCCCGCCAGGAATGTCGATCACGACCCAGTGCCAGAAGCCGCTACCGGTCGGGGCCTGCGGGTCGTACATCGAGACTACGAAGCTCTTGGTCGCCTTCGGGAACCCGGACCAGGACAGCTGCGGGGAGATGTCCTTGCCGCCCGGTACGCCGAGCAGCTTCGAGAGCTGCGCCTGCGGCAATGGAGCCCCGTTGTGCACGGTGGCGCTGGTGAGTAGGAAGCCCGGCACCTTCGGCAGGTACTCGTAGGGATACGGGCCGCGCAGGCGCAGGGCCGCGGCCGCGTCAGTGGCCGCAGCCGGCGAGACCGTGGCTGAGCCCGCGGCCGAGCTGGCAGTGGGAGTGCTGCCGCAGGCGACGAGCCCGACGACGGTCGCGAGCGCGAGCGCGGCAGCCGCGCCGATCTGCTTGAAGGGACGGACCCGACGGGGCGCGGCGGGCTGCGCGGTGTCTGTGCTGTGCATGGCTGAAGCGTGCCGCCACCAGCCACCATCGGTCCAACAAATGTTCAGTCTGACTCCGATAAACTGAGATTATGAGCGTATCGCTGCGCCAACTTGAGTACTTCGTCGCCGTCGTCGACACCGGATCGTTCACTCAGGCCGCCGCCGACCTGCACGTCAGCCAGCCCGGCCTGTCCAGCCAGATCATGAGCCTCGAACGCCAACTCGGCGGCCCACTGCTCGAACGCCTCAGCCGCGGCGTGCGCCTGACCCCCGCCGGACGCATCGCACTCCCGCACGCCCGCGCCAGCCTCGCCCACGCCGAACGCGCCCGCACCGGCGCCCTGCGCGCCGCCGGCCTCGACGCCGGCGAACTGCACGTGGGCACCCTCTACTCGCTCAGCGTCGGTGTCCTCCCGGACGCGCTGCGCGCCTGGCGTACTTCCTACCCCGACGTCGCCGTCCGCCTCGTCGAGTTCCGCCACACCAACGACCTGATCGAAGCCATGGAAGCCGGCCGCGCCGACGTCGCGGTCGGACCGACGCCGCCCGACTGGGAAGGACCGAGGCGAGAACTCGGCTCCGAGAGCTTCTGGCTCGCCGGCCCACCCGATGCGGGACCCCTCACCCGTCCGTGCATCAACTTGAGCGAACTCGCCGACGCCCACTGGGTGCATTTCACCCCGCCCAGCGGCCTGGCCGACATCCTCGACGCGGCCTGCAAGGCCGGCGGATTCACGCCCCACGCGGCCGTGCGCACCGAGCAGTCCAGCTCTGCGCTCAACCTCGCCAAAGCCGGCCTCGGCATCACGCTCGTGCCTGGCAATGTCATCCCCGCGCATTTCGAAGGATCACTCGCCGAACCCCAACCGCCCGTACAGCGACCGCTCTGCGTCTACACGAGAACCCGACCGGACCCCATCACCGCAGCGTTCATCGACGCCATTGCCGAGGCAGTACTCGCCAACCCCGGCCCTCTCGCCAGACCCGCCTGATCAATATGCGGGGGCCCGCCGGCACCGTTCGTGGTCACGACCGGCGGCACGATGCACAGCGTCGAACTGCTCGCTGCCGCCACGGGCCTCACCCTGGCCACCCTGCGAGTTCCGACTGGGCAAATGCGCGATGTTGAGACTGATCATGGTGACATCGCGGCGAGACAGCGGAGAACCCGCAGGTCGCGGAAGATCGACATGTCACAGGCGGTGAGACCCTACACAGACGTGCGCGTGTCAACGGACATGAAGTTACCGGTATTGGCTCTAGGACTGTTGTCCCGAGACGACCGCCTTCTGGCTCAGCGGAAACAGAACCGGATTGGTCGTGGTGACGCCGAGGGGTAGGTTCATGCGCCGTGCGATCGGCTGACGCCCCGGCGCGGTCACGGTGACGATGTAGCTGTCGCTGGGCGCTTCGACGAGATAGCTGCCGTCCGCGCCGACGCGCTCCCGCGCGGCCTGGTGATGATCGCGGTCGAACAGGAGCACGACGCCATCGCGCACGGGCGCCCCGGTCTCACCGACGACGAACCCGGTCAGCACGGCGCGCTCCGCGATCGCGGGCTGGATGGCATCGAGGTGGGTCGACGTGCCCGGTTCTGCGATCTCGCGCAGCAGATAACGCAGCCGGATGAGCGGCTGGATGACCGGGTCGTTGGCGCGCCCACCGGGCACGGTCGAGCAGCGCGCGAACAGGAGCGTGTCAGCCAGGGCGAGCGGTTGCGCGGCCGCGGGCTGCTGACGGCCGACCGGCGTCTGGGTGATCTGCCGTGCCGCGCGGGCGAGCGCCCCGCTCGCCTGGGCCGGACCGGCCGTTGCGGTGCGCGTGGTGCGGCGCACGGCCGAGGCGAGCCTGCGGCTCTGGATCGCGGTCGCGCCGTACAGGTCGAGCCGGTGGCGCGTCCTCGGCGCGCTGTTGCCCCACAACAGTGGTCTGGTCAGTGGTTTCGCCACCAGCATGAGTCGCCGCACGCGGTCGTCCAGCGCGCGCACCAGTTGGTCGGTGACCACCCCGCTCGACTCGCCGCCCTTCATGCGGTCGGCAACGCGGTCGAGCAGATCGGCGAGCGCGACGAGCAGCTCGTCGCGCGCGTTGCGGACGGTGTCGCGGGTACTCAGCGGGACGATCACGAGCGCGACCAGAAAGCCGACGACGGCGCCGATGGTCGTCTCCTCCAGCCGCAGCACCAGGAATCCGTTGGAGAACTCGTGCAGCACACTGTAGAGCTGGCCGACCATGATCGTGACGAAGAAGATCAGGTAGGCGTAGGACACCTGCATCAGGTAGAAGCCGCCGAACACGCTGGCCACGATCACGACGAGCACCCAGCTGATATGCCCCGCAGTGAGGTCGACGAGCCAGATCGACGCGAACAGCCCTACCAGCGTGCCGATCACCCGGTTGAAACCCTTGAGGAAGGCATCCGCGCGCGTTCCCGTGCCCGCGAACATGACGAACGCCGCGATGACCGCCCAGTAGTAGCGCGTCTCGGACAACTCGCGGCCCGCGACGATGGCCAGCGCGCCCGCGATCGCGACCTGCACAGCCTGGCGAGCCGGTAGGTCCATGCGCGCCAACGGATTCCAGCGATGCCCGCGCGCGCGCACCCCGCTCGCCACCGCGGGCGCGCCGGGCAGACTGCCCATGGCGAGCATGACCGCCGGCTCGAACTCGTCGGCGCCCGCGATGTCCTCGGGCAGCTGATCGACTCGCCGGGCGAGCGCGATGAACTCCAACGCGGCAACGGCGAGGTGCCGCGCAGGCCACCAGCCGCCATCCGCCGCGTCGGGTCGCCTGCTGGCCGGGTCGTCCTCGGCTGCCTCGGCGAGCGCGTAGGCGGCCCGGTTGGCACCGTGATCGTCGCGTCGGGCGAGCCGGTCGAGCACGGACAGGGCGAGCGCGCGCAGTTCGGCCGGTTCCCGTGCGGCGAGTGCCTCGGCGGCGGCCACGATGTTGTCGAGGGCCTGCTGCCCGTCGATCAGCTTGCGCCGCAACGCGGAGGCGGAAGAACCTGCGGGGAGTGCGTGCGGGTCGGCCGACCACGCCTCGACCATGAGCAAGACCTCGGCGAGCCGGGTTTGCTTGCCGCGCAACCTGCGCAGCGCACGGACCCGCGGTCCCTGGCCGGCGAGCAGGTCGGCGGCCGAGCGGGCGACCGCGCGAGCACGGGCGTCGGCGGCGCGCATGGTCCGGCGCAGCGTGCGATACGGGTCGGTGCGCAGCACCGTGACCGACAACAGCAGCACCCAGGCCGACGCGATCACGACCGCGCACAGCAACTCGGGCAGCATCGGCACGGTCGCGTGCAGGAACGAGGTGAAGAAGTAGCCCATCCAGCCCATGAAGCCGTAGGTCACGAACGGCGGGCCGAAGCGGCGGATGAACACCGCGACGAACATGACGACGACGAAGACGGCGAGCATCAGGTCGTTGCGGTCGCCGATCGCAATGCCGACAACCATGCCGGCGCCGACCGCGACCGGGAAGAACACGGCCATTTTCACGTTGGCCAGCGCGCGGGTGCTGGTGAGCCCCATCGAGCCCATCATGGCCACGACCGCGCCGAGCAGCATGGCAACGAGCGTGCCCTGCGCGCCCGCCTTGGTGAGGGTGGCGAAGAGGTATTCGACACCGAGCGCGCTCGCGACCCCGGTCGCGGCGGACCCGGCGCTACGTAACCGGGTGAGGCCGGGATCGGACGCGACCATCCGGTCCCGGAACTCGGCCAGCCGACCCGATCCACGCATACATGTACGATACCGGTATTTAGTCGGTACGGTACCGGTAATTTGGGGTGCGGATGGTCACGAGTGAGCTGGACGGCAACGCGGTCCAGGAGTCGGACGCGCTCGACGTGATCGAGGTCGCGACCGCGATGTTGATGCGCAACTTCGAGTTGCTGCGCAGGCGTGGCACCGGTGTCGGCGAACTCGACCGCGCCGACTACCTGCTGCTGCGCACGCTCAGCGCGCTCGGCCCCTCCGACATCTGCGGCCTCGCCGCAGCACTGGGACTCGACCCGTCGACGGCAGGCCGTCAGGTCTCCGCGATGGCCGCCAAGGGCCTCATCGAACGCAGCCCGTCCCCGACCGACCGGCGGCGCAGCGTGATCTCACCGACCGAAACCGGCCTCGCCCGGATGAACACCACCCGCATCGCGCGGCGCACGCTCTCGGCTGACCTGCTCGCGGACTGGCCGGAGGAGGACCTGCGCACGCTGGGCGAGATGTTCAGCCGGTACAACCGCAGCGTCGCCACCCACTACCTGCTCGCCGAGGAGGACCGCCCGGAGCCGGTGGCCGCCAGCGTGCTCGACGCGTTGCTGCCGGCGGGAAACGCTCCCGGCGACTGAACGCGCTCGCGCGGACATAGGCGGGGCGCTCGCGGATACGGGCCAATGCCCACCGGACACCTTCGGCGCGGTTGGAGTGGCTACCGGCGCTGGGGAGCAGGCTTGTGCGCTGAACTGCGCTGAACGAACTCATCTGACGTGTACAGACCCGCGCCGCGTTCGTTCGGCTGTCACTGCTGTGGCGAATCAGGAGTCAATGTCGACTGTCGAGCAGTGCTCGCCACGGCGCTTTCACCGGGAGGCTGAACGTCCTTCCGGGTGATGCTGACGTAGGCAACGAGGATCAGCACCACAATCGCGGGGATCAGGCTGGTGAGCGCGGCGCCGACGTGGAGTTGCTTGATGAAGTAGTCGGCGAAGGATGCGCCAAGTGGTCGGGTGACCACATAGGACATCCAGAAGGCGGCGATCGCGTTGAAGCCAAAGCGCCACCTGGCCACGGCCGGAATCAGGATGATCACGCCGAAGCTGATGCCGGAGGCGAGAAATCCCAGATGCAGGACCGTGGCCGCGAAGTCGCCCAGTGCCGTGCCCAGTGCGAAGGTGGCGAAGACCACCCCCCAGTAGTAGCGCTCTCGCCTGCGGGTGGTGATGCTGTGGAATGACAGCGTGCCCTCGGAGTGATGCCAGCGCCAGAAGATCACTGCCAGGATCGCGGCCCACAAGGTGACGGTGCCCCCGTACGGGATGTGCAGCAGGACGTGTAGCGCGTCGGCGATGCCGGTGCCGAACACGGCGATCGCCGCGGCCAGGAACCAGTAGGCGGCAGCCACATATCGGCGGGTACGGAACTGGACCGACAGCGCGACGATGATCAGCGCGACTTCGATCACCGCGCCGACCGCGATGCCGATGTCGGTGAGCAGATAGTCGGACACGGCTTCACCCATGAACGTGGTGAGGATCTTGATCACCCAGAACAGGCCGACGATCTCCGGGACCTTGGCTGCCAGCGGCTCGTGAGCGCTTCGCGAACGTGTGGGACGGGACACGCCTTGTCATTCCTCCTGAGTCGGGTGCCGCGCGGCGCGGCACAGTGCGGCACGCTGCGGAAAAAGCGGGTTCAGATCGTGTCGAGTCGGCGGCCATTGGTCCGGGGACCGAGGACCCGGACGGCGACGACCATGACGACGAGCAGCAGAGCGCTGCAGATGTACAGCCCGCTCGCGCCCAAGGCCGACAGTAGGGCCAGCGCTGCGAAGGGCAGCAGAGCACTGACGACACGGGACGCGGCATAAGGTCGGCCGATTGAGGTGCTGCGGTTGGCTGTATGGAACAGTTCCGTCTGGTAGATGTGCTGGATGTTGTTCTGTACCACGGAACTCACCGACGTGAGCGCGCCGGCGACGATGATCAGCACACTGCCGGACGCGAGCCCGAACGCCACGCCGAACGCGGCGGTGGCCAGGGTCGAGGCGACGAGCAGCGTTCGACGTTCGCTACGTTCGGTCAGGAAGACCGACACGAGCGAGCCCAGCGGGTAGCCCAACGCGGTCAGCGCCGAGAACGCGAGCGAGTGTGACAGGTCGAATCCCTTTGCCAGCAACACGAGTGGCGCGATCGATGCGAAGGTGTAGAACCCGATGGGTTGAAGTATCCACATCACCCAGACCAGTAGATTTCGACGTCCATACCGGTCGTCCGGGCTCTCGGCGACGGATGTCACGGCCGCGGTGGCCGGCACCTCCGGTTCGATCTCCTCCGATGTGGACAGTGGTTGGCGGTTCAGCGGCACCACCCGCTGTTCGATCGAGGTGAGCACGCGATCCGCCTCGTCGGCCTTCCCGGTAGCGGCCAGCCACCGCGGCGATTCGGGTAGACCACGGCGAAACAGCCACACGGCCAGTCCGGCGCACGCTCCCAGGATCAGCAGCCAGCGCCAGCCCTGCAGGCCGAACAGTGTGCCGTTGGCCGCCTTGGCCAGCCCGCCCGCGACCGGCACCGCGAGCATGCCGAGTGTGTAACTCCAGGCGATGAAACGGCCGCGTCGGCGACTCGGCAGCAGTTCGGACAGGTACGTGTCGACCAGGGTCAGCTCGGCACCGAGGCCGAAGCCGGTGAGCACCCGCAGCGCCAGGAACACCAGGAGGTTCGGAGAGAAGGCGGTGGCCAGCGACAACACGGCGTACACGACCAGGTTGACCTGGAAGAGCGTCCGGCGGCCGAGGCGGTCGGCGTAGGGCGCCAGCACCAGCGATCCGATCATCTCACCGACGAATGTCGACGCGATGATCATGGCCAGGTCGAACGTGGTCAGCGGCCACTGCCGGCCGAGCAGCACGCCGAAGAAGCTGCCCAGCGTCACTTCGAAAAACGTGAAGAACGTGCCGAGGCCGATGAGCAGGACCATCCTGCGGTGCCAGCGGGACAGCGGTAGTCGGTCCAGCCGTGCGGCGACCGCCGCCAGTGAGCCACCCGTGGCGAGACCGGTATCCAATGCTGGGGGTGCGGGCTGAGCTGGATAGTCCACGACGTCCTCCTTCGACCGTTGCTATAGCACGCAGCATACATGCTATAGTAGATCTGTTGGATGAGGGAGGGCCGGGGCGGATCACTCCCGGGGACCGGAACTCGATCAGTACGACCAAAGATCAGCGGGACGGAAGAATGACTCTCTCGAACACTGCCGCCCAACGGGTCGGCGTGCTGGTGCCCGCCGGGATGCTGGGCGCCGGTTTCGACCCGGCCACGGTCGAGCGTGGTCTCACGCTCGGGCCCGACGTCATCTCGGTGGACGGTGGCTCGACCGACTCCGGCCCCTACTACCTCGGTACCGGCAAACCCAAGACAGCCGACGCCGCGGTCCGACGCGATCTGCGGATTCTTCTGCGCGCGGCCGCGAAAGCGGAGATCCCGCTCATCGTCGGATCGTGCGGTACCAGCGGGGCGGACGCGGGTGTCGACTGGGT
The DNA here is from genome assembly GCA_036500685.1 of Pseudonocardiaceae bacterium. Lineage (GTDB taxonomy): Bacteria > Actinomycetota > Actinomycetes > Mycobacteriales > Pseudonocardiaceae > CAJCJE01. The sequence goes on along the minus strand of DASYBO010000683.1, from coordinate 3,626 downwards.
CGCCGGGCTCGCCGGGGCCATCATCGCCGAGGACGAACTCGGGCTGACGGTGGCCACGATCTACAGCGAGCAGAGCGCGGTCGACCTCAAGGAACAACTCGACGCCGGTCGCGTCCGCCCCCTCGCTCCCCCGACCGAACTGACCGCGGAGACCTTGGAGAGTTGCACGCGCATAGTCGGGATGATGGGTCACGAACCCATCGAGGCCGCGCTGCGGCAGGGCGCGAACGTGGTACTCGCGGGCCGGGCCACCGACACCGCGGGCGTTGCGGTCGTGCCATTGATGAAAGGGATGCCGCCCGGCCCGACCTGGCACGCGGCGAAGATCGTCGAATGCGGTGGGCAGTGCACGACCAACCCACGCGCGGGCGGGGTGTTCGCGACCATCGACAAGTCTGGGTTCACCATCGAACCGCTGGACCCTGCGTCCGCCTGTACCCCGATCTCCGTCGCGGCCCACATGTTGTACGAGACGGTCGACCCGTTCCGGATGCGGGAGCCTGCCGGAACCCTGGTTGTCGCCGACGCGACCTACACGGCGCTCGACGACCGGCGGGTGCGCGTCGAGGGATCAGAGTTCGAACCGGCCGAGCAGCAGACCATCAAGCTGGAAGGGGCGCGGTTGACCGGATACGAGACGATCTCCTTCGTCGGCATCCGCGACCCGCACATCGTCGCTCAGATCCAGACCTGGACCGACCTGTTGCGCACGACTCTGATCGCCAGGGTCGCCCAGACACTCGGGCTGAGCGCTGAGGACTACGCGTTCGACATCCGGCGCTACGGGCACGACGCGATTCTGGAGAACCTGGATCCGGACCGCGCGCTGACGCACGAGGTCGGGGTGATGCTGATCGTCAACGCCGCCGACCAGGCCACCGCCACCGCCGTGGCCAAGGTGGCCAACCCGCTGCTCCTGCATCTCCCGTTGCCGGACATGGATCATCTGCCCAGCTTCGCCTTCGCGACCTCGCCTGCGGAACTGGAACGCGGCGCGGCCTATGAGTTCGTCCTCAACCACACCGTCGACGTCGACTCCCCGACCGCCATGTTCCACATCGAGAATCGGAGAGCGGGCCATGCCTGACCACCAGTCCACCCTCGGCGACCACGCGCTGGAGGTCCGATCGAAGAACGCGGGCCCGTTCTGGGTCACCGTGGAAGCATTCATGGCCGACGAGCACGGCTACGCCATCGCCGCCGACCCGGACCTGATCAACGAGGCGTCCATCGCGGAACTCTATGGCGTGTCCGCGGATTCGGTGCTGATCTTCCGTATACCGGCGCTCAACGTCGTGAAGATCTCGTTCCCACGGGCGATCAGTCAGGCCAGCCTGCGAGATCGGGACGTGCACGCGGGCCAACACCACGTACCGCTTGCCCGCCTGATCGTCGGCAGAACGCCGACCTGCGGCGATTTGACTATTTGATGTAGCAGACATCAAATAACAACGTGACGCTACCTTCCCTCAACGCCCAGTCCCTGGCCGACCAGGCCTACCGGGCATTACGCACCGCGATCACCCAGGGTGATCTGCGTTGGGGAGACAAGATCACCGAACGCGGGCTCGCGGCCAGACTCGGGGTCAGCGCGACCCCGGTGCGAGAGGCGCTGCGCAGGCTGGAGCAGGAGCAACTGGTGGAACACACCGGTCCCCGCTCGCTACGTGTGGCGACCGTGTCCCCGCGCGCCCGTACGGAAAGCGGCGTCATCGAAGCCGCGCTGCAGGGCGTCGCGGCCCGCTTCGCCGCCGAGAAGGTCACCCCGGAGCAACTCGACAGGATGGCGCGGTTGCTGGACGCTGCCGACGCCGCGGCCGAGGCACTGCGGGCCGACCGGGACGCCGGCCGAGAGCTGGCGCAGGACGACATCGAGCGGATCTTCGACTCGGTGCGCGACTTCCACGAGTTGGTCGAGGTCGCCGCCGACAACGCTCAGCTCAGCCGCACCCTCGAACAGGTCCAGGCATATTCCCGCGCCGAGCGCCGCACGATCGCCGCCGCCCAACTCGATTCTCAGGCCCCAGGCCAGATTCGGCGCTACGGACAGCACCGCGAGTTGCTCGCCGCGCTGCGCGACCACGATCCGGACAGGGCCGAGCAACTGGCTCGTGCCCACGCATCGTCGGCAGTCAGCGACTGGGCAGGCTGGGATACCTGACCACCCAGCGGGTTCGCGCATGCCGCGAACCGGTCCAGGGGCACGTCCTCCGCCCGACCTTGCTCCAGGTTCGCGACGGCTTCGTCGAACTGATGGGTGGCCAGTGTCCTGACCGCGCCCGCGATGAGCGATTCGGACGCCGGCCCGGACCGAACCGGAAACCCCGGCCACGAGATCGTGACCGGAGCTTCCCGTTGGTGATCTTCAGTTGTCGATCCGCGCGGATCGGTCAGTCGTTGTTCGACGCACCCGCGACGGCGTTGGGAACCTTGGCCGGGGTGTAGACCTTGGCCTCGCCCGGGTACGGGGTGGACCAGTTGTGGGCCTCGTACCAGTCGTAGTGGTTCATCAGCACGGGGTTCACCTTGTCGGGCTTGCTCAGATCCTGCACGCCCTTCCAGTTCGACCACTGCGTTGCGACCGCCGACACGACCGCCGTCGACGGCACCGGGGCCGCCGACGGGTCGGCCGGAGCCGGAGTGTCCGCACCACAGGTGGGCGGGATCTTCAGGCCGTCGGTCAGCGAGGTGCGGTTGGGCACCGCGTTGAACGGCGTGAAGTTCGGGTGCTGGGTGAACGCGTGCCGCATCGGGGTCGCCGCGGTGTCCATCTGGTTCATCGGCTTGATGCCGAGGATCTGCTCGATGGTGCGGTCCAGCGTGATCTGGCTGTAGTAGGTGTTGTCGACCGTGCCGTGCTGAGCCCACGGGCTGATGACCTGGACCGGGGCACGGTGACCGTCGACGTGGTCGACGCCGGCCTGTGAGTCGTCCTCGACCACGAAGATGGCCGAGTCCTTCCAGTACTTGCTGTGCGAGATCGTGTCGACGATCTCACCGAGTGCGAGGTCGTTGTCCGCGACCTGGGCCGGGCCGGAGGCCGGGCCGCCGGTGTGGTCGTTGGACAGCCAGAACATGTTGAGGTTGGCCGGGCCGTTCTTCTCGAAGTCCTGCTTCCAGACCTGGGCCTTGTAGACGTCCGGAACGTTCAGGTCGAACAGCGGGAAGCCCGGCACCGCGACGGAGTTCAGCGAGGGGATCGCCGAACCGGTGGTGATCGGGTACTGGGTCGGAGCACCGGTCGCGGCCATGTTCTTGGCGTCGCAGAAGTAGTTCTGCCAGGTCGCTCCGGCCGGCTTCTGTTCGATCGACTGGAACTCGCCGTAGTCCTTGACGGTCTTGCCCGCGGCCTGGGCACCGGTCCAGATGAAGCCCGACGCCTGGTGGCCAAGCACGTCGTCCTCGGTGTCGTAGCTACGGGTGTACTCACCCGCACTGGACTCGGTGTATTCGGGGTCGTCGGCCTGGGTCACCCAGTTGTGGCCCTCAGCGGAGTTCGTTGGGACGTCGTAGAAGTTGTCGTACAGGCCGAACTGGCTGGCAAGGGCGTGCTGGTTCGGGGTGACGTTCTCACCGTAGTTGACCAGCGCCGGGTCGCCGTTGCCCTGCGGTATGTCGCCGTAGAC
>DASYBO010000682.1:0-9245 GCA_036500685.1 Pseudonocardiaceae bacterium | reverse complement strand
GCTCGCCTCCGGCGGCGGCTCGCTCGGCTGGTATGCCGGTGCCGCGCTCGGCGTGAAACTGGCCTGTCCCAACAAGACCGTGGTCTCGCTGGTCGGTGACGGCACCTACCTGTTCGGCGTGCCGGCCTCGGCGCAATGGGTGGCGCGCCGATACGATCTGCCCTCGCTCACCGTGATCTACGACAACCGCGGCTGGAAGTCGCCGAAAATGTCCACATTGGGCGTTCATCCCAACGGGATCGCGGCCGAGCACGACGACTTCGGCATCAGCTTCGAACCAGAGGCCGACCTGCCCGCCATCGCCAACGCAGCGTCCGACGCGTCGGCCCGCACCGTCACCCGACCCGACGAACTGCGTGCCGCCGTCAAGGAGGCCTTCGGTGCGGTCCGGGCCGGGCAACCGGCGGTGCTGTCCGTCCACCTGCCGCCGGCGTAGGTCAGGCCAGGCCGAGTTGCTTGGCGATGACGGTGCCCGACGGGTAGCAGTCGAAGCGCTTGATCTTGCCCTCCCGCAGCTCGAACACGTCGCAACACGGTGCGTCCATCCGCTTCCCGGTCGGCGGGACGGTGCCGGCGGGCAGCTCGAGCGGGCCGGTGTGCGTGCCCTGCAACGACAGTTGCACGATCACCATGTTGTCGACGGTGTAGACGGTGTGCAGTTCCCGGTGCATGTCGGGGAATGCCTTGGCGTAGACCTCGACGGTGAGGCCGAGCTCGTCGGGCCCCCGGTAGGTGTAGGGGATCGACTCGTCGGTGAAGGTGCCGTCCTCGGTGAAGGCGGCGATCCAGCCTGCGACGTCCTGGTCCTCGGCGATCTGGTAGGCGTTGCGGATGATCTTCTCGTTCTCGTTCATGTCACGTTCTCCTTGATCGTGCTGGGCGCCCCTCATGTCGGTATGACTTTAACACTCAAGTCATACCTGGGCGCAAGCATCGATCCGAAGTTCATTTGACTTGACAGTTCATGTCAGCGCGCGGGCGAGTCGATGTGCTGCACGATCCGTTCGGCGTCCTGCCCGAGGCGCCGCAGCCGCTCGGGAGACAGGTTGTCCACGACAAGGCGACGGACGTAGGCCACGTGACCCGGCGCTGCCGACACCAACTTGTCCGTGCCGGCCGGCAACAGGATCGCGTTGGTGAAGCGCCCGTCGACCGGATCGGCCTCACGTCGGACGTAGTCGCGCGATTCGAGCCGTTTGACCAGGTGAGACAGCCGAGACAGCGAGGTGCTCGTCCGCTCGGCCAGCTCACTCATCCGCATCGTCCGCTCCGGTGCGGCGGCGAGCATCGCCATGGTCATGTACTCGACCATGCTCAGGTCCGCGTCACGCTGAAGCTGACCGTCGATGGCCCACGGCAGCCGGGTGATCATGCGGACCACGGACAGCCACGAGGCCAACTCTGCCGGCGTGAGCCACAGGTCCGCGTGCTCGTCGGTCGGCGTGGACTGCTCGGGGGTGCTCATTCACGGAGCCTAGCCGTCGTTCGTCATGAGTTGAACGTTCACGCCCGCAGCACTATCGGAATAGCTCTTCCGCTGGACGCCGTCCGGTGCTTCAATGTGCCGGAGGAGGACGTGCACCCCGCGAGCACGTAGATCCACATGCGAGTTCGAACAGCGTTCGCGCTGGCTACCGGTCTGGTCACGTTGCTCGCTGCCGCCATGGCCCCAGCGGCCGGCTGGCAACCCGAACAGGCCGCCTACGGGGTGAGTGCGCCGGTGCACACCTCGGTGCGGATGGACGACGGCGTGCTGATCTCGACCGAGGTCGTGTACCCGACCGATCCCGCCACCGGCGCGCGGGCCACCGGCACCTTCCCGGTGTTGCTGACCCAGAACCCTTACGGGACAGGGCGTTCGGATCCGACCACTCCTGGCGACTACTTCGTCCAGCGCGGCTACATCTACGTGGCCTCGGCCGTACGCGGCACGGGAGCCTCGGGCGGGCAGGTGTCGTGGTTCGGCGACCGGCAGGGGCGCGACGGCGCCGAACTGGTCGACTGGGCGGCGCACGCACTGCCGGGTTCGGACGGCAAGGTCGGATTGGACGGCTGCTCTTACCTCGGCGTCGACCAATGGTTCACCGCGGCGGCGGTGGGCGCGAACTCCGCGCTCAAGGCAATAACGCCGTTCTGCACCGATGCGAACTTCTACGACGACCTGACCGCCGACGGCGGCATCCCGACCCCGTTCGTCGCCGGTATCGCGCACGCCGAGCCGAGAGGCCCACAGGACGATCCGGCCACCGACCCGCAGTCGGTCACCATCGCCCAGCAAGCCGGCGGCGGGGCGCGATCCTATGACAACGGCTATTGGCAGACGCTCGACGTGCAACGGTTCATGCCCAAGATCGTCGCCAACGGCATTCCGGCGCTGACCGAGGCCGGCTGGCATGATCTGTTCCCCGGCGGCAACCTCGGCGACTACGTTGCCGCGCAGAACGCCTACTTCCACCGTCCGCTCACCGCGCCGATCACCAACGCGGAACCGACAACCGGCCGATACCAGGCGATCGTCGGACCGTGGACGCACGGCGAGAACGTGGACGGCGCGATCCTGGACGGACTACGGCTGGAGTGGTTCGACACCTGGCTCAAGGGCGAGCACACCGGAATGGCCGACACCCACACGCCGCTGCATCTGTTCGAGAACACCGCGAACCGCTGGGTCGACACCGCGGCATGGCCGCCGTCGCCGACCGCGCGCAGCTACTACTTCGGCGCCGGCACCGACACGCTCACCTGGGCGCCGGCCACGGCAGCCAACGCGGTGACGTACACCAGTTCGCCGCTCCCCCGGGCCGAGGTGTTGGACGGCCCCTCGGACGTGACCGTGTACGCGACGTCGACCGCGCCCGATGTCGAACTGTCGGCAACGCTCAACGTGGTCAAGCCCGACGGAACCGTGACCAAGCAGGCCGACGGAATCCTGCTCGGCAGCCAACGCCAGATCGACCCGTCGCGGAGCTGGTTCGGCACCGACAGGACGCTGCTCCAACCCAGCCATCCCTTCACCAGGGCCAGTCAGGTCCCGGTACCGGTTGGCAAGGTGACCCGCTACGACCTCGCGCTGCTGGCCAACTTCACCGAGATCAGTGCCGGCGACCGCATCCAGGTCGTGTTGACCAGCCAAACCCCGACCGGTTTCCACTCCCCGGTTTCGCCGACCCCGCAGGAGTTGGCCAACCTGGCTGGTGGCCAGTATTCGGTGCAGCGCGGCATGTCCGTGCTCAACCTGCCGTTGGCCGCGCCGGAGGAGTTCCGGACCAGCCCGGTCAACTGGGGCCCGTCCTCGTGACCGACAATTCCTTCGAATGCGGAGATCGTGATGGCAACAGGTGTGCGTAACGTCGTTCTCGTTCACGGCGGTTTTGTCGACGGCTCGGGCTGGCAGCAGGTCTACGACCTGCTCAAACTGGACGGCTTCAACGTCAGCGTCGTGCAGAACCCGACGCTGTCACTCGAGGGCGACGCGGCCGCCACCCGGCAGATCCTCGACAGGCAGCAGGGGCCGACCGTCCTGGTCGGACACTCCTACGGCGGGGCGGTCATCAGCGAGGCCGGCACGCACGGCAACGTCGCCGCGCTGGTCTACATCACGGCATTCGCGCCGGACAAAGGCGAATCGGTCAACACGTTGATCGCCAACCCGCCCGAGGGTGCCCCGGTCCCGCCGATTCTTCCGCCGCAGGACGGATTTCTGTTCCTGGACAAGGACAAGTTCCACGAGTCCTTCGCAGGCGATCTGAGTGCGGAGCGGGCCGGGTTCCTCGCCGACTCGCAAGTGCCGTGGGGCGTCGAGGCGCTGGCCGGCGCGGTGAGCGAGCCGGCGTGGCGGGCCAACCCGAGCTGGTACCTGGTGGTCACCGACGATCGCATGATCCCGCCGCCCGCTCAGCGGGCCATGGCTCAACGCGCGGGCGCCGCCGTGGTGGAAGTGCCGGGCAGCCATGCCATCTACGAGTCGCAGCCGGCCGTGGTGGCCGACGTGATCAAGCAGGCCGCAGGCGCGGCCTGACCGTCCTCGGTCAGTTGACGAGGCGGGGCAGCAGTTCGCGGGCGCCGCGCCGCAGGTCGTCGAGCGCTTCGGCCGAGCCGCTGAGGTGGCGCAGCAACGCCTGTTGGAACAGGCCGTCGAACATGGCGTAGGCCTCGGCGGGCGTGCAGGTCGGCTGGGTGCCGGTCAGTTCGGCGTAGCCGGTGACCATCCCCCACATCATCAACTGGAGGCTCTCGTCGATTTCGGCGACGTCGGGGCGGAACGCCTCCTCGAACATCGACTGTGAGCGGAGGTCGTACCAGAGCCGGTGCATGAGGGGGGCGTCGCCGAGGGTGGCGGCGAGCCCGTCGCCGCACGCGGTGGCGAGTTGTTCGGGCGTTGACGCTTCGGCGACGAGGCCCTCGTAGCGCTGCACGCAGGCGGCCTTGTACCGGCGCACGCAGTAGGTGATCAGCGCGACCTTGTCGGCGAAGTAGTAGTGCAGCAACCCGTGGGAGAACGTGCTGCTGTCCGCGATCGTGCGAAGGCTGGTACGGGCGTAGCCGAGATCGGCCAAGGTCAGCAGGGCCGCGTCGGCGAGTTCGCGGCGGCGATCCTCGAACTTGTCGACCGGGTTGCGGCGCCTCTCGGCTGCGCTGGTCACTCGCCCACGATACATCCAGCAGCTTTTCTGGTCAGTCGTCCAGGAAAATCTTGACATCCGTCCAAGAAGCGACCAGGGTCGTGACGAGTCACGGTGCGCCACGGAACACGGAGACGACGATGTCGCTGACGTTCTACCTGGACAAAGGCGCTTCCCTCGGTCCAGAAGCTCCTTGTCTGACCCTCGACGGGGTGTCGCTGTCCTACGGTGAGGTCGTCGAGATCAGCCACGCGGTGGCCAGAGCACTGCGGCGCTCGGGCGTGGCACCCGGCGACAAGGTCGGCATCCTCTCGGCCAACGACCCGACCGCGTTCGCGTGTGTGTTCGGCATCGCAAGGGCCGGAGCGGTGTGGTGCCCGATCAATCCGCGCAACGCGGCCGAGGAGAACACCGAACTGCTCGACCTGTTCGACTGTGCCGCGTTGATCTTCCAGCCCGCCTTCGACGGCCTGGTCGGCCAGATCGCGTCGAGGCTCCCGAGGTTGACCACGCTCGTGCGGCTCGGCGCGGGCGACGACCTCGCGCCGGGCTTGCCCACCTGGCTCGACGCGGCCCGAGACGATCCCTGCGCCGAGGCCGCACCGCCCGAGGACCTGGTGGCCCTGGTCGGCACGGGAGGCACGACCGGGCGCCCCAAGGGAGTCATGCTCACCGACCGCAACATCGAGGCGATGTCGGCCATCACGTTGATGAGTTACCCCTTCGCGGGACGTCCTGTGTACCTGGCTCTTGCCCCGCTGACCCACGCGGCCGGCGTGCTGTGCTTCCCGATCCTGGCCAGCGGCGGCGAGGTCGTGATCATGGCGAAGCCGGACGTCGGCCGGTTCCTCGAGCTGATCGAGCGCCACCGGGTCACCCACACCTTCCTGCCGCCGACGCTGATCTACCTGGTGCTGGCCGATCCCGCGCTGGACCGCACTGACCTGTCGTCCCTGCGGTGCTTCTGGTACGGCGCGGCCCCGATGTCCGTGGCCAGGCTGACTGAAGCCCTCGACCGCATCGGTCCGATGGCGCAGCTTTTCGGTCAGTCCGAAGCCCCGATGATGATCTCGACGATGTCGCCCGCCGAGCACCGGTTGCCGGACGGCACGGTCAACACCGCGCGGTTGTCCTCGGCCGGCCGGCCCTCACCGCTGGTGACGGTCGCCATCCTCGACCCGCGCGGGCGAGCCGTGCCGCGCGGGGAGCGGGGCGAGATCTGTGTGCGCGGCTCGTTGGTGATGGCCGGCTACTACCGGAACCCCGAGGCCACGGCGGAAGCCTCCGCCCAAGGCTGGCATCACACCGGCGACATCGGTTTCCTCGACGAGGAGGGCTACCTGCACATCGTCGACCGCGCGAAGGACATGGTCATCACCGGCGGGTTCAACGTCTATTCCGCCGAAGTCGAACAGGCCCTGATGGCCCACCAGGCCATCCGCGACTGCGCCGTGATCGGCCTGCCCGACGAGAAATGGGGCGAACGCGTCACCGCCGTCGTCCAACTCCAGCCCGACACCGCGATCGACATCGACGAACTGATCGTGTTCGTCAAGGACCGCATCGGCAGCGTCAAAGCGCCCAAACAAGTCGAGATCTGGCCGGATCTACCCCGCTCCACCGTCGGCAAGGTGCTCAAGACGGAGATCCGATCAGCACTCACCACCAGGTAGCGGCAAGGAGGCCGTCCATCATGAAACTCGCGCTCTATCTGCCGAATTTCCGCGACAAGGTGACCGTCCGGGAACTCGAGGACCTCACCAATCTCGCCGAAGACCTCGACTTCGACTCGGTATGGACGCTCGACCGGATCATCGTCCCGGAATGCTCGGACCGCCAGGAGATGCAGTACGCCTTCGGCATGATCGAGGGATTTCCGCGTGGTCTGCCGGTGACCTCGCGGGGCCAGTTCCTCCAGGGCATTCCGCTGATCCCCTGGCTCGCCGCGAAGACGTCGAAGGTGCGCATCGGCATGAGCATCATCGACACGCCCTACCGCTCGCCCGGCGTCCTCGCCGCTGAACTGGCCACCATCGACCACCTCTCCAACGGCAGGCTGAATGTGGCGCTCGGCTCCGGCTGGATGCCGGAGGAGTTCGCGGCCGCGAGCGCCGCGCACATCTACCCCAAGCGGCACAAGCACGTGCGCGAGACGATCGAGATCATGCGCGGCATCTGGACCAACGAGCTGTTCGAATACCACGGCGAGTTCGCCGACTTCGACCTGAGCGGGTTCGGGGCGAAGCCGGTGCAGAAGCCGCATCCGCCGATCTTCTTCAGCGGGCTCAAGGATGCCAAGCGCTCGGCCAATCGCATCGCCAAGTACGACCTGTCGGGTTGGATCGGCATTCAGGACTCGCCCGAGGACATCCAGCGGTGGCGCACCGAGATCCAGCGCGAGCTCGACGCCCTCGACACCGCCCGCTCCGTCGACGACCTCGAGATCGCCAGCATGATCTGGTTCGTCATCACCGACCAGGAGATGGATCAGACCCCGCTGGGCAAGGGCACCAACCTGCTCGCCGGAACGGCCGCGCAAATCACCGACATGCTCAAGCGCTACCAGGAGGCCGGGATGACGATGGCGCTGCTGTGGCCGCCGTTCCAGGACGTGCCGGTGGCGAAGACGCTCGACGACCTCAAGCGCCTCAAGGAAGAGATCCTGCCCAAGATCGACGCCAGCTGACTGACCGGAACCGAAAGGAAGCAGACATGTCCGAACTGCAGGGAAAGCGGGCCTTCGTCACCGGATCCGGTGCCGGGATCGGCAAGGCGATCGCGGCGCTGTTCGTCGAACGCGGCGCAAGGGTCGTGGTCAGCGACATCAACACCGACGCGGCCAAGCAGTCCGCCGAGGAGATCGGTGCCGATGGCGTCGCCAACTGTGATGTCACGGACGAGGCGCAGGTGCAGGCGGCCGTGCAACAGGCGGTCGATCTGCTCGGCGGCCTCGACGTGCTGGTCAACAACGCCGGAATCGAGGTCTCCTCGCCGTTGCTCCAGCAGTCGACCGAGAGCTTCGACAAGATCTTCGCGGTCAACGTGCGCGGCGCGTTCGTGGCGATGAAGGCGGCGATCCCGCATCTGGTGGCCGCCAAGGGAAACATCGTCAACATCGCCTCGATCGCGGGCGTCGGCGGGAGCCCGTTGCTCGGCTCCTACTGCGCGACCAAGGCGGCGCTCATCCAGCTCACCCGAGTCGCCGCGGTGGAGATGCGGCCAACGGGGGTGCGGGTCAACGCGGTCTGCCCCGGCTTTGCCGACACCGCCATGGTCGAACGGCTCGTCCCGGACTTCGAGGCGGCAACCCAAGTCCCCTTCCGCGACCTCGTCGCCATGAAGCAGGGTCGGCTCGGCACGCCACGAGAGATCGCCGAGGTCGCCGCGTTCCTCGCATCCGACCGCGCCACGTGGATCACCGGCAGCCACTACATCCTCGACGGTGGACTGACCGCGTCGCTCGACTGACGCCGGTCGCACCCGATGCCCTGGGTGCGCGCAACCGCCTGGTGCGCGCACCGCCGAACCACCGTGGGGATGCCCGCACCCCGTTCGGTTCGCATGCTCGCATGGTCGTGTCGCACGTGTCCCCCAACGACTATTGACACCGTCGGACGAAGCGTCAGTAGCAGCAGGGGAAGCGATCATGAAGAAATCAGTTCTTGGCACCATCGTCGTGGCCGGCGCCATCATCGGAGCGGTGTCGGCCTGCACCTCGACCACCACGGGCAGCGGGACGCCGGGCAATCAGCAGCCGACGTTGGCCAGCGATGTCGTTGATCTGTCGTACCAGGGCGGCGCCGACGCGGCGATGTCGGCGCCGCTGATGACCGGCGTACCCACCAACTACACGTTCCGGACTGTCAACGACTCCGCCGACCCGACGTTCAACCAGCTGTTGGGTATCAACGATTTCGGCGTGATCGCCGGGTATTTCGGCTCTGGTGCGGCGGGGCACCCGAACAAGGGATACCAGGTCACCCACGGCGCACGGACCTTCGTGCCGGAGAACTTTCCCCAGTCGGTGCAGACTCAGGTCACCGGCATCAACAACGACGGATTGACCGTCGGATTCTCCTCGAAGGCCAACAACGCCAACCAGGTCAACGACAACACCGGCTTCGTGTTGCGTCACGGCGGGTTCCGCGGCGTCGCGTTTCCGGCGCAGAGCAACGCCAATCCGCCGGTGAACCAACTGCTCGGCGTCAATGACGACGACATCGCGGTCGGGTTCTACACCGATGCGGCGGGCAACAACCACGGCTACCGCTACGACGTCGGACGCAGGACGTTCGCGTCGATCTCGGTCGCCGGTTCGACAAGCGTCACCGCGGCGGCGATCAACGATCGCGACCAGATCGCCGGGTTCGACACCACCAAGGCCGGCGCCACCGAGGGCTTTCTGCGCGACGCCAACGGCCGGATCACCCACCTGACCTACCCTGGTGCGTCGATGACCCAGGCGTTGGGCGTGAGCAACCGCGACGAGGTGGTCGGCGTCTATCAGGTCGGCACGGGCAGCAGCGCGGCCACGCACGGCTTCACCTGGACGGCGCGCGGCGGTTTCACGACCGTCGATGACCCCAACGGCGTCGGGACCACGACCGTCAACGGCGTCAACGA
>DASYBO010000681.1:0-4554 GCA_036500685.1 Pseudonocardiaceae bacterium | reverse complement strand
CGCTCGAACGGCTACTCGATGCCACCATCGCAGGCCAGGTCGACGCGCTCACCTTCACCAGCGCCCCCGCCGCCGCCAGCCTGCTCGCCACCGCCGAACGCGGCCACCGGCTGGCCGACCTGGTAGACGTACTGCGCGGATCGGTGCTGGCGGTGTGCGTCGGCGCGATCTCCGCCAACCCACTTGCTGACCTGGGCATCACCGCCGTCCAGCCGGAGCGGGCGCGGCTCGGCTCAATGGTCCGCACCCTCACCGAGGTCCTTCCAGCGCGGGCCCAACGGCTGCGCGTCGGCGCGCGCGAACTACAGGTGCGCGGCCAAGCCGTCCTGGTCGACGGCGAAGTGCGCCCGGTCCCGCCCGCCCCGATGGCCGTGCTGCGCGCCCTTGCCGCCTGTCAGGGCCGAGTGGTGTCGCGACAGGCGCTGCTCGCCGTGCTGCCCGGCGGGGGCGAGGAACACGCGGTGGAAACCGCCGTCGCCCGGCTGCGCACCGCGCTCGGTGAGCCGCGGCTGGTGCAGACCGTTGTCAAGCGCGGCTACCGGCTCGCCATGGAACCGGCGGGGGTGCGATGAGCCTGGTGATCGTCGCGCACGGCACCCGTGACCCGGCCGGCGCGCTGGTCGCCGCACGGTTGGTGGACGCAGTGCGGGCTCAGCTTCCCGGCGTGCGGGTCGAACTGGCCTTCGCGGACGTACGCGGGCCCACCGTCGCCGAGGTACTCGTGGAACTCGCAGGCCCGGTCGTCGTGCTGCCCGCGTTCCTCGCGGCCGGCTACCACGTCCGAGCCGACCTGCCCGCACAGTTGGCCGAGTTTCCGGACGCGGTCCTGGCCGCGCCGCTCGGCCCGGCGCGGGCGATGGTCGCCGCCGTGCACGACCGATTGGTCGAGGGCGGCTACCGGTTCGGTGACCGGGTGGTGCTGGCCGCGGCGGGATCCTCCGATCCGCAGGCCATCGCCGACGTGCGCAGGGCGGCCTTGCGCCTGTCCGGACGCCTGGACACCGAAGTCCACATCGGATACTGCGCTACCGCGCAACCACCGTTGCCGCAAGCGATTGCGCAAGCGCGCGCTCGCGGTCGTCGGGTCACGGTGGCCTCGTGGCTGCTCGCGCCCGGCCTGTTCCACCGCGCGGCGGCCGAGGCCGGCGCCGACCTGGTCGCCGACCCGATCGGCGTTCATCCGCTCGTGGTCGACCTGATGATCAGTCGCTACCGCGCGAAATGTGCAGCACCTCGTACCGGATCCCGGCGGATGCCGGCGGGTTTTCCGTCCACAGGCTGAAATGCACGATCTCCCACCGCTCGGGATCGACCGCCAGCGCCGTGGAATGCACTCCAGAGAGTTCGGCGCGCTCCCGGAGTTCTTGGGTGGCCGCCTCGACCGGCCCGGTCGGATCGGCGCCGGGTGGGATCGGCTCGATTCGCCGCGTCGCCGCGATGGGGATGTTGGCGTTGGCCGGCCCGGATTGATGATCGACGCCGGTCCAGTGCCGCACCGGCGGCCGGCCGAAGTCGTCGACGATGCCGGCGAAACCGCTGCCACCCCAGAGGAAACTGCTCATGCCGCTGATGTCGTACCACAGGTAGAACGGCGCGTACTGGTTCACCGGTGAGTCGGCGACCCCGCGTTCGCGGATCAGGTACGCCTTGACGCCGAGACCGGGGAACCCGTCGGTGCGCCCGCCGCGATCCCGCACGCGTTTGCGGATGATCTCCATGTCGTAGTCGGCGGGTAGGGTCAGTTCATACTGCATCGCGTACATCGCTCATCCCCCTGAGTTCGGCAATGCCGGGCGCGGACAGGTGCATGACCTCGAAGCGCTCGGCGTCCTCTTCGGCCGGTACCTCGTTGGCCCACAACACGAACCGCAGCAGTCGCCAATCCTTCGGATCGGCCACCAACGCCGCCGTGTGCACGTCCGGGCGGTCGGCCAGTTCGGTCAGCGCGGCGAGTTCGGGTCCCAGATCGGTTGGCAGCGCGCTGATTCGGCGCGAAGCCGCACGGGGCCCGCTATCCCGCGCCGGGCCCGCGACGACGGTAACGCCGAGCCAGTGTTCAACGGTCGGGCGACCGGAATGTCGGACCAGGTCGGCAAAGCCGCTCTCGCTGAAGAAGAACTCGGCCATGGCGACCGGATCGTGCCACAGATAGAACGACGAAACGCGGTTCCCGTTCAGCAGATAGGCCTTGAAGCCAAGACCGTCGTGCTCGTCCATGCTGGGCCCGACCTCGGCCACCCGCTCGCGGATGAGGCCCATGTCGTGATCGACAGGGAAGGTCCGGTCGTAGTACGTCGCATACATGTCGTTGTCCCCCTTGCGTTGTTCCCCTCAGCGCAACAAGCGCAATGCGCCCTCGATGGCCTTCTCGTACGGCTCGACCGAGTTCGCCGCCCTGGCCAGCACGTATCCGCCCTGCAGCACGGCGAGCAAGGTCGCGCCGATCGCGACCGGATCGAAGTCGGGTCCGAACTCGCCCGCTTCCCTGCCTTCCGCGAGCACTTCGGCGAGTCGGTTGCGCACCCAGCCGAGGGCGTCGTCGACGGGTTCGCGCAGCCGCGCGTCGGCCAGGATGTCCGGGTCCTGGGTGAGCCTGCCGATCGGGCAGCCTCTGAGCACGTCGCGCTCGCGGGTCAGGTACGCGGTGATCCGGTCGCGGGCTGAGCCGGGCTTGTTGAGCTGGGTGGCCGCGCTGACGCGCAGCTCCGCGCCGGTCTGCTGGATGGCGGTCAATGCCAGGTCGGACTTGCCCGCGAAATGGTGGTACATGCTGCCCTGACCGACACCCGAGCGTTCCTGGATCGCCTTCGGGCTGGTGCCCACATAGCCGCGTTCCCACAACAACTCGCGCGTACTGGCCAACAACCGGTCCACTGCGTTCACGCGCCAGACTGTACATACTAGTAGGTACAATTGCAATGACGCGAAGGCATGCCAGCTGTTTCGATGCTCGGCAGTCACAAATGGTTCAACCAGTGGCCATCCTCCGCCTCTAACGTCGGCCCGTGTCCGCATTCCGAATGACGCCGGCGCAGGCAGGCGAACTCAGTCTCGCCGAACAGCACGAATGGTTCGCCGCCACACACTCCCGGCGCAGGATCCTGCGCGGCGGACTGGTTGGTGCCGGTGCGATCGCCGGCACCGCGTTGATCGGCAACGGAGTCGCATCGGCAACCCCGGCGGCCAACACGAACGTCGTGGCAGCAGGCGAGCGCGTGCACGGCTCGGCCGTTGCGCCCTACGGCCGGCACATCAACTTCGGCTCCGACCCGACCAGCCAGATGATCGTCTCCTGGCAGGTCCGCACGCCGGTCACCGCGCCGTTCGTCCGGCTGGGCAGCTGCCCCGGCGAGTACGGCGGCCGCGTCCCGGCCGAGCTGCGCACGCTCACCAGCCAGCTGTCCTGGATGCACCCGATCGACTCGGAACCGCTGATCAAGCCGACCACGGTCACGCAGTACTACCTGCACGTGGAACTGTCGCACCTGATGCCGGACACCACGTACTACTACGTCGTCGGCCACGACGGTCACGACCCGGCGGGCGACCCGAGCCTTGGCGGCATGTACAGCTTCCGCACCGCGGCGGGCAAGCCAGGCCCGTTCACCTTCACCGCGTTCGGCGACGAGAGCGTCAGCTACGACGCGGTCGCCAACGGCCAACTGATCGCCGGCCTCAACCCCGCGTTCCACCTGCACATGGGCGACCTGTGCTACGCCGACACGAGCGGCCAGGGCCTGATCACCGACTCCTACGACGCCCGCGTCTGGGACGCGTTCTTCGTGCAGAACGAGCCGGTCGCCGCGCGCGTGCCGTGGATGGTCGCGATCGGCAACCACGACATGGAAGCCTGGTACTCGCCCAACGGCTACGGCGGCCAGGAGGCCCGGTTCACCTTCCCGGACAACGGGCCAACGCAATGCCCTGGCAGTTACGCGTGGCGTTACGGCAACGTCGGCCTGATCTCGTTGGACGCCAACGACGTCTCCTACGCCATCCCCGCCAACTACGGCTACTCGGGCGGCGCGCAGACCGACTGGCTCAAGCACACCCTTGCCGCGTTCCGCGCCGAGCGCAGCACCGACTTCATCGTGGTCTACTTCCACCACTCGACCTACACCACCTGCGGTAGCGACGGCGCCGAAGGCGGCGCCCAGGACCAGTGGTCGCCGCTGTTCGACCAGTACCAGGTCGACCTCGTCCTCAACGGACACAACCACGTCTACGAGCGCACCGACCCGATCCGCGCCGGCCAGGCGACCGGCATCGCGGACATCGGCGCGACCATCGACCCGATCAAGCAGGGCACCACATATGTGGTGGCAGGTGGCGGTGGCGACAGCGTCTACTCGTTCCCGGTCGCAGACAACTACGAAGGCAACCTCACCCCCAACACCGTGCCGGTGCCGATGGTGCTCAACCGGCCCGGCAAGACCACCGAGACCGTCGAGGTCACCTGGTCGCGGGTGCGTTACACCGGATACGGCCTCATCGCCGTCGACGTCGCCCCCGCGCAGTCCGGCCGGCAGACCACGCTGACCGCGCGGGCGCTGA
>DASYBO010000680.1:0-7258 GCA_036500685.1 Pseudonocardiaceae bacterium | reverse complement strand
AACGGGGGATGGGGTGGTGGTGATCATGGGTTGCCGTCCTCGGGTCGTCTTGGGGTGCCGGCCGGGTGGTCGGGCATGCGGAAGACGGTGCCGGGTTTGGCAAATCGGGGTGGGGGGCGAGGGCGAAACTGTGGATGGCGGGTACTGATGTGCACAACTCGCCGGGTCGCCATGGGGCACAACCCGGTTTTGTCGGTGGGTTGTGCTGGCGACCTGGAGTGCTACGGGCGAAGCTGGATCAGTTGCTGAACGGGCCGCTTTCCGGCAGGCGCAGGTCCGGCTTGTCGAGCTCCTCGACGTTGACGTCCTTGAAGGTGATGACCCGGACGTTCTTCACGAACCGCGCGGGTCGGTACATGTCCCACACCCACGCGTCGGACATCCGCACCTCGAAGTAGACCTCGCCGTCGGAGTTGCGAACCTGGACGTCGACCGAATTGGCCAGGTAGAAGCGTCGCTCTGTCTCCACCACATAGGAGAACTGGCTGACGATGTCGCGATACTCCCGGTAGAGCTGTAGCTCCATCTCGGTCTCGTACTTCTCGAGATCTTCCGCGCTCATCGTTGTCCTCGCTCGCGAACGTCACTCACGGGGTCCGTACTCCTCCTCATGACGCTGACGCCGGTTCCTCGCTGTTGTCCTCGACTGGCCTTCCATTCTGGACCACACCAACCGCGGATGCGCTACGCACCACCCGCCTCGGTGCTCGCAGGCCGTGTTTGGCCGCGGCGGCGGTCACGTTCGCGAAGGACCAGCGGTGCTCGATGGTGGGCCCGAACTCGTCGAGGGCCTTGGTGTGCTCGGTCGTGCAGTAGCCCTTGTGCACGTCGAAGCCGTAGTCGGGCAGCTGTTCGTGCAGGTCGACCATGATCCGATCCCTGGTCACCTTGGCCAGCACGGACGCGGCGGCGACGCAGGCCGCTGCCTTGTCGCCCTTGATCACCGGGATGTTGGGAGCCGTGAGGCCGGCTACGCGGAAGCCGTCGGTCAGGATGTAGCCGGGGTGGTTGGCCAGGCCCGCGATGGCCCTGCGCATGCCCTCGATGTTGGCCGCGTGCACGCCGAACTGGTCGACCTCGGCCGGCGGTATGACCATGATCGCGTAGTCGCGGGCGCGCGCCAGCACCAGGTCGTACATGCGTTCTCTGGCCCGCTCGGTGAGCAGTTTCGAGTCGGTAAGGCCTTCCAGGTGCCGCGCGTCGTTGGGGCGCAGCACGCAGGAAGCGACGACCAACGGGCCCGCGCAGGCGCCTCGGCCTGCTTCGTCGACGCCGGCCACCGGGCCGAGGCCGCGCCGGTCCAGTGCGCTCTGCAGTGCCCAGTTGCCGGCGTCGCGTCGCACGACGGCGCGCTGTGGTCGCAGTGTGGTCACTTGTCCGACCGGCGGGTGGCTGCTCGGCGCAGCCCGCGACGAACCCGCTTGCCGAGCCAGAACACCGGGAACGCGCCGGCGAAACCGACCGCGAGCGGCATGCCTTCGGTCACGCCCGGCACGCCGAGCGCACCGGTCTGCGCGTTGTAGTCGCCGATGCCGCGCCACCGCGACGGCGGCCAGATGATGGTCCTGGCCTTGCCGATGACATCCGAGACCGGGACGAGGCCGGCAAGGCCGCCGCCGTTCTGGTAGCGGGAGTCGTCGGAGTTGTTGCGGTTGTCGCCCATCACCAGCAGGTAGCCCTTGGGGATGGTCACCGACGGGAAGCCCGCCTGCAGGTTGACCTTGTTGTCATAGGGCGGCGGGTCGTTCTGCTGCGCCTGGACGGGCTGGTTGGCCATGCCGGGCTGGAAGTAGACGTAGGGCTCGGTGATCGACTTGCCGTTGACCACGACGCGGTTGTTGGCGTCGCAGCAGTACACGGTCTCGCCGCCGACCGCGACGACCCGCTTGACCAGGTCGTACTCGGGTGGGGCGCCGATGCCGACGGACGAGCCGAGTTCGCGGAACCACTGCACGACGGGGTTGCTGGAACCCTGCGTGACGTACTCGTTCTGGGCCCAGCCAGGTGGGCCCTTGAACACGATCACGTCGCCGGGCGAGGGTTCGGTGAAGTCGTAGGTCACCTTGTCGACCAGGATGCGGTCGCCGACGCAGCTGGCGCAGCCGTTGAGGGTCTGCTCCATCGACTCGGACGGGATCGAGAAGACCCTGGCGACGAAGGTCTGGATCAGGAAGGTCAGCACGAACGCGATGGCGACCAGGATGATCAGTTCGAGCCAGAACGGGGTCTTCTTCTTCGGCTTGCCCTTCGGCTTGCCGTTCGGCTTGGCCGATTCGTCGCCGTCGCCGACCTTGTCCTGGTCGGTGCCCTCGACGGGTTCGTCCCCCTTACCCGGAGAATCCGGAGAGTCGGGGAGCTGCTGGACGGATGAGGCGTGGCCATCCACGGTCGTGGTGTCCTCGCGTTCGTCTTCGGACGCCGTCATCGCCTTCCTCGTCTGTGATCACCCAGGGGCCTGAACCGGAATACCGCGGTCGGCACCCAAGACGGTTGAAGAAAATGACCGACTCCGCCACCGCGATAGCGGCCGACCCAACGAAAACTACCCTACCGAGCCGTTGCGTCCCGCACGCCACCACACATGTCCTCCGATCGCCGGATCGGATCGTGCTCCACGCTTCGTCCGGCGGCGCCTGCGGCCGAGATACGCCATCGGCAGGACGCCGATCAACGCCGCGGCCTGCGGGTTCTGGTCGCCGACGCCGCCGATGCGGGAGAAGGGCCAGATGACGGTGCGGACCTTGCCGATCACGTCGGACACCGGAACCGCGCCTTTGGCGCCCCCGCCGGCCTGAATTCGGGAGTCGTCGGAGTCGTTGCGGTTGTCGCCCATCACCCATAGTTCACCCGGTGGAACGGTGACCGGCCCGAAAGACGCCTGTTTCGTGCCCCGGCCGGGCCACCAGTAGATGTAGGGCTCGGCGAGCGGTTTTCCGTCCACCACAACGTGATTGTCCGCGTCGCAGCAGTACACGGTCTGGCCGCCGGTCGCGATCACCCGCTTGACGAAGTCGACTTCGCTGGCGGGGGTGAGGCCGATCAGCTGGCCGAGCCAGTCGCCGACCTTGCCGGGGGCGGTGGTCGGTGGCCCAGAAGAGACTTCGTTGTCGGTCCAGCCTGGCGGGCCCTTGAACACCACGACGTCGCCGGGACGGGGTGAGCCGAAGTCGTAGACGACCCGGTCGACGAGGACGCGGTCGTCGGTGCAGCCCGCGCAGCCGTAGAGGGTCTGCTCCATCGACTCGGAGGGGATCACGTACACGCGGAACAGGAAGGTCTGCACCGAGAAGGTGATCAACCCGACGAGGATGATCAGCGCGGGATATTCGACCCAGCGCGGAATCCGCCGCTGGTTCTTGCGATGCCGGCCGCTACGCGTACGCCGTGGCCCGGCATCCCGATCGGTATCCGCTGGTTGCGTGGTAGCGGACACCGGATCGGGCACCTGATCAGATTACGGGAAGAAACGCTAAGCCGATATGAAGCGACAGCTCAGGAAGCCGACTTGGCGTCGCGCTTCTCCTTGATCTTGGCGGCCTTGCCGCGCAGGTCGCGGAGGTAGTAGAGCTTGGCGCGGCGCACGTCGCCCCGGGTGACCCGCTCGATCTGCGCGATGTTCGGGGAGTGCACCGGGAAGGTGCGCTCGACGCCGACACCGAAGGAGACCTTGCGAACGGTGAAGGTCTCGCGAATGCCACCGCCCTGCCGGCGAATGGCAACGCCTTGGAAGACCTGCACGCGCTCGCGCGAGCCCTCAATGACGCGGACGTGCACCTTGAGCGTGTCGCCCGGCCGGAAGTCCGGAATGTCAGAACGCAACGACTGAGCGTCCAACGCGTCCAGGGTGTTCATCGGTGATCCGTCCTCGTCATCGACTGTGTCTTCATACGCCCACAGGCCTGTGCAAACCGTCGTGGCTGAGCCCGACAGTGACCAACCTGGGGGTGGCTTCGTGGCGCACGCCGGAACCCCGCCCGTGCGCAGCAACCGTTCTAGTGTGCCAGATGAGTCAGCCGGAGGTGAAATCGGCCTCGGTGAGCTGATCGAGCAACTGGCGGTCCTTCTTGTCCAACGCGCCTTCGGGGAGACGTTTTAGCAGGTCGGGGCGGCGTTGGACGGTCCGTTCGAGGGCTTGGTCACGTCGCCAGCGCTCGATGCGGGCGTGGTTGCCTGAGCGCAGCACCTCGGGCACGGCCAGGCCGCGCCACACCTCCGGCCGGGTGTAGCAGGGGCCTTCGAGCAGGCCGTCGGAGAAGGAGTCCTGTTCGGCCGAGACCGGGTTGCCGAGCACTCCTGGCAGCAGCCGGGCGATGGCCTCGACCATGACCAGCACCGCGGCCTCGCCGCCGACCAGCACGTAGTCGCCGATGGAGACCTCTTCGACCGGCATCCGCTTGGCGGCGTCGTCGATGACCCGCTGGTCGATGCCCTCGTACCGGCCGCAGGCGAACATCAGCCGGGGCTGGGCGGCGTAGCGGTGCGCGGTCGTCTGGGTGAACGGGCGGCCGGCCGGACTGGGCACCACCAGCAGGCTGTCGATGTCCGGCGGGGCCAGTTCGTCGAGTGCTTCGCCCCATACGTCCGGTTTCATCACCATGCCGGGGCCACCGCCGTACGGGCTGTCGTCCACGGCGCGGTGCACGTCGTGCGTCCAGTCCCGCAAGTCGTGCACGGACAGGCTCAGCAGGCCCTTGTCGATGGCCTTGCCGAGCAGCGCTGCGCGAAGCGGGACCAGGTACTCCGGGAAGATCGTGACGACGTCGATGTGCATCGGGCTCATTCCTCGTCGAGCAGGCCCTGCGGCGGGTCGATCACGACCCGGCCGGCACGCACGTCGACCTCGGGCACGATCTGGTTGACGAAGGGCACGAGCACATCCGAGCTGCCTTCGCGGCGTACCTGCAGCAGGTCGCTGCCGGCGCCGTGCAGCACGTCGGCGATGACGCCGATCCTGGTGCCGTCGGTGGTGAACACCGGAAGGCCCTCGAGTTCGTGGTCATAGAACTCGTCGGGGTCCTCGGTGGGCGGCAGGTCGGCCTCGGGGGCGAGCAGCAGCGTGCCGCGCAGGTCCTCGGCGGTGTCGCGGTCTCCTACCCCCTCGACGACGACCAGCAGCCGCCCGGCATGAGGCCGAGCGGCTGCCACGGTCAGTTCGCGTTTCGACCCGTCGCGCAGGTTCGCGGACAGCACGTTGCCGACCGCGAACCTGATCTCGGGCGAGTCGGTGCGCGGTTCGACGACGAGTTCGCCGCGTACCCCGTGTGGCTTGACGATCCGACCGACGAGTCGGTCGGTCGAGCGGTCCGCCATTGGTCCCTCAGCGATCGGTGTCCACCACGTCGACCCGCAGGCCACGACCGCCGATACCGGCCATGACGGTGCGCAGCGCGGTGGCCGTACGGCCACCGCGACCGATCACCTTGCCGAGGTCCTCCGGGTGGACGTGCACCTCGAGGGTGCGACCGCGACGCGTGGTCAACAGGTTGACCCGCACGTCGTCCGGGTGATCGACGATGCCGCGAACAAGGTGTTCGAGCGCGTCGGACAACACACTCACGCCCTCTCCTCGCACCCCATGAAAGCCTGGGTGTCCAAGCTCACTTCTCGCCGTCCGCAGCCGCCGGTGCGGCTTCGGTCTCGACGGTCTCGGCCTTGTCGGCTTCGGCGGCCTTCTTCGGCGTGCTCTTGCGCTGCTTGGGCGTGGTGGCCTCGGTGGTCGGCTCCTCGCCAGCGGCGGCGAGCGCGGCCTCGAACAGGCTCTGCTTGCTCGGCTTGGGCTCGGCGACGCGCAGGGTGCCCTCGGTGCCGGGCAGGCCCTTGAACTTCTGCCAGTCGCCGGTGATCTCCAGCAGGTGCTGCACGGGCTCGGTCGGCTGCGCACCGACACCCAGCCAGTACTGGGCGCGGTCCGAGTCGATCTCGATGAAGCTCGGCTCGTTCTTCGGGTGGTACTTGCCGATGGTCTCGATCGCCCGGCCGCTACGACGCGTGCGCGAGTCGGCGATGACGACGCGGTAGTACGGCTCGCGAATCTTGCCGAGACGCTGCAGCTTGATCTTGACAGCCACGACTACGGGTGCTCCTCAGAATCTCGTTAACCAGGTTCAGGCAGGCGCGACGCCGGTGGGGCCAGCGCGCGATCACCTGGAGTTCATGGGTGCCACAGCGTAGTGAGAGGGACCAGCCGCGGCGGACAGCCGCCTATTCTGCCAGATGGCCGATGGGCGAGCTAAATCGGCAGGGTACCGGAGGTCAGGCGAAGGGCTTCGGGGTGATGCCGGACTCGGCAAGGGCGGCTCGTACGGCACGGGCGTGGCCGACCGCGCCGGGGGTGTCGCCGTGCAGGCACAGCGACCGGGCAGCGGTGCGCAGCACCGTCCCGTCGACCGCGACGATCTCGCCCCGCGTCGCCAGCCGGATGGCCCGCTCGACCACAGCTTCGGTGTCCGGCAGGAGGGCGCCGGGCTCGCGGCGGGACACCAGGGTGCCCTCCGGGGTGTAGCCGCGGTCGGCGAAGGCCTCGGGCACGCCGAGCGGGCCGGCCTCGTCGAGCAGGCGGGAACCGGGCAGGCCGAGAATCGGCAGCTCGCCGAAGGCCCGCACGCCGGCGACGACCGCGGCGGCCTGGGCCTGGTGATGCACGGTGGCGTTGTAGAGGGCGCCGTGCGGCTTCACGTAGGCGACCTCGGCGCCCTCCGCTCGGGCGCAGGCTTGCAGGGCGCCGATCTGGTAGAGCACCTCGTCGGCCAACTGGGTGGGGTCGACGTCGATGAAGCGGCGGCCGAAGCCTGCCAGGTCGCGGTAGGAGACCTGGGCGCCGATGACCACCCCGCGCCGGGCCGCCGTCGCGCAGACGCGGCGCATGATCGACGGGTCGCCCGCGTGGAAGCCGCAGGCCACGTTGGCGCTGCTGATCACCTCGAGCAGGGCGTCGTCGTCGCCGAGTCGCCAGGCGCCGAAACCTTCGCCGAGATCGCTGTTGAGGTCGAGGTCGGACGTCATCAGGACATCAAACCCAATGCGACGAGCAGCGTGGCGACCGCGGGCAGGAAATTGTTCAGCTGGTGGGCGATGATGCTGGCCGGCAGGCGACCGGTGAACAGCCGGGCCAGGCCGATCGGCACCGCGATGACCAGCAGCAGGGTCGTGCGCAGCGGTTCGAGGTGACTGGCCGCGAAAATGGCCGTGCTCAGCCCGAACGCGGCCAAGCGGCCCCATTTCTGCCGTTCGATCGCGCCCCAGAGCAGGCCGCGGAAGA
>DASYBO010000679.1:0-16346 GCA_036500685.1 Pseudonocardiaceae bacterium | reverse complement strand
GAGGACCTGATCGGCCAGGCCCGCACCGGCACCGGCAAGACCCTCGGCTTCGGCGTCCCGATGCTCCAGCGGCTGACGCTGCCGGGCGACGGCACGCCGCAGGCCCTCGTCGTCGTGCCGACCCGCGAGCTGGCCCTGCAGGTCAGCCACGACATCACCGACGCCGGCAAGCACCTCGGCGTGCGGACCGTCGCCATCTACGGCGGCAGGCCCTACGAGCCGCAGGTGGAAGCCCTGCGCAAGGGCGTCGACCTGGTCATCGGCACTCCCGGTCGACTGCTGGACCTGGCCGAACAGCGCCACCTGGTGCTGGGCAAGGTCAACGGTCTCGTCTTGGACGAGGCCGACGAAATGCTCGATCTCGGCTTCCTGCCCGATGTCGAGCGGATCCTGCGGATGATGCCGGACAGCCGCCAGACCATGCTGTTCTCGGCCACCATGCCCGGCCCGATCATCACCCTGGCCAGGACGTTCCTGAACCAGCCGACGCACATCAGGGCCGAGGACAACGACGCTGGCGCGATCCACGAGCGCACCGCCCAGTTCGTCTACCGGGCGCACGCCATGGACAAGACCGAGGTCATCGCCAGGGCGTTGCAGGCAACGGACCGCGGCCTGACCTTGATCTTCACCCGGACCAAGCGGACCGCGCAGAAGCTGAGCGACGAGCTGACCGAGCGCGGTTTCGCGGCCGCGGCCGTGCACGGCGACCTCGGCCAGGGCGGCCGGGAGCAGGCGCTGCGCGCGTTCCGCTCCGGCAAGGTCGACACGCTCGTGGCCACCGACGTGGCGGCTCGCGGTATCGACATCGAGGGCATCACGCACGTCATCAACTACCAGTGCCCCGAGGACGACAGCGCCTACGTGCACCGGATCGGCCGCACCGGCAGGGCCGGGCGCGAGGGCGTCGCGGTCACGCTGGTCGACTGGGACGAGGAGACGCGCTGGAAGTTGATCAGCGACACCCTCGGCCTCGGCAAGCCGGAGCCCGTCGAGACCTACTCCACGTCGGAGCACCTGTTCACCGACCTGAACATCCCGCGCGACGCGACCGGCAGGCTGCCGGTCAACCAGCGCACCAGGGCCGGGTTGGCGGCCGAGGCCGAAGAGGACTTCACCGGCGGCCGAGGCAAGCGCGCGCGTGGCCGCAAGCCGCGTGGCAACACCGGCGCCAACGCGGGTGCCGAGCGGCCCGCGACCAAGCAGCCGCGTGAGGGTGGCGCGCCAAGCGAGAACAGTGCGGAGGGCGGCGCGCAGCGGCCACGCAGGCGCCGTACCCGGCGCGGTGCGAACAACGGCGCGCAGGTCGAGGGCCAGCAGGAACCGACGCAGGAACCAACGGCGTCGGCCGAGCCGAGCAAGCGGACGCCGCGCAAGCGCACCCGCAGGCGTTCGGGGGCCGAGGTCAGCGCCGCCGAGCAGAGCGCGGAGAACTGACACCACTCGACCAACACTCGACTAGAACGATGTCCTTACGACGCCCGTACTAGGGTCGCGGCAGGACCTGGGCGGTGTCGTCCGGGTCCTGCGTGAAGCGACATCGGCGACCGCAGGGAATCGGAAACCACGGTGCAGCAACTGGACAGCCAGCCAGAGGGCGACATCGCGCCTCGACGTCGGCGATCGTTTCGCAGGCCTGCCGACTACGCGGTCGCGGTGTTCATCGTGATCGCCGTGCTCGTGGTGAGCTTCGCGCTGTGGGATCGCAGCGACGTCCGCAACACCACGCTGGTCACCGGGCCCGCCTACCAGCCGATTCCGGCCGGTCCGACGGTGTTTCCGCCCTCGTTGGCGCAGGTGTGGCAGGCGCCGAGCACGGCGACGCCGGTGCCGGTGATCGCGGGCCCGACCATCGCGACCGCCGCCGACGGCTCGGTCGTCGGCCGCGACCCGCTGACCGGCGAGCAGCGCTGGCGCTACACCCGCGATCTCGGCCTGTGCACGGTGTCCCAGACGTGGGGCAAGGTCATCGCGGTCTACCACAGGTCGACCAACTGCAGCGAGGTCACCGAGCTCGACGAGACTTCGGGCGCGCGCGGCTCGCAGCGCAACGGCGACGCGCAGCTGGGCACCCAGCTGCTCTCCGACGGCACCTACGTGACCACGACCGGTCCGACCCTGTTGGACACCTGGCGCTACGACATGGTGCAGACCATGGAGTACGGGACCGTGCCCGACTTCTACAACCCGAACGTGCAGCCGAGGACCCATTGCCACTACGGAACGGTCTCGGTGGCGTTCGCCATGATCGGCGTGATCGAGCGCTGCCCAGGTAACTCGGGTGATCGGCTGACCTTCTACCGGGCGACGGCCACCAACGCGGATCAGCCCTCGGTGGTGACCAGCAACGTGATCGGCGGGAACAACACCCGGTTGGTCGCGATGACCGCCCAGTACGCGGCGGTCGTGCAGGACTCGCCGATGCGGCTGTCGGTGTTCAACGACCAGAACGGCAGCCTGGTCGCCAGCTACCCGCTGAACCTGCCCGAATCCGACCTGGCCGGCACGCCGGCCGGGCAGGTGGTGCCGAGCTGGACCGACGCGGACGGCGTCTACTGGTACACCGGCTCGTCCACCATCGCGTTGTCCAGCAAGGACTTCCATCCACTGTGGACTGTTGAGGGCACGCTCGGCGCCGGCACCTCGTTCGCCGGCAAGTACCTGCTGCCGGTGCCCAACGGCATCGAGGTCGTCGACGTGGCCACCGGCGCGAAGGTCGGCACGGTCGGCGTGAATCGAAACGGATACACCGGATCGGTAGCGATGGCGAGCCTTGGACCGATGGTCTTTGAGCAGCGCGGTTCCGTGCTCGCCGCCCTACGCTGACCCGCTCTCCGCAACACCGGCCCGTTGAGCAGCCGCTTCAACTGGCGCCAGGTGCTTCGATCGGGTCTGCTGGGTTGGTTGCCGCTCATGGAGGAGGGTGCCCTGTGGTACAGCCGTCCCCGATCAGCCCGCACGGTGCTGTGCGGATCGACCTGCCCGGCCGCTACGGCCCCGTCGCCGGGCTGCGCAGCACTCCGACCGGACCGGAGCTCGGCGCGACCGCGTTGCTGCTGCCCGGTTTCACCGGGTCCAAAGAGGACTTCGTCCCGCTGCTGGACTCGATCGCGGCTGCCGGCATCGGCACCCTCGCCATCGACCTGCCCGGCCAGTACGAGTCGGTCGGACCGGACGACGAGGCCGCCTACCTGCCCGACGCGCTCGGTGAGCCGGTGGCCGAACTGATCGACACGCTGATCAGCGGCGGCGAGCGCATCCTGCTGCTCGGCCACTCCTACGGCGGGCTCGTGGCGCGCGGCACGGTGTTGGCCGGCGCCAAGGTCCTCGGTCTTACCCTGCTCGACTCGGGGCCGGGCGAACTGCCGCCCGGCTACCGGCGCAGCATGCTCGACGCGCAGGAACCGCTCCTGCGCAACGGCGGCATCCAGGCGGCCGAGCACATGCGCGCCCAGTTGGACGCCGCCGCACCGGGCTGGGCCGGGGCTCCGCAGGAACTCAAGGATTTCCTGCACACCCGGTTCGTGCATTCCTCGGCGTCGGCCCTCCTCGGTATGGCCGACGGCCTCCGGCACGAACCCGATCGAGTGACGAAGTTGGCGCACGCGCTGCGCGCACTGGACGCGCCCTGTCTGGTGTTGTGCGGCGCGGAGGACGACGCCTGGTCCGTGGCCAGCCAGCGCGACATGGCCGACCGACTGGACGCCGACTTCGCGGTCATTCCCGGTGCGAAGCACTCGCCGAACGTGGAGAACCCGGCCGCCTTGCTCGGCGCCCTGCTCCCCACCTGGCGCGCGTGGCTGGAGGGTTAAAGGGTTAAAGGGTCCAGAACAGCCATAGCCAGGCCAGCCAGAACACGCCGAACGACGCGGCAGCGAAGACCAGCACCAACACCGAGGACCAGCCCCGCTTCGCGCCACTGCGCCGGTCGACGACGCGCTGCGCCAGGATCGCGCCCACCGCCAACGCGGCCTGGCCGATGACGTCGACGAGGCCGGGACCGGGTTTACCGAAGGTGCTGCTCAGCACCTGCGCGGCGATCGCGATCAGCGCGATGATCACCGTCGCGGCGGTCAGCGTGCCGGTGAGGCCACCGAGGAAGGTGCGCCTGCGCTTCGGCTTGGTCTGCTCAGGTTCCGCGGGTTCCGGTTGTGCCGCAACGGGTTCCGGCTCTTCCGGCCCTTCCTTGGCGCGGCGGGTTGCGGCGGCCTGGACCGCCTCGAACTCCTCGTCGCTCATCACCGGCATTTCCTCGGTGTGCGCGTCCGCCGGGTCGTAGGACTGCTTGGCCTGGCCACGACGCACCGGAATCGGGGCCGGTCTGTTGTCGGGCGAGCGACGCGCCGGAATGCGTTCGGTCGCCTCCGACGGGTAACCGGTGCGGCGATCGTCGGTCATGGTGACAACGCCGCCCACGGATCGAGTTTCGGTGCGGCCTGCTGACCCTCCGGACAGCTAGGCCGGAAGTCGCACCAGGAACACTGCCGCCCGGTGTTCGGCGGAAACAGCTCATCGGCGCTGCCACCTGCGGTCAACGTCTCGCGCGCCACGTCCAGTTCCTCCGCGGTCTCCTCGGCACGGCTCAGGTGCCGACGCAGGGATTCATCTGTGTGCGTCCAAGAAACCACGGATCCGGTGGGCAGGTGGTGCAATTCCACTTGATGACACGGACGGCGCAACGTCCGGCGCGCCGCGATCGCGTAGAGCGCCAACGCCTGCGAACCGCGCGCGTCGTCGGTCGTCAGCGCGTGCCGTCCGGTCTTGTAGTCGACGATCACCAGTTCACCGTCGCGCAGGTCGATCCGGTCGACCCGGCCTTCGGCCACGATCCCGCCCGCAGGCGCGGAAACCCAGCGCTCGATGCCGATCGGGTCGGTTTGCACGTCGATCTCGGCGACGTAGTCGGCAACCCAGTCCTTGGCCCGCTGGCGAAACGTCGCGGACTGCTCGGCGTCGGCGAACCCTTCCGTGCGCCAGTTCGACACGACCAGGTTCGCCGCGGAGGCCGGATTCCGCTTCTCCACGGGCAGATCGAAGAACGCGCGCAACGCGTTGTGCACCGCGGCCCCGAGCGTGCTGTGCGCCCACGGGCCACCGCGCTGCGGCGTCGGCCGGTCGAGATAGGTCATCCGGTACCGGCGGCGACAATCGTTCCAGGTGGCGAGCCTCGCGGGCGTCACCTTGACCAATTTCCGCGGCATACTGTCGAATCCGAGCTGCCCTTGCACTCCCCCCACGGTACGCAGCCACACCGTCAGTTCCTCGCCCGGCCTCGCGGCAAATACCCGGTTTTCTGGTTCCCGACTACGACCCTCCCGCGATGAAGCCGCGGATGGCGTTGGCGACGAGTTGGACGGCGATGGCGGCCAGCAACAGGCCGGCGATCTTGGCCATCAGCTCGATGCCGCTCTCCTTGATCAACCTGATCACCAGGCCCGAATAACGCAGGCACAGGAACAGGATCAGGTGCACGACCAGGATGGCCAGCGCCAATGCGATATACGAGCCGAGGTGGCCGTGGGCCTGGCGGACGTAGACGATGGTGGCGGCGATCGCGCCGGGGCCGGCCAGCAGTGGGGTGCCGAGCGGGACGAGGGCGATGTTGACGTCCTCGACGGCCTGAGGTTCGGTGTTGCCCCTGCCGGTCAACAGGTCCAGGGCGATCAGCAGCAACAGTAGGCCGCCCGCACCTTGCAGCGCGGGGATGCCGATGCCGAGGTAGGACAGGATCGCCTCGCCTGCGACCGCGAACAGGGTGATCACGCCGAGCGAGACCAGTACGCCCTGGCGGGCGGCGCGGGCGCGGGCGGCGTGGGATTTGCGGCCGACCAGGCTCAGGAACACCGGGATGGTGCCGGGTGGGTCCATGATCACGATCAGGGTGATGGTCGACGCGATGAACAGCTGCACGTCGAAAAAACCACTCATGGCCCATCACTCCTGGTCACGCGTACCGAATACCCGCACGGTCATCCCATCATGACGGGCACTCCGGTGGCGCGTTGGACCAGCGCGTCGAGCATGTCGGGGGCGGTGGTCTCCTGGCCGAGGCGGACGGTTTTGTTGCTGCCGTGGTAGTCGCTGGAGCCGGTGACCAGCAGGTTCAACTCCTTGGCCAGACCGCGCAGTTCGGCGCGGGTCGGTTCGTCGTGGTCGGGGTGGTCGATCTCGACGCCGGCAAGGCCCGCCTCGGTGAGTTCGGCGATGACCTCGGCGGTGACGATCGGGCCGCGCGAGCGGGCGAAGGGGTGGGCCAGCACGGTGACGCCGCCGGCGTCGGCGATCATCTGGATGGCGCGGGTCACCGGGGTGTCGTGTTTGGGCACGTAGTAGGCGCCTCGGCCGGCGAGGTAGCGGGTGAACGCCTCCGTGACGCTGCCGACCACGCCAGCCCTGACGAGAGCCTGGGCGAGGTGCGGGCGGCCCGCTGAGGCGCCGGGCGGGATGCTGGCCATCAGCTCGGCCGGGTCCACCGGGAAGCCGTCGGCGGCCATCCGGGTCGCCATGGCGTTGAGCCGTCCGCGGCGTTCCGCGCGCAGCCGGGCCTGTTCCTCGGCGACCGGCGGCGACTCGGGGTCGTGCAGGTAGGCCAGCAGGTGCACGGTGATGTTCCTGCCGTTCCCGTCCGGGCAGGCGCAGGACAGTTCGGCGCCGCGGACCAGGGTGAGGCCACTGGGCAGCGCGGCCGCCGCCTCGGCCCAGCCGGCCGCGGTGTCGTGGTCGGTGATGCCGATCACGTCCAGCCCGGCGGCCGCTGCGGCGCTCACCAGTTCGGCGGGCGAGTCCGTGCCGTCCGATGCCTTGGAATGGGTATGCAGGTCAATACGCACAAGGTCCAGTGTGACCTACCGCCGCGCGGGCTACGGGACCAGCTTCTTGCCGCGCGCCGCGCGCTGGGCCTTGATCATCGAGAACCGTTCGGACTGCGACTGCTTGTCGCCGAACACGAGCTCGGAGATGGCGTCGTAGACCTCTTCCGGCTTGGGCAGGAACTCGACCCGGTTGAGGGCCTGGATCTGCCCGGCCGACTCGACGATCAGCGTGCCGTAGCCCAATGCCCGCCCCATCGAGCTGCGCTCGTAGGTGAGGTCGGTGACCTTGGTGATCGGCATCATCGCCACCTTGGTGACGAACACCCCGGTGGTCAGCATGAACCGCTTGTCGGTGACCACGATCCGCTCGACCCACCAGTCGACGACCACGTAGGCGAAGCGCAGGACCACCAGCAGCGCCGCGTACCAGAGGATGTTCTGGACCAGCCAGAAGCCGACCGGCAGCAGGTAGGAGATCATCACCGCGACGGCGAGCAGGGCCATGGCCTCGAACACGTCCCAGGCGACGAACGCCCAGTGTCGACGAACCCGAATCACCCGTCGCTCGCTCGGCAGCAGGTACTCGTCGGGATCCCGCGGCGTGAACATGTGCCTATTGTCCCGCAGTCGGCTCAGACAAGCGAGCGGACAAACGTGACCAAGGCTGTTGCCGCGTTCTTGAGTAGGCCGAGAATGTTGGTGACCAGGCCGGATGCTTGTGTCGGCGCGCTGATGAGAAAGAAGAGAGCCAGCGCAATGCCGCCCCAAACCAGGAGCTTCTTGAGGTTCACGACTACAGACCCCGTCCGCTAGTGGTGACGTCAGCGGCAGCCGGCCATCGGCTGCTTCATCAAGTTTGTACCTTACTCAGCGGCGGAACGGGAGATTTGCACCGTACTGGGGGAAGGTCAACGTGTCGCGGGCGTTTTCGCTACGCTGGGTGATCATGACCGGCAACCCGAACGGCCCCATCGACCCCCCTCCTGCTCGCGAAGTGCGGTGCGTCGGCGCGTTGATCTACCGGGCGGACGGACGGTTGCTGCTGATCCGGCGGGCGAACGCGCCGGGGCGCGGGCGGTGGTCGCTGCCGGGCGGACGGGTCGAAGCGGGCGAGTCGGATGCGGTCGCGGTGATCCGGGAAGTGGTCGAGGAGACGGGTTTGATCGTGACCGCGCATGAACTCGTGGGTTCGGTCAAGCGGCCTGGGCCCGGTGTGATCTTCGACATCCACGACTACCGGTGCGCGGCAGTGGGCGGCGATCCGGCGGCGGGCAGCGACGCGTCCGGGCTGCGTTGGGTGGACGCGGCCGAGTTCGCGGCGCTGGACGGGGCGGGCGCGCTCAGCGACCTGCTCGCGGACACGCTGCGTGATTGGCATGCCGAGCCTGGGCAGCGGCGGTGAAAGCGCTGATCAGCGGGCCATCCAGTCGAGCCGCTGGCCGTGCGGCTCGGCCCTTGCCAGGACGTTGACCTGCGGTTTTCCGTCCTCCCAACGAGTGACGGCCAGGGTGCCGGTGAGCCGGTCGCCCGAGGCGAGGTCGGTGCGGCCGGGCAGCAGCGCGGCGAGGGTGGACTCGTAGGTCTCCAGGCTCAGCCACCACAGTGGCCTCGTCGCGGCCAGCGCGGCCAGCGCGTCGACGAACGCCGTGCGTCGCTCGGGTTCAAGGTAGGGCAGCGTGTGCGCGTCGAACACGACGAGGGGCTGATCGGCCGGGATGCGCGCGGCGGTGGTGGCGAGGTCGTCGACGGCGTCGCCGGCGATCAGGTCGGGCCTGCCGCCGGCCTGGACGCCGGCGGCGGTGTTGAGCAGCCGGATGCGGTCGAGTTGGTCGGCCCAGACGCAGGCCTCGAGCCACGCCAACTCCTCCTCGTCGGCCAGGTCGACCGGGTGGATGTCCAGGCCGACGCGGGCGCCGACGGCGAGCTTGCGCGGCAGCGCGGGCTTCTTCGCGCCGTCGGCGAGGCCGAGTTGGCTGGTCAGGACCAGGGCGGCCTTGGCAGGGCCCGCGTTGACCTGCTCGCCGCCGGAGAGCGCATAGCGGTAGCCATAGCGGTCGACGCCGAGCAGCAGGCCCGCACTGGTGCCCACCTCCAGCAGGCCCAGCGGCGCGCCTGCCTGCTTGCCGATGGCGACCAGGGCCGGGTAGAGCAGGGCGGCCCTGCGCACCTCGTTGGTCTGGGTGACCCGGGTGGCGATCAGCTCGCGCATACGATCGGCGCGGGCCAGCACGAACTCGCGGAACGTGGGCCAGGTCGAGTCGTCGACGCCGCGGTCGCCGCCGACCGACGGGTAGTAGTAGGCGAGCTGCGAAGTCGGCTCGGCGATGACAAGGCGGTGCGCGGCCGCGAAGAACAGCGTGGCCCTGGCTTGGTCGGGTTCGGCCGCGGTGAGCAGGGCGGCGACCTCCTCGTCGGCGCAGGCCGCCGCGGCAAGGTGCTCGTAGAGGGGCGACTCGCCTGCTGCCTCCTGCTTGGCGAAGGCGGTCAGCCGGTCCTGTGCGAGAGCGACACCGGTCAACTTCACTCCTTGGGTTCGGGCCTGCCCGGTTGCTCTCCGCCTCGGCTGTCGCCGTAGGAGCGCTTGGGCACCATCACCTTGCGCCGGAAGACGCACACCACCGTGCCATCCTGCTTGTAACCCTTGGTCTCCACGTAGACGACCCCCCGGTCGTCCTTGGATTTCGACGGGGTCTTGTCCAGCACGGTCGTCTCGCCGTAGATGGTGTCGCCGTGGAAGGTCGGCTTGATGTGCCGCAGCGACTCGACCTCGAGGTTGGCGATGGCCTTGCCGGAGACGTCCGCGACGGACATGCCTAGCAGCAGCGAGTAGATGTAGTTGCCGACCACGACGTTGCTGCCGAAGTCGGTGGTCTCCTGCGCGTAATGGGCGTCAAGGTGCAGCGGGTGGTGGTTCATCGTGATGAGGCAGAACAGGTGGTCGTCGTATTCGGTCACCGTCTTGCCCGGCCAGTGCTTGTACACCGCGCCGACCTCGAACTCCTCGTAGTACCGACCGAACTGCACGCTGCCTCCTGGGACTGTCCAACCAACGCTGGTTGACCGTTGTCGACACAGTGTTGCCTGATCGCCCGTGGTCTGTGCAACCGTTGTGTGAGTCAGTACACGATGGCGTTTCAGTCGTTGTTCGGGCCTTCGAGTGGACGCACTCGGTTCAACAGGCGGTCGGCGTAGTTGTCCAGCAGGCGGGTGCCGACCTGTTGGGAGTAGCCGAGCAGCACGGCCCAGAACAGGATGGCGTCCTGGCCCCGCAACCACACCAGCCCCTCGGCGAGACCCGCGCCGAGCGCGAGCACGCCGACGACCGCGAGCAACGCGCCGAGCAGCACCTTGATCAGCGCCTGGTAGCCGGCGAGCACGTACGGGGAGAGGCTGGGTCGCCTGCGTACCAACAGAACCACAGCCGCGATGCTGGCACCGACCGCGCCCATCATCGCCACCAGCCACCCTTCGCCCGCACCAGGATGCGTGCCGCCGCCCGCGCAGATCAGCTGGACCGAGGACTGGCCTTCGTTGCTGGCAACGCACATCGGCAGCAACGAGGGCCACACCGAGGACACGACGCCGAGCAACACGTTGAGCAGCAACAGGCTCAGCGCGGCCACGAACAGCTTGTTGCGCAACGCCCGCGCGCTCGCGTGTGCCTCGTCGGAGGCGTCGAACGCGGCGCGCACCGCGTCGGTCGCCACGATCCGGTCGGCCGCGCTGGGCGGCTCCTCAGGACGCAGTCGGGACAACGCGATCCGGCGCAGGTCGGTGTCGGGCAGGCAGGGGTTGATCCGCTCGGCCAACGCGGGCAACCGCGCGGTCAGGCCGGGATCGGCCGCGATCAGGTACACCTCGGCCTCGTGCAGCGCGCGCCAGGCACGTTCGATCCGCCACCCTGACCACCACACCGACGGTGCCTGCCACCACTTGGCCCTGGTGCGCAGCACCGCGTCCACGATGGCCAGCGACTCCAGCGCGGCCACCCGGGCCACCTCGGTGTCCCCTGTCGTGCGCGGATCCGTGTTCAGCATGGCCAGATCGGTCCTGGCCCGCCGCGTCCGCGACTCGACGATCAGCCGCCAGTCGGTGACATCGGCGGCGGACTCCCAGCCGCCGATCGACCCTGACTCAGCCATAGTGATCACCCCACGACACCATGATCGCACCGCGCACCGACAGAAATCAGCGTCCGATCAGGCAAAACGGGGCAACGAATCGATCACCGTGGGTCAGCTGGTCCGAGGGCGCATGGAGAACTTGGCGATCAGGTCGCGGGCCTTGGGCGCCGTGCCCGGTTGACACAGCACGTCGTAGCGGCCTGCCACAAGCTGGCTGGTGGACTGGAAATCGCGCCGCCGACCGCGACTGGACGCATAGCCGACCGACGCGAAGATCAAACCGAACACGATGCCGGCGCCGATACCGACGACGACCGGGCCGATGGCCGCGGTCTGCGTGTCGAAGAAGGCCAGCAGCAGGCCGACGAAAAAGCCGAACCACGCGCCGGAGGCGACGCCGGTGCTGACCACCCGGCCCCAGCTCAACCGGCCGGTGACCCGCTCGACCAGCATCAGGTCGACCCCGACGATGGTGACGTCCAGCAGCGGGAAGTTGTTCTCGGCGAGGTAGTCCACCGCGCGCTGCGCCTGCTCGTAGTTGTCGTAGGAGCCAACCGGCCAGCCGGTCGGGCGGGTGGGCAACCGGGGCACCCCCGGACGGGGAGAACCGCCGGAGAACGAGCTGGTCACCGTCATCACCCCGATATCGACAAAAATCCGGCACTGCTATTTCACACCATCCTGCCAATCAGCGGCAACCAAGGCGAACCGGCGCCGCCACCCACCGTTCACATGGGCGCTCGGGCGGGGTTGATCAGGGCCGGATCAGCGTCGATCAGCTGAGGATCGGTGCGCATCGGTATTGTCCGCCCTATGGGCACGGACCGCGCCACGGTCGGCCCCGGCCAGGCACAACGGTTGCCGGCCGGGCTGGTCATCGGGCTGACCATGCTCCGCCGGTTCGCGCTGATCGCCCGGCACGCGCTGGCCGAGGCGATCGTGACCAAGCCGACACCGATTCCGGGGCAGCGCGGCGAGAGCGGATGGACCCGGCGGGTGGTGCTGGTCGGCATCGCGGCCGTGGTGATCGCGGTGTGGTGCTGGTTCACCTCGCTGGCGTGGGCGCCGCTGCTGGCCACCGCCGGGATCTCGACGGTGGTGGTCACGGTGCTGACCATGACGGCGGTGCTCGCCTGCTACCGCTTTCCGCTCTACGGGCTGCGCCTGATGATCGTGCTGCTGTTCGGCTACACCTACGCGGTACTGCACAGCTGGACGCTGCCGGAATACATCGGCACCGGCGGCTGGCTGAGGATGATCCCGATCTGGATGCTGCTCGGCACACTGATCATCGTGTTCGCCGTCGCCGAGCGGTATCCGCTGCCGACCACGATCGCCGCGGACGTGCTGGTGATCTTCGCGATCACCTGGTCGCGCTGGTACTTCGCGAACGGCGAGTTCTGGGGCGGGTCCTGGGTCGGCTCGACGGCCGGTCTCGTCGGTGCGGTGACGCTGGTCGGGTACGTGGTGCAGTTGGCAAGGATCGCCAACGAACAGCGGCTACACCGAGCCGCCGAACAAGCCGGCACCGCGATCCTGTCCGAACGGGCGCACATCGCGCGCGAACTGCACGACGTGGTCGCGCACCACATGTCCATGCTGGCGCTGCGCGCGGATTCCGCGCCCTACCGCTTCCCCGACCTCAGCGACGACGTGCGCGCCGAGTTCGCCGCGCTGTGCGCGACCGCGCGGGAGGGGCTGACCGAAATGCGGCGGCTGCTCGGCATTCTGCGCGCCGACGACGAAGCCGCGGCGACCGCGCCGCAGCCGACGTTGCGCGACATCAAGGATCTCGCGGACGGGCTGCGCGCGGCCGGCACCGACATCAGCCTTTCCATGTACGTCGTCGCGGACGAACTGCCGACCGCGCTGGGCCTTTCCGCTTACCGGATCGCCCAGGAGGCGCTGAGCAACGCGATCCGGCACGCGCCGGGCAGCGCGATCCGGGTCGAGGTGTGGACCACGGATTCCGCCCTGCACATCGACATCCGCAACACCGAGGGCACCGAAGGGTCGGCGGCGCAGCGGGGCGAACAACCGCGGGCGCGGCACGGCCTGCTCGGCATGCGGGAGCGGGTGAACATGCTCGGCGGCCGGTTGACGACCGAACCGAGCGAGGACGGCGGGTTCGGCGTGCTCGCCGTACTACCGCTGCACGCACTGCCCGACGAACCGGATGCGACACCATGACGATCAGCGTGTTGATCGCGGACGACCAGACCATGGTCAGGGAGAGCTTCCGCGCCGTGTTGTCGGCGCAGCCGGACCTGACCGTCGTCGGCGAGGCAGGCGACGGTGCGCGGGCCGTGCTGGCCGTGCGCGAGTTGCGGCCGGACGTGGTGCTGATGGACGTGCGCATGCCGGTGCTGGACGGGTTGGCCGCGACCGAGAAGATCCTGGCCGAGTCGCCCGGCCCGGGCGAGGGGCCACGCGTGCTGATGTTGACCACGTTCGACATCGACGACTACGTCTATCGCGCACTTCGTTGCGGGGCAAGCGGATTCCTGCTCAAGGACGCGCCGCTGGCGGACCTTGTGAACGCGGTGCGCGTCGTCGCCTCCGGCAACGCGCTCTTCGCGCCGTCGGTGACGCGGCGGCTGGTTTCCGAGTTCAGCCGGCACAACCCGGACCGGCCGACCCCGCCGGACCTGCTCGGCCTGACCGCGCGCGAGCGCGAGGTACTGAGCCTTGTCGCCAAGGGGCTGTCCAACACGGAGATCGCGCAGGCGCTCAACATCGTCGAGCAGACCGCGAAGACGCATGTCAGCCGGGTGTTCGGCAAGCTGGGGCTGCGTGACCGCGCGCAGGCCGTCGTCCTGGCGTATGAGGCCGGTCTCGTCGTCCCCGGCGAGTAGTACCCCGGTAGTACGCGTCCGCGTCCTGCTACTCCGGTCCGCCCGGAAGACCACTCCGCAGCCTGACGATCAGTGACGGAAAAGTTTCTAGCGTCCTTGTCATCGGCCGGAACGGACTCGGCCTCGGGGTGACGGGGGCGCACGGTGTTCACCATCCACAGTGGAGCATGGCGCCGACTCGCGGTCGGCCTTGCCGCGCTGGCCTTCGGCGCGGCGCTGCTGTGCTGGTGGCTCGGCGGTCAGGTCGGCGTGGACAGTGGGGTGTACCGGGCAGGCGCGCTCGCGCTGCTGCACGGCGATCCGCTCTACGGCTCCCTGCGCTTCCTGCCGGCATCCTCGCCCGGCCTGCCGTTCACCTATCCGCCCGTGGCCGGCCTGCTGTTCCTGCCGCTGGCCACACTGCCGCCGCAACTGGTGTGGGGCGTGTTCGCGGTGCTGACCGTGCTCGGCCTGGTGCTGGTGCTGCGCGCCAGCATCACGGTGACCGTCCCCCGGTGGCTGGTGCCCGCGCTCGGCCTCGGCGTGCTCGCGTTGGAGCCGGTGTGGCGAGGCCTCGGGTTCGGCCAGATCAACGTGGTGCTGATGGCGTTGGTCGTGCTGGACGTGCTGGTCCTGCCGCGCGGACGCCACAGCGGCGTCCTGGTCGGATTGGCCGCCGCGATCAAGCTGACCCCGCTGATCTTCGTGCTGCACCTGCTGGTCACCGGCCGCCGCGCGGACGCGGCACGGGCGTTGGGCACGTTCCTCGGGCTCAACGCGGTGTGTCTGCTGATCATGCCCGGCAACACGCTCACCTTCTGGCGCACCCAACTGCTCGGCGGCGACAACGCGACCGGCGCCTCCTACGGCCGCAACCAGTCGCTCAACGGCCTGATCCAGCGCCTGCTCGGCCACTCCGGCGCCGCGTTCCCGTTGGCGGTGCTGGCCGGCGCGGTGTGCCTGGCCATCGCGCTGCCGATGGCCCGCACGCTCTACCGGCGCGGCGAGCGGCTCGGCGCGCTGCTGGTTTCCGCGTTCTGCGGGCTGCTGGTCAGCCCGATCTCCTGGACGCACCACTGGGTGTGGCTGGTGCCGCTGGCCGGTCTGCTGGTCGCTCGTGCGGTCCGCGACCCGAGGCTCGCGACGGTCCTGCCGATCGTCGGCCTTGCCGTGCTGGGCGCCGGGATCTGCACGACGGTGCCGGTCGGCGACGACGCCGAGCAGCGCTGGAACCTGGCCCAGCAGCTCATCGGTAACGGCTACGTCGTGGCCACGCTGGTGGTCGGCGCGGTGCTCGCGGTGCGGCTGCTGCCGCCCGGGCCTCGTCCATCCACAGTGGACGAACGCCCGGTGCCGGAGCTCAGCCGCGCGAGCGGTACTCCCGCAGCAGACCGCGGCTGATGATGGTCTTCTGGATCTCGCTGGTGCCCTCACCGATCAGCAGGAACGGCGCCTCGCGCATCAGCCGCTCGATCTCGTACTCCTTGGAGTAGCCGTAACCGCCGTGGATGCGGAAGGACTCCTGAGTGACCTCGGCGCAGTACTCGCTGGCGATCAGCTTGGCCATTCCGGCCTCGACGTCGTTGCGCTCGCCCGAGTCCTTGAGCCGCGCGGCATTGACCATCATCAGGTGCGCGGCCTCGACCTTGGTCGCCATCTCGGCCAGTTTGAACGCGATCGCCTGGTGTTCTGCGATGGGCTTGCCGAAGGTCTTGCGCTGCTGGGCGTATTCGACCGCCAGCTCGAACGCGCGGATGGAGATGCCGCAGGCGCGGGCGGCGACGTTGACCCTGCCGACCTCGACACCGTCCATCATGAACGCGAAACCCTTGCCTGGCGCGCCGCCGAGCACCTTGTCCGCGCCGATCCGGTAGCCGTCGAACACGGCTTCGGTGGTGTCGACGCCCTTGTAGCCCATCTTGTCGATCTTGCCGGGAATGGTCAGGCCCTTGGCCACCTCACCGAACCCGGCCGGCTTCTCCACCAGGAACGCGGTCAGGTTCTGGTAGGGCTTCTCGGCGCCCTCGTCGGTCTTGGCCAGCAACGCGATCAGCGTCGAGCTGCCGCCGTTGGTCAGCCACATCTTGGCGCCGTTGATGACGTAGTCGTCGCCGTCGCGCACGGCCTTGGTCTTGATCGCCGCGACGTCCGAGCCGAGGTCCGGTTCGGACATGGAGAAGGCGCCGCGAATCTCGCCTGTCGCCATCTTGGGCAGGAAGTACTGCTTCTGCTCCGTTGTACCGTGCCGGGCGATCATGTGGGCCACGATGAAGTGGGTGTTGATGACACCCGACACGCTCATCCAGCCGCGCGCGATCTGTTCCACCACAAGGGCATAGGTGAGCAGCGACTCGCCAAGACCGCCGTACTCCTCGGGAATCGTCAGGCCGAACAGGCCCATTTCCTTCATGCCCTCGACGATGTCGGCCGGGTATTCGTCGGCGTGTTCGAGAGCCTGGGCGTTCGGAATGATCTCCTTGTCCACGAAATCGCGGACGGTGGAGAGGATTTCCCGCTGGATGTCGGTCAGTCCGGCGGTCTGGGCGAGGCGGGCCATCACGGAATCCTTTCCGACC
>DASYBO010000678.1:0-4280 GCA_036500685.1 Pseudonocardiaceae bacterium | reverse complement strand
CGATCCTCGGCGACTCGGTGATGAAAAGGCCCTGGCCGAGCTGGTCGGGCGTTGAGCCCGGAATCCTCGGATTCCCGCCGCCGTCCCGTTTGCCGGTCCACTTGCTGTTGTTGACAAGGTCGATGACCGGTGTCCCCTGGGTGTTGCCTCCGTTGCCCAAAGAGTCCTCGAATTCGAACAGGACCAACTGGCGGGTGGCGGACGGGGTAACACCGGCCGCGAGAGCGCCGATGGCGGGATCGGCCAGCCGCACGATGACCGGTTCCTGGTTGCGCCCACCCCGCAGGGATGCGCCACCGGCCGGGTTGTACGTGGTGTCCTGACTGGACAGTGGCAGCGTCACCTGGAACTGCATGACCTGCCGCGTCGGGTCGGCCGGGTCGAGCGCCGCCCCGCTCGGGAACGGGACCTGCGCGTCGTTGGTGAGCGTGAAGCTCCTGCCTTGCTGGCCTGCGAAGTCGATGATGATGTCGGCGCGCTCGGAGGGCGCAAGGAACAGCCGGGTCGATGGCGTCGGTGTTCCGTCGCTGGCCGGTTCGGTCTGTCCGAGCAGCGTGATCGGGGTGTCCAGCAGCCCGCCGTCGGTGCCGATCTGGTGCATGGCGGGCCCGGTCGCTCCGCTGCCGGCGTCGACGAGGCCCATCCGCACGAACCGTGCGTTGCTGGCATTGACGATCCTGACGCGATACCTGCGCGGCTCGACCTTGAGGAAGGGCCAGGTCCGGCCGTTGACGAGCATGGTGTCGCCGAAGAACTCCGGGATCCAGAACGGGTGGATCCGCGGGTTGCTCGGCGGGCCGTCGACCAGCGAGGCATTGCTCGCGCTGTCGGGCCATAGCAGTTGGCCGTTGGTGTCGAACTGACGATCCTGGATCATCAGCTCGATCTCCTGGTTGCAGGCGGGCAGCCGCAGCGGGTTGCCGGCCAGCCCGGTGTCGTACTGGTCCCGGATGAGGTAGAAGGCGCTCAGCCCGGAGTAGACGTTGATGCGGGTGATCCCCAGCGAATGGTCGTGGAACCACAGCGTCGTCGCCTGCTGGTTGTTGGGATAGCAGTAGACGGCCGAGTTGGCGCTGGTGGCGGCGACCGTGGAATATCCCTTGCCATGCAGGCCGTTGTTGGTGAACCAGGCTTCGGGAACCCCGTCCGATGTGGACTGGTCCTCGCCGCCGTGCAGGTGGACCACGGTGGGAATCGGCCCGGCGAACGGATCGAACCGCATCCCCTGCGCGAGCGGATCGCTCCAGTGGATGGTCTGGTCGATGGTCAGGTATTGCCGCAGGACGGGGGACGCCGGAAGGTTGTTCACGTATTTGACCGTGACCGAAGTGCCTTTTCTCGTCTCCACCGTCACGCCGGGATACTGCGCTCTTGGGCTGACGCCGGGCTGGCCGATCGCGTATCCCCACAGGTAAGTGCCATTCTCGAATGGCGAGGCCAGCGAGGTGTAGAACGAATCGGGTAAGACCTTTTGCTGGAATTCGAACATGCCGACCTGCACGGATGACCCCGTCACCCGCTTGCCGAAGAAGGTGGGCAGCGGGGAGACGAACGGCGTGATGTTCGCGCCCGGCAAGGCCGTCTGCGACACCTGGGTGGACGCGTTCGCGCTCTGGAACAGGGAGGGCACCTCAAAAGCGATCACCGCACCGGCTCCGGCCAATCCGCCGATCTTGATCAGGTCCCTACGACTCAGTCGGCGCATAGCGGCACCTCCGCGCGTGTCATCGGCAGCGGCCGATGACACCGGCGCTGATTGTTCCGGACTGACGTTACGGCTTACCCACGCACGGGAATAGGGACAAGACTCCCCTAAGGGTGGCCATCGGCAACCCCCGACACGACGCCTCCGGCATGCCGAGTTGGGCATGCCGGAGGTGGTGTTGTTCGCGCTTTACTGTCCGGACGCCATCTGGTTG
The DNA here is from genome assembly GCA_036500685.1 of Pseudonocardiaceae bacterium. GTDB lineage: Bacteria > Actinomycetota > Actinomycetes > Mycobacteriales > Pseudonocardiaceae > CAJCJE01. The sequence goes on along the minus strand of DASYBO010000678.1, from coordinate 2,361 downwards.
GCGTCATTGTGGTTGAACAACAGACACGGATTGTTCGGTAGTACCTGTCGGAAATCGTTGTAGCGCAACACCGGCACGTTGCCGACGTTCGCATACGCCAGTTGCAGCAACGATCCGTACTCGGCCTTGGACGAGCCGCCGAACTCCCTTGTGGTACCAGGGATGTTCGCGCCACCCAACTGCCACGCACACGCGTTGCCGACGTTTCTCGTGGTGTAGAACGGATAGAACGCGCCCGGCGGCGGGTTGACACAGTTGGCGCCGGTCGTGCGGTTGCACGGCACGGCCAGCGTGCCGTTGTCCTCGATGCGTGGCAGGTCGTTCTCGAACGCCACCCGGTCGAACTGGCGGAAGCCGTTGATCAGCGGCGAAGTGAACTCGACCGCCTGCGGCTTGGTTGCCGCGTCGACGGCCGGGGTGCCGGTGCCAGGCCACACGTTCTGGTAGGGCACGCCGTCATAGTCATCGTCCGTTGGTGTCTCGCCGACACACCCACCGATCTTCACCAGGGTGGAGTCCGATGCGTTGAAACAGAAGTTGTCATCGGAGTCGATGGGTTCGGTTCCCGCGGACTTCGTGCAGACGCCGGTGGTGGGGTTGGACGCGGCGCAGTACTCGAAGTGACCGATCTCGTCGGAGAACGCGGTGTTGTAGGAGTGGGCCGCCCACGGCACCCTCGTCTGCTCGCTCGAGGTGGAGTACATGGGGTGGTACGCGGACGGAATGGTCGTGCACGACGTCGCGGTCGGCTGGAACGCCACCTGCGCGAACCCGTTGCTGGCCGACGCGGTCATCGAACCGTGCCCGTGACTGGTCAGGTCGTTGATGTCGACCCGGAAACCCTGCGGCGTGTCGAACATCGCGACCGCCAGCGCGTCACCGGAGTTCATGAACATGTCGTGCGCGGCGTCGACGTTGAACCGGTTGTTGTTGGTCGGGTTGGCCGGTGTGGTGGCCTTGCCGTTCTTGGTGATGAAGGCGAAGTTGACGTACTCGGTACCCGCGGAGTTCTGGCAGGCCGCGTTGTTCAGCGTGCCGGTGTTCTCGTTCTCGGAGAGGCTGTCGATGTTCAGCGCGGCGCACCACTTGGTCGGGTCACAGCTGCTGCCAGCCGGCCACGGTGCCCATCCTGGCGGGTAGAACTGCATCTCCGTGAAGCCGGCTCCGGGGTGCTTGCCGATGTAGTGCGGAGATGCCGGGTTCGAGTCGTTGTAGATGTTGGTGTCCGAGTCCGACTTGCAGGCCGCGTTCAGGCCGGGCGCTGGTGCGGACTGGTCGTCGCACATCGCCATGCCGAACCAGAATGCGGGGTGCAGCTGGAAGTTCCAGGTCGAACCGGTGCCGTCCTGTTTGGGCTGGGTCGGTGGGTCCTTCGGCAGGCGGATGAAGTAGGTGTTGTTGTTGCCCGCTCCAGGGGTGTTGCCGTAGTACAGCAAGGACGGCTCGTCGTGGCCGACGTAGACGCCCTCACCGAAGACCGACTCACTGTCCGCGACCTCGGTGCACCAGTTCGTGTTCAGCGCACAGTTACCGCGGTTGGTGCTGAGGGTGGGTGACTGGGCTGCCCCGGCGGTCGACGCCGCCGCTGACGGTGCGACCGCTAAGCCCACGATCGCGATGGACACGGCTAAGAGACCGATCCCTCTGGCCCGCAGTCTTGTTCTCTTGTGTGTGTTGGTGGATCCCACTGCTTTCACTCCGATCCGTCACGGACGCGGTGGCGCCCTACAGCGACGCTGCTGCGCGGGGGTGCAATGGATATGACGCTTGTTATCCGAAAGATCCCTTCCTGAGACAAGTGCCCGACGTGAACCTAATCGCGCGAGGACTGGGCGTCGATACCCATATCTACAAAACAGCTGTACGGCGCAGGTCACCGGACGTTCGGCGGTTGTTGGTGCCGCGGCCAGCCGGGCAAGCTATGAATCCGTGAACGGTGCAACAGACGTGACGAAAGGGACCCTGCGATGAGGCGAATCTGGCCTGCGTTGTGCTGCGTTGCCGCAACCGTTGGCGCGCTCCTAGCCGCCCCGCCCGCCGTCGCGGCGACGACGAGCGGGAACCTGATCGTCAACGGGGACGCGGAAGCCGGTTACTGCACCACCGACTGGACCGCCGCGACCACCATGCCGGGCTGGACGATCACCGCGAACAGCCCCGATGTCGTCTGCTACTCGGCCGGGACCTTCAGCCATCCGTCGAGCCCCGCCCCTGGCAGCGCGTTCTTCGCCCCCGGCAACCAGGGCGACGCCGCCATGACCCAGACCGCGAACGTGGCCTCGGCCGCTGCCGCCATCGACACCGGCACGGTGACCGCGACGCTGTCCGGTTGGCTCGGCGGCTGGACCAGCTATGCCGGGT
>DASYBO010000677.1:0-5896 GCA_036500685.1 Pseudonocardiaceae bacterium | reverse complement strand
CCTGCTGTGCCCATGCCGGTCGTGCGTACCTCGGACAGCGACGAGCCACCGATTGATCAGTAAGCAGGGTCGAGGAAACCGCCCTTGATCAAAACGGTGTGTTGAATCTGTTTTGATCACCATGCTGACCTTCCCACCAGGCCGCAGGTGAAGGGCTTGTGCCAGACGGTTCCCATCGAACAATCGGCCGGCATGCCAACGCATCGTGGTCCACGCGTGCTTCCTCCGCGACTCGATGGACTGCTGCGCGGCCCGTGCAGCACCTGGTCAGCCAGTACTACGGCGGTTCGCACTCGGCCGACGACATGGCGTTGTCGGCGATCTGGAACAACCACGCCTTTGCCGGTCAGGACGCGCCCACCCAACTGAACTACCCGGACCTCTTCGACGGCAACGGTTACCTGCTGTCGCTCGACCAGATCACGTCCAACCAGAACTCGTCCGCGTACAGCGAGTTCAACCAGTGGCTGAACCAGAGCACCGGCCAGGATGCCGTCGGCAACATCCTGGACTCGGTGGACAGCGGCTATAACATCGGCTGGACCGAGCCGACCTCCTGGGACCAGGAGCCAACCGAATAGCCCGGCGCCGCTTCACGTCCGGTGGGTGCCGTGCGGTTCGCCGAGCGACCGGCGGACCGCGCTCCGTGTCTTGCGGCGCTGGACCAGGAACAGCACCAGGCCGGCGACCGCGATCAGCCCGAGCGCGCCGAGCCCGTAGAACCCGCCGATGCCGTCGGCCAGCGCGGCCAGGAACGCCAGCCCGACCACCGCCATGAGGATCCCGCCGGCCCGGACGACGATCCGGATCGGCTTCGGCGCCCTGCTGGTTCCGTTGTCGTTGTCGTTGTAGCTGACCCAGTACGGCCAGATGTCAGGCCGGAACAGGTGGATGGCCGCCCGCAGCGGCCAGAACAGCAGCAGCCGGAGCAGCCCTAGCGCCGCTGTGAAGAACAGCGCCAGCGGGATCAGCGGGATCAGCGTCCAGCCGGCGTACACGTGGTTGGCGTCCGAACCGCTGGCCTGCGCCGAGAGTTCGGCACCCTCCCTGACCCCGGTGCCTTCCACCACGACATCGTTGAGGACCACCGGATCGGTTTTCCGGTCCGAATAGAACGAGCCGGTGCAGGTGGTGCTCCGGCCGCTGTGGTGACACTCGTGGACGGTGACCGTGCCGGGAATGCCGCCGCCGCCGAACACGGTGGTGATGCTGCCGGTAACGGTCCCGGTCCCGATGAACACCGCGCAGAACCCGGCGAGCCCGACGATGGCCAGAAACTTGCCGATCGAGGCCCAGAACCGAGGCCGGACTTGACGAGTGGTGAACATGCCGCCCCGCGGCGTCCGGCGCTTCGCCGAGAACTTGGCGAACTGCTGCTCGGTCAGCAGCCGGCGAGCCCGCTTGCGGTACGCCGGTTCCTTGGCTTGGGCCATAAACGGCGATTATGCATGACGCGGGCTACCGATAGACCCGTTTCACGGCAGACGCCGTGACGAGCTCACCCTCCGGCTCCGGCTGGTCCAGCGCTTGTTCACGGGGAAGCCGGACCAGCCAGTAGGTCAGCAGGATGCCGCAGTACAGCGACTGCCCGCGCGCTGGCGGTCGAGCTGAGCGGCGACCCAGCGCCCGGCCAGGCACAGGGCGAGCACGCCGTAGACCTGGCCGAGGGCCACGGTGCCGAACAGCGGCGAAGGCCAGCGCGAAGGCAGCTACGTATCCGCCACGATCATTGAGAATTCGCCAAAATTGCTGAGATTCTACAACCCCACACAGACGCAGCTAGGGAACTGGCGGAGTGCAGGTATTCCAACCATGCCGTATTCCTGCGTGATGTATGTCCCCAAGAGACCTGGGAAGTGCTCGGCGTTGAGGGGTGGATTGGTGAGGCTGTCGGGGCTGACGGCCAGCGTTCCTGGTCGGGCTAGCGTCCGCCATGCCGAGTCGGCGGTTGTTAGCGCGGCTTCGAACGGTTACCGCTCCGCCGGGATGGTCCCGTCGGGTGCCCGCGAGCGTTTGCGGTCTCGCTCACTGGCCTCGCAGCACAGGCAGCTTTGGCCAGTTCCTGCGGATCAGTTCGAACGTTCTCGGCACCCGCCAGTACGCGCTGTGCGACTCGGGGAACGGGACACCGGCGTCCACCTCCTCGTCGGTGATGTTCTCGACGCCGGGGAACACGCCCTTGGCGCAGAAGGACAGCAGGTCCTGCCGGTTGTAAATGTTGAGCCACGGGGTCGGCGGCGTGCCGTCGCCCGACGGCCGGAGCGCGGCCAGCCCGTCGATGCCGTAGAGCACTGGCGACTGCGAGCCGACGGTGACGAGCAAGTCCACTCGTGGCGGGTTGGGCAGCGACAGCAGATCGACCATGGCGATGCCGCCGAGGCTGTGTGCGACCACGACGACCGGCGGCTCCAGCTTGCCGATTCTCTCGGCGAGGTAGGCGCGGACATGCTCGCCCCTGCGTTCGTAGAAGATCACGTCGCCGATGAAGTTCATCGCAGGTTCCATCCAGGCCGCCCGATGCTTGACCAGTTGGCCGGTGGCGATGCCGGTGCCGATGGACAGCAGCCGCTTGCGCAGGACCCGGGTCACCTGCCCGCGGGCGGTGCCGGCCAGCGCGTCGGCGAGCGCGTCGACCAGGCGGTCGCGCATCGGGCCGTCGATCGCGATGGCGGGCAGTTGCGACCCGGGTATGGTCCGGTTGTCGTCGAGGATCGTGGCCACTACCGCTCTGGCCACTGCGTCCCACAGGTCGCCGTCATCCGCGCTACCGATCGCGTCGACCGCGGTGGCCAGCGGCTCGGCGATGGCCACGGCTGCGACGGCGGCGGTCAGCTCGGCGGCAGTCACGCCGGTGCCGTCCAGGTCGACGGTGTCGGCTGAGAACTTGGCCATCCTGGCTTGGACGAGACTCGCCGGAGGTTGTACTCCGATCGCGATGCCGGTGTCGGCCGTCATCTCGCCGGCCAGCCGCAGTTCGAGCAGTGGATCGTCGATCAGCAGTGCCCACGCCGCGACGTCGAGCTGCGCGGACGTCGCCTCCTCGTCGAATGCGGCCCGGGTCTTCGGTTGCGGGGGCAGGGCGGCGAGGACGTTCATTTGCGGCGCGCCGACGTCGGTGCCCCACGGGTCGCCGGTGATCGCCACGTCGATGAGCCCGGCCGCCTTGGCCCGGTCACAGAACAGTTTGAGGGTCTCGGAGAACCCCTCACGGACGCCGGTGCCATGGACGAAATAGAGCGTGCCGACCATGGGTCATGCCTCCTTCGTGTAGGCCGTCCAGATCGACAGCGGGGACAGCCGGTCGGCGATCTGCGCCAGCGCGTCGCGCCACCGGACAAGGGTCTTGTCGAGCTCGCCGAGCCCGGCAAGCAGGTCAAGCGCCAGCGGGATTCCCCACCGGAACAACGGCACCGATCCGCTGGCCGCGAGCGTGTCGAGCTGTAGCTCGGGGTCGGATTTCGCCGCGATCTGAAGCAGCACCAGATCGGGGTTGTCTACCGGGAAGAGGCGCGCGAGGTTGCGCAGCACGATCGGAAGCCGTTTTTCGTCGCCCGCCAAGTACAACGCGTACGCCGCGGCGATGCCGAGCAGCTTGTCGCTCCACTTGCCTCGGGCCAGCTGCCAACGGCCCTGCGTGTCCAGCGCGTCCGGACGGCCGGTTGTCACCAGCACATCCCACTCCGGCCTTGGCACGGCCGACAGCGGCTCCACCCGAAATCCCCGCTTGGAACGGTCGACGCCGAACGCGCGGCCGGGCACGATCGGGAAACACAGCCTGGTGCGCACGCCCAGCTCTACCAGGCATGGTCCGTCTACGTCGGACGGCAGACCCAGCCCCCACTTCGCGCTGCCAGCGGGGACGGACGCTAACGGCACGCTTGGTCCGAACAGCCCGGCGCGGATGCGACCGGTCACCGCTCGTCCGCCGACCCCGAGCAACCGTGGCCGGCGGCGCAGTTCGTCGCGCAACGCCACCCGTAGCGGGGCGACGCCGATCGTCGCCGGCAGCGTCACGTCCGTGCACGCGAACGGCGATAGCCGAGTAACGGCATGCCACGAGCCCCACGGCAGATCGACTCGAACTCGAACCGCATCGAAGGAGACCGCACGCAGCGGTTGCTCTTCGACCTGCGCAAGCGAGATCCGTTCGGCTTCGGAGTCCTCGGGTGCGTCCGGCGGACCGATCCACACCGTCGGTGCTTTCGCTAGGACACCGGCCAGTTGTGCCGCTCCGCCGCGCGGCAGCACCAGCCGGAGGTTGTTGACAGCGGTAGGCGGCTCGAACAGCTCGACGCTGGTCGCGACGTCGATCCAGCTCGGGGTGGCATTACGCAGGGCCGCCGCCCAGTCCTCGACCAGATGTTCTGCCCCTAAACGCCCCTTCGCCGTGATCAGGAACTCCGGCCCGGTCTCGTGCGGGAAGATGTGGATACCGGTCGCGATCGTCTCTCCTGCCAGCGGCACCTGGTCGAAACCCAGGTCCTTGGCTGCCGACAAGTAGTTGTCCTGGGCGGGGATTTCCACCACCTGGCCATCCTGCTCGAAGTTGAGCACATACCGCTCGGCAACCTGCATCCGAACACCTGACCGCCACGGCATCCAATCCGTCGTCTCGGGGTCGACGCCGATCCGTTCCAGCGCGAAGGTCACCGGCCGGTCGCGGTCGGCCACCACCTCCTGGCTGTCCGGGCTCGCCCGCCAGCCGGTCCGCAGAAACGGCTTGACAGCGGCTTTGGTGCCGGCCGGCAGTATCGCCGTCAACGGCACCACCGCGTTGCCGGCGGATGTACTATGCACCAGCCGCCAATACGGTGGCTGCACGACCTCGATCCGCACCGCGTCCACGCCGATGGCGTCGACTGGCTGCACGTTGATCGACAGCGCGAACGTCTGGCCATCGGGAAAGCGATAGGCGATGTTCTGCTCGGGCCGCGTCACGCCAACCGAGACACACTCCGGCCGCTGGAATCGCTCGCGGCTCGCCGCGTCAGCCTGGACGTCGATGACCACCGCCCTATCCATCAACTTGGCGAGGTCGACGCCGAGGGTGCCAGTAGTCCAGTCCAAGTGCAGCCCATGACGGTTGGGCTGGTTGGTATCTAGCCCGGTGAACAGCTTCTTGGCGAACAGTCCGTGGCCATCGATCTCTTCCGCCACCTCGTTCGGGAGACAGGCGAAGCACATGAGCATCGAGTTGGCTGGGTTCGGGGTCACGTTCTGCGGTCCCAGATAGCCCGCCCGAATCTTGGTTCGGACAGTCTGCGCGTAGGGCAGGTTGCTGCACGCGTCCATGATCAGGAACTGGCGCTCGAACCGGGTGCTGCGGAAGTAATCGACGTAGCGGTCGATGGACAGGTTGGTCCAGTTTTCGTCGACGCCGAACTCCTGGGTCAAGAACAGGCGTTTGTTTGTCGGCTCGTAGAGGCCGTGGCCGAACAGGAACACGAACAGCCGAGTGCCCCGATTCTGTCCCAACCAGTTGACCGACGACCAAATGGCACTCTCGGTAGCAGGACGGGGCGAGATACCTTCCTTGGCCACGTCGGCATGGTCGGTCGGTGAGAGGTGCACGCGCACGTTGGCGTCGGGCACACCGAGACTGCGCAGAAACCTCACAGCGGCCAGCGCATCGGGGACGGCGCCCTTCAGTTGGCGTACCTCAGCCGCGTCGTACCGGTTGATCCCGACCACCAGGGCCCACGTCGTCGCTGCCTCGTGCACGGGACTCCGCCTTCCTCGCCCGACGCACGCCGTCGTTGACAACATCGCCTGGCAGGGCACGTCCGTTAGCGGCTGACCGTCTCTGGCTCGCATGTCCGGGTGGTGTGGTTGGCCCCGACGTCTCTGGTGAGGCACGCCGAGGTGTCAGCATTGAGGAGACGATTATGAAGTTCAC
>DASYBO010000676.1:0-4493 GCA_036500685.1 Pseudonocardiaceae bacterium | reverse complement strand
CACCAGCCCTCCCACGAGGTCACGATCGCGCTCGTCGGCAAGTACATCGACCTGCCCGACGCGTACCTTTCGGTCACCGAGGCGCTGCGCCACGGCGGGTTCGCCAACGACACCCGGGTCAACATCCGGTGGGTCAAGAGCGACCGGTGCGCGACGCCCGAGTCGGCCGCGCGTGAGCTGAAGGGCGTCGACGGCGTCCTGATCCCCGGCGGCTTCGGCGTGCGCGGCATCGAGGGCAAGGTCGGTGCCATCCGCTATGCCCGCACGCGCGGCATTCCGGTGCTCGGGTTGTGTCTCGGGTTGCAGTGCATGGTGATCGAGGTGGCCCGCGACCTGGCCGGCATCGTGGACGCGAACTCGGCCGAGTTCGACGAGAACACCAAGGACCCGGTCATCTCCACCATGGCCGACCAGACCGACGTGATCGCGGGCGAACGCGACATGGGCGGCACCATGCGGCTCGGCGCCTACCCGGCGACGCTGACGCCGGGATCCTTGGCGGCCAGGGCTTACGGTTCGACCGAGGTGTCCGAACGGCACCGCCACCGCTACGAGGTGAACAACGCCTACCGCGACCGGCTGGCCAAGTCCGGCCTGCAGTTCTCGGGCCTGTCGCCGGACGGGCACCTTGTCGAGTTCGTCGAACTGTCCGTCGACAAGCACCCGTTCTTCGTCGGCACGCAGGCCCACCCGGAACTGAAGTCCCGGCCGACAAGGCCGCATCCGCTGTTCGCCGCGTTCGTCGGTGCCGCGCTGCGCTACCTGACCGCCGACCGGCTCCCGGTGGAACTGCCGGAAACCGCGGCGGCCCTGTCGTGACCACACCGGCCCGTCACCAGTTCGACGTGGTGTCCACACAGGACATCTATCTCGGCAGGGTCGTCGCGCTGCGCGCGGACGAGGTCGCCATGCCCGGCGGCCGCGTCGCGCGTCGCGAGGTCGTCGAGCACTACGGCGCGGTCGCGGTGGCCGCGCTGGACGAGCGGAACCAACTGGTGCTGATCCACCAGTACCGACATCCGCTCGGCCACCGGCTGTGGGAACTGCCCGCAGGCCTGCTCGACGAGCAGGATGAAACGCCACGCGAAGCCGCAGCACGGGAACTGGCCGAAGAGGTCGGCCTGGCCGCCGACAACTGGGAAACCCTGGTCGACGTGGCCGCGTCGCCGGGCTTCACCGACGAGGTGGTGCGGGTGTTCCTGGCTCGCGGCCTGCACGACGTGCCACGGGAGATCCCGCCCGACGATGAGGAAACCGACCTCGTCGTGCAACGCTTCGACGTGGCCGAAGCCGTGCGGATGGCGTTGGCGGGTGAGATCATCAACGCTTCCGCGGTGGCCGGGATCCTCGCCGTGCAGACCGTGCTCTCCGGTGCCGGCATCAGTCGGCCTGCCGACGCACCGTGGGAGAACAGGCCGACCCGGTTCGCGGCGCGCGGCAAAGCCTGAGCCACCGTGTCGATCGCGAGCGTGATCAGCGGTTATCTCGACCACCTCGCGGTCGAGCGGGGCACCGCGCGCAACACGCTCGACTCCTACGCCCGCGACCTGCGGCGTTACGACGAATACCTGCGTGGGCGGGGAATCACCGAGCTGCGCGAGGTCACCGCGAACCACATCGGTGAGTTCCTCGCCGCGTTGCGCGAGGGCGGCGCGGAGCATCCGCCGCTGGCCGCGTCGTCGGCGGCACGGACCGTGGTCGCCGTGCGCGGCCTGCACCGCTTCGCGGTGCGTGAGGGCCTGATCGAACAGGATCATGCCCGCGAGGTGCGGCCGCCGCAGCCGCCCCGCAGGCTGCCCAAGGCGTTGCCGGTGGACGACGTGATCCGACTGCTCGAACAACCGGGCGCGGACGATCCGTTGGCCATCCGCGACCGGGCGCTGCTCGAACTGCTCTACTCGACCGGCGCGCGCATCTCCGAAGCCGTCGGCCTCGATGTCGACGACCTCGACCGGGAGGCGCGCACGGCCATCCTCGATGGCAAGGGCGGCAAGCAGCGCCTTGTCCCGGTCGGCCGCCCGGCGTTGGCCGCCGTCGACGCGTACCTGGTGCGGGTCCGGTCCGCGTTGATGTCCAGGAGCACGCCGGCGTTGTTCCTCAACGCGCGCGGCGGACGGCTCTCACGTCAGGGAGCCTGGCACATTCTCAAGGCCGCAGCCGACCGCGCCGGCATCACCGCCGAGGTCTCCCCACACACCCTCAGGCATTCGTTCGCGACGCATTTGATGGAGGGCGGAGCCGATGTCCGTGTCGTACAAGAACTTCTCGGCCACGCCTCGGTGACCACCACCCAGATCTACACCCTGGTCACCGTGAACACCCTGCGCGAGGTCTATGCGACCGCTCATCCCCGCGCCCGCGGATGACCGCCACGAGACTTGCGTCACCCGGTACGGTAAGCGCCGAAGTCGCCTGCGGTAGCGGAGGTGGTTGGCGTGCATTCCGACCTTGATCAGCCCATGCGCGAGAACATCACACTGGTCGGCGTGCTGCACGCGTTGAGCGACCCGACCCGACTCGCCGTGCTGCGTCAACTCGAGGCGCACGGCGAGACCCTGTGTGGCCGGCTCGACGTCGCCGTGGCCAAGTCCACCCTGTCCCAACACCTGCGGGTACTGCGCGAGGCCGGCGTGACCAGGACAAGGCCCGAGGGCACCCAGCGCTGGCTGTCGGTGCGCCGCGACGACCTCGACGTCCGGTTCCCCGGCCTGCTCGACGTCGTGCTGGCCGCGGTCGGCACGGAGGACACCGAGGCCGTTGCCACCGCCACCGTCGCCGTCCCGGTCTATTCGGTCCGCGTCTGAGGGCACACTCGACAAGCTGCGGAAACCGTGTTGACCGGCGAGGCGCGTTGCCGGTGTCCTGGTCGCCGCATAGGCTGCGCCAGAGGAGTCCAGGCCGACCAACAAGGAGTCAGTTCGCCATGTCGACACCGCAGCCATCCGCGCCGCGGCTGCCTGACGGTCGTTCGGTCGAGCTGAACCTTGCCCCACCACCGGCCGTCTACGACGAGGAGCCGGACAACTCGAATGCCACGCTCAGCGCCACCGGACGGGCCAGAAGGCGGACCCCGGAACCGGCGCTGATCGCCAACCACGGGCCGGCCAAGGTTCTCGCCCTGTGCAACCAGAAGGGTGGCGTCGGCAAGACGACGTCCACCATCAACCTCGGCGCGGCGCTGGCCGAATACGGCCGCCGGGTGCTGCTCGTGGACTTCGACCCGCAGGGCGCCCTGTCCGTCGGCCTCGGCGTGCACCCGAACCACCTCGAACAGACCATCTACAACGCGATCATGGAGCGCGACGTCGGGGTCGAGGACGTGGTGATGCGCACCACCGTCGAGGACATGGACCTGCTGCCCAGCAACATCGACCTCTCCGCCGCCGAAGTGCAACTGGTGTCCGAGGTCGGCCGGGAACACACCCTGATCAGGGTGCTCAAGCCGCTGATCGACAAGTACGACTACATCCTGGTCGACTGCCAGCCCTCACTCGGCCTGCTCACCGTCAACGCGCTCGCCGCCGCCGACGGCGTGATCATCCCGCTGGAATGCGAGTTCTTCAGCCTGCGCGGCGTCGCCCTGCTCATCGACACCATCGAGAAGGTGCGCGAGCGGCTGAACCCGAAGCTGGAGATCACCGGCATCCTGCCGACCATGTTCGACCCGAGAACGCTGCACTGCCGCGAGGTCATGGCCAGGGTCGTCGAGGCGTTCGGCGACACCGTGTTCGACGCGGTCATCAACCGGACCGTCCGCTTCCCGGAAACGACCGTGGCCGGTGAGCCGATCACCCGCTGGGCGCCCCGCTCGGCCGGTGCCAAGGCCTACCGCGAACTGGCCCGCGAGGTGATCGCACGATGAGTTCGCTTGGATTGCGGCGGTTGCTCGGTTGAACCGCCGCCCATCACTGCCTGGCGCGGCTGAACTGTTCCGGCCTACCGTTCCGGTTGTCCCAGCACCAGCAGACCCCCGCCAGCTCTCGGAACCGACCGACTCGGCCAGTTCCGGGCGCCGCAAGCACGACTCCAAGATCACCGTCTACATCTCCGAGGACGAGCTGTACGCGTTGGAACACGCCCGGCTGGTCGCGCGGGCCAAGCACGGCCTCATCGCCGACCGGGGCCGGATCGTGCGCGAGGCGGTGGCGGTGCTGCTCGCCGACTTCGAGGAGCGCGGCGAGGAGTCGATGCTGGTCCGCAGGCTCCGCCGGGAATCGGAACGGTGATCGCCGTGGACCAAGCGCCACGGCAGCCCGACGCCGAGGCGTCGGCCGGTCCTGCCGTTGACGACGGCCGATTCCGGGTCCGCCTCTCGAACTTCGAGGGCCCGTTCGACCTGCTGCTCCAGCTGATCTCCCAGCACGAACTGGACGTGACCGAGGTCGCGCTGCACACGGTCACCGATGACTTCATCGCGCACATCAGGGCGATGGGGGACGACTGGAGCCTCGACGAGACCACCGAGTTCCTGGTCATCGCCGCGACCCTGCTCG
>DASYBO010000675.1:0-3376 GCA_036500685.1 Pseudonocardiaceae bacterium | reverse complement strand
GGAAACCCAGGCTTCCTTTTCGAACTCGGTCTGCCCGTACTGCTCGGCTTCTTCCCGCAGGTGCGGGGCGATTTCCCAGAACAGGCAACGCCGGCAGCGCTTGGGGAGCAGGTCCAGGTTGTCCAGTGTGACGCCCACGACGCGTCCCGACACTCGACCTCCAGCCCGAATTACCGACAAATGCCCGCTGCGACGGCAGCGTCGAGCACGGAAAAAGCATAGGCGCATGTGATCGCCGACGAAAGGTGACTAGCCCGACAGGTGCGCCGGTTACACTCGTCCGACTTACCCGCCATCATCGGAGGGTGTCGGGTAACTCGCGGGAAAGGGCCCTGATGAGCAACGGTGACCAGCCCCAGGTGCCCGCCGTGGCGAGCACCCGCAGCCTCGATCCGCATCTGGCTCGCTATGCCGCCCGCACCGCCGGCATGACCGCCTCCGAGATCCGCGCCCTGTTCGCCGTGGCCAGCAGGCCCGAGGTGGTTTCGCTGGCAGGCGGCATGCCCAACCTGGCCGCGCTGCCGCTGGAGTCGCTCTCGGCCGAGATCGGCGAACTGATCGCCACCGACGGCCTCGTCGCCCTGCAGTACGGCTCGGCCCAGGGCATCGTCGGGCTGCGGGAGCAGGTCTGCGAGATCATGGCGCTGGAGGGCATCAACGCCCATCCGGATGACGTGGTGATCACCGTCGGTTCCCAGATGGGCCTGGACATGGTCACCAGGATCTTCTGCGATCCCGGCGATGTCGTCCTCGCCGAAGGCCCCTCCTACGTCGGTGCGCTCGGGTCCTTCTCGGCCTACCAGGCCAACGTTGTGCACGTGGCCATGGACGACGACGGCCTTGTCCCGCAGGCGCTGCGCGAGGCCATCGACGCGGTGACCGCGTCCGGTCGCCGGGCCAAGTTCCTCTACACCATCCCGAACTTCCACAACCCGGCCGGCGTGACGCTGGCGGTGTCGCGGCGCGCGGAGATCCTCGAGATCTGCGCGCGGGCCGGCGTGCTCGTGGTCGAGGACAACCCGTACGGGCTGCTCGGCTTCGACGGCCAGACCTACCCGGCGCTGCGCTCCTACGACCGGGACAACGTGGTCTACCTCGGCTCGTTCTCCAAGACGTTCGCGGCGGGCCTGCGGGTCGGCTGGGTGCTAGCGCCGCACGCGGTGCGTGAGCGGCTGGTGCTGGCGGCCGAATCGGCGACGCTGTGCCCGCCGACCATCAACCAGATGATCGTCAACCGCTACCTGGCCACCCACGACTGGCGCGGCCAGATCAAGCTGTTCCAGCAGACCTATCGGGAGCGCCGCGACGCCATGCTCGGCGCCCTGGACGCCCATCTGCCGGCCGGCTGCAGCTGGACAAGGCCGGACGGCGGCTTCTACGTATGGCTGACCGTGCCCGAGGGAGTGGACACCAAGGCGATGCTGCCCCGCGCGATCACCGCCAGGGTCGCTTACGCCTCGGGCACCGGCTTCTACGCGGACGGTCTCGGCAGCCGGCAGATGCGCCTGTCGTTCTGCTACCCCACCCCGGAGCGGATCAGGGAGGGCGTGCGGCGGCTGGCCAACGTGCTCGCCGACGAGCTGGAGCTCTACCGCACGTTCGGCCCGGTGATCACCCGCGCCGTGTCCGGCCCGCAGTTCCCGTCACCCGATCTCGCGTAGCATCCGCTCGTCACAAAAGCGAGCAATGTCAGGAGTCGCGGTGTCGGACCGTTGGGTCGCAGTCCTTTCCGGCGGGATGTCCCATGAGCGTGAGGTGTCGTTGCGCTCCGGGCGGCGGTTGTCCTCCGCGCTGCGTTCGGTCGGACTGACCGTCGACGAGTGGGACGTCGACACCAACCTCGTGCACCGCCTGCGTGAATCGCGCCCGGACGCGGTGATCGCGGCATTGCACGGTGGGGCAGGCGAGAACGGCGCGGTGCAGAGCGTGCTGGAAATGTTGGACGTGCCCTATGTCGGCACCGACCCGCATGCCTGCCGACGCGCCTGGGACAAGCCGACGGCCAAGGCCGAACTGGCCCGCGCGGGCATTGCCACGCCGGACTGGGTGGTGCTGCCGCACAGCACGTTCCGCGAACTCGGCGCCCAGGCCGTGTTGGACGCGATGGTCGAGCGGCTCGGACTGCCGTTGATGCTCAAGCCGGACCAGAGCGGATCCGCGCTGGGCGCACAGGTGGTGCGGGAGGCGAGCGAGCTGCCGGCGGCGATGGTCGGCTGCCTCGCCTACGGCGACACGGTGTTGGCCGAACAGTTCGTGTCCGGGGTCGAGGTGGCGCTCACCGTGATCGATGGACCGGACGGGCCGGAGGCGCTGCCGCCGGTGGAGATCGTCCCGGAACACGGGATCTACGACTACACCGCGCGGTACACCGCTGGACTGACGACTTTCCATGCGCCGGCTCGGTTGGTGCCGAAGACGGCGAGCGCGGTGACCGAGTTGGCGATCAACGCGCACCAGCTGCTCGGGTTGCGCGACGTGTCGCGAACGGATGCGATCGTCACGCCGGATGGCACCGTGCAGTTCCTCGAAGTGAACGTGTCGCCGGGACTGACCGAAACCTCACTGCTGCCGATGGCGGCGGACGCGGCCGGGCGCTCGCTCGGCGACATTTTCGCCGGTCTCGTCGAGCGCGCCGTCGCCCGTCACCAGTAACACATTGCCAGATCGGTTGTACGGAGAGTTCCTGTCACCGTGACGAAACGACCTGGTGTCCTGGGTCATCCAAAATTAAATCCCATTTGCACCATTTTTTGCCATCAATTCGACGATGCGTTCAAGATCATCAACTGACGCGAATTCGACGACGATCCGGCCTTTTCGACGACCGAGTTCGACCTTCACCCGGGTGTCGAAGCTGTTCGACAGCCGATCCGCGACCTCCTGAAGCCCCGGCGCCTGCATCGGTTTGCGCGGCGCGGGCTTCGGCTTGGCCGGCAGCTCATTCTTGGCCAGCGTGACGATCTCCTCGGTGGCGCGCACCGACAGTCCCTCGGCCACGATCCGGGCGGCGAGTTCTTCCTGCGCGCCGAGATCTTCAAGACCGAGCAGAGCGCGGGCATGCCCGGCCGACAGCACGCCGGCCGCGACCCGGCGCTGCACCGGGAGGGGGAGCTTGAGCAACCGGATCATGTTGGTGATCGCCGGGCGGCTGCGGCCGATCCTGTTCGCCAACTCCTCGTGGGTTACCTCGAACTCCTCCAGCAGCTGCTGATAAGCCGCCGCCTCTTCCAGCGGGTTCAGCTGCACACGGTGGATGTTCTCCAGCAGCGCGTTGCGCAGCATGTCGTCGTCGGCGGTCTCCCGCACGATCGCCGGGATCGTGTCCAACCCGGCTCGCTGGGACGCCCGCCACCGGCGCTCGCCCATCACCAGTTCG
>DASYBO010000674.1:0-2892 GCA_036500685.1 Pseudonocardiaceae bacterium | reverse complement strand
CGCCAGGTCGGTCACGAGCGCGGTGCCGGCCGAGGCGACCAGCGCGCAGGTTCCGGCGATGGCGAACGCGGCCTGCCGGGAGGCCAGCGTGAAACCGGCCGTCGCGCTGGCCAGGAACGCGAACAGGGAGGCCATCGAGGTCGCCTGGGTCAGCGGGAACAGCACGGCGGCCAGCACCGCGTAAGCGACGAGTAGCTGGAGCCGCGTCCGAGCCGAGAGCCGCAGCCCTGGCCATATCGTGCTCACGGCCAGCAGGGCGACCAGCACGAACACGGTGATCGCCAGCGGGGGCGCCACCAGCGGCCGGGTCCACAGCTGCCAGGTGGTGATGACGATGGCGGCGACGGTCAGGGCCGGTCGGATCAACACTTCCCGGAAGTTCGCCCACGGCACTCGCCCGGCCCTCGCGGTGGAGGGTCGGGCGGGTGCTTCCGGTTCGATCGACGACACGGCGGCGTCTCCGTAGACGAGGTTCAGTAGCGGCGATCCCGCTGGGCAGCATCCCATCCGGATCGGTTGGTGCGGGCGCCGACGGGGCGGCCGTTCACGCTTTCGCGCAGGTTGTCCATCAGCGGCGAGCGGGTCTGCGGGTTGCCGGCCTGGTCCCTGGTCCAGATCACCTGACTGCCCGAACGCAGCACCTTCGCCATCACCACGAGGCCCTCGACCAGGATGCCGAGCCCCAGCGTGACCAGCAGGCTGTTGCCGAGTGCTGCGGCGTGCGGGTCGATGTGCGCGAAGACGAAGTTGGCGCCGAACTTGACGGACAGGTTGACCACCCACAGCACGACGGTGACCCAGGTGTAGCGGACGAACGCGACGCCGCCTCGGTCGCTGATCTTGACGCTGGCGCCGCGCAGCGCGCCGATCGCCACCGACAGCGCCGCGGACACCAGCAGGAACACGACCGCGGCGGGGGAGTGCAGCGCGGGGCCCGCCTGGGTGAGGCCGATCACAACCAGCACGCCCGGCAGCAACAGCATCCGCTTGGCCTGGGCGGCCTCGCCCATCATCCGCCGCACCAACACGTAGCCGACAACCGCCAGAATCAGCACGATCTCAATGGGCCCACTCATGACGATGATGCCTCCGCGATTCCTTGACACTCGGTGTTGCTGACGTGAAGAAACGCTAGAAGCGCGCGAGGGCAATGTCGTGCATCCGCCGACGTAGATCCGGGTGGACAATCTCTCCACCTCGACTCAACCCGCTTCGACCATCCTCTGTGGAGGGTTGACCGTTCGGGCGATCATCCTTGTGGTGGTAGTCAGCGCGCGGCCGTGGGTGTAATCGTGTGCAGCATGGGGCGGCGATGACGACCTTGCGCACGTTGCTCGCGGTCGCGCTGCTCACCGGGGTCTACCTGGTCGCGCTCGGCTCCTTCCTGCTCCTCGGCGGCATGATCATCGGCGGCTGCTGGCTCATGTACGCCTACGCGAACGGTCGAGTCGACAGCCCGGCCGCCGCGATACCGCTGGTGCTGGGCAGCGTGCCGGTCCTGATGGCGATCCTCACCGGGCTGTTCGCGGTCCGCCGCGCGCGACGGCCCCGGCCTGCGGCCATCCCGGTCGGTCCGGCCGAGGCACCGAAACTGTGGCAGTTGGTCGACGAACTGGCCGAGCGGATCGGCACCGCGGCGCCGGCCGAGATCATGCTGACCGCCGAGGCCAACGCTGCCGTCACCGAGAACACCCGGCTGCTCGGCCTGCTGCCCGGGCACCGCTGCCTTTACCTGGGCATTCCGCTGCTCGCCGGGTTGAGCCGACCCGAACTGCGCGCGCTGCTCGGACACGAGCTCGGGCACTACGCGGGCAAGCACACCCGGCTGACCGCGTTGATCTATCGCGGCTACCTCGCCATGGACGGCATCACCGAGAACCTGCGCACCACGCACACCGCGCATCGGCTGTTCACCGCCTACGCCAACACCTACGCGCGGCTGTCCCACGCGGTACGCCGCCGCCAGGAACTGGAGGCCGACCGCACCGCGGTGCGGCTGGCCGGCCGCGCGGCCGCCGAGGACGCGCTGCGTGCCGTGTACGCGTTGCGGCCGATCTGGCAGGAGTTCGAGGACAACTACCTGCGCCCGGCCCTGGAAGCGGGTCGGTTGCCGGCCGATCCGGTGGCCGCGTTCGCCGCGTTGCTCAAGCAGCCCGACTGCCGCGACGCGCTGCGCGAACTCAAGGAGGCCGACCCGGCGGACGTGCCGCAGCGGCCCTTCGACTCCCATCCCGGCCTTGCCGCGCGATTACGCAACCTGGCACGGTGCACCGATGTCGAGCGCCCCGAGGAGCCGACCGGGCGCCCGCCATCGACCTGGCCGTGGACCGACCTCGGCGGCCTGTTCATCGACGACCTGGGCCGGGTCCGGTCGGTCGCGGTGCCCAGTTGGCTGCGGCTGGTCACCCGGCTGCGCGCGCCGAGGGCTCCCACTCGCGACCTGCTGGCCGCCGCCGAAAGCCTGGCCGGGCCCGAGGCGACGCTGGGTACCGTGCTGGATCTGCTCGCGGCCGGTCGCGGCCCGGAACTGGCCGAGGCACTGGCCGAAGCCGACGACGATGACGACGAACCGCAGCTGCGCGAATCGCTGTTCGCGGTGTTTGCGCACGCGTTGGTCGGCGCAGGATGCGGGCACTGGCAGCTGCGCTGGGCTCGGCCGAGCGAACTGATCGTCGACCAGCTCAGCCTCTCCGGCGTGCGCAGCACGGACTCCGCACAACTGGCCGAGGCCGTGTTCGCCGCGGTCGAGCGTCCCACCGAGGTCGACCGCCTGCGGTTGTACCTGATCACTCTGGGCTTCAACCCGGACGCGCCGATCACCGTCGAACCGGCAGAGCCGCGCAGGCTTCTCGTCCGGCCCGGTGACGTCGACCAGGAGCGCAGGGATCGCCG
>DASYBO010000673.1:0-6468 GCA_036500685.1 Pseudonocardiaceae bacterium | reverse complement strand
GTCTGCGCGATCGTCCACATCGACCTCTCCCGTGGCGTGGACAAGGTCCGGCAGCTCACCTCGGGCGCGGCGCCCTGGCTGGACACCAAGACGGTCTGGTCGTTCGCGGCCGTGATGATTTTTCCGGTGACCCTGGCTTTCGCCATGGTGGTACTCACCCACGTCTGGGCGTGGGTCCGTGTCTGGCGAGGTCGTCGACCTCTTTATCGCTGGGTGTTCACCACCGCCTCGATCGTGATCGCCACTCAGGTGGCCGCCATCGTATTGGCGGTCGGGCCCGGTGCCCATCCAGGTGTACCCACTTCGCTGGTGTCACTCGCAGTAGTCCTCGCCGCGGCCGCGCTGCGCTGGTTCATCAACTACGCGCTGGTCGTCGCCGCGATCCTGATTTCGTCACCGAACGCGCGCGCCGCCCAGGTCTTCCACAACATCGGCGAGCGCATCATCGAGGTCGGCTCGGTCGGGCTCGGCATCGCCGCCGCCGGCATCGTCATCTACAACCCGGTGCTGATCGTCGGCATCGTGCTCGGCCTGATCGCCATGCACCGCGCCATCCTGCTGCCGCAGTACCGCAAGGCCGCGTGCACCGACCCGAAGACCGGACTGCACACCGGCGCCTGGTGGCACGAGATCGCAGGGCGCGCCCTGGACAAGGCGGCGGCAAGCGAGGCCAATCTGGCCGTACTCATGCTCGATCTCGATCACTTGAAGCAGGTCAACGACAAACACGGGCACCTCGCAGGCGACGCGGTGCTGCAGAAGGTCGCGCAGAGCGTCGTGGCCGAGGTGGGCGCCGGCATCGAATTCGGCCGCTGGGGCGGCGATGAATTCGTGGCCTTCGTACCGGACGCCGGTCCGAGCACGGTGATCGCGATCGCCGAGCGGCTGCGGCGGTGCATCAACTCGTTGGTTATCGACGTCCTGACCAATGACGGCCCGGCGACCGTGTCCAACCTGACCGTCTCCATCGGCGTCTCGGGGTATCCGAGTTCGGGCGCGCGGAGCATGGACGGTTTGCTCCTTGCAGCCGACGCAGCCCTCTATCGGGCCAAGACACAAGGCCGTGACCAGATATGTATCGCTCCGGTGCCCGCCTGATAAGCTGCGCCGAGTAATTCTCCCGTCGATTACCAAGTGGTAGAATTGTCCTTTCGGCAAGGACAATGTATTTCTCTTTAGTAGTAATTTCCCCGGAACCCTCTGGACTTGTCGGGCGGTCGTTCTATTCTCGCCGCGCGAAGATGATCAGGAGGTCCCACATGATCGACGGACGGTCGACCGTGCGCAGCCGGGAGTTGGGCAATGCCCTGCGACTGGCGATGGAACGCGCCAACTTCAGCGGCAAACGCCTCTCCGAACTGCTCGGCTGGTCGGAATCCCGGGTGTCCCGGTTCCTCACCGGACGCATCGGTGTCACCGAGGTCGAAGTGTCCGCCATGCTCGCGCTGTGTGGAGTGGTCGGCGACCAGCGCGAGCAACTGCTCCGGCTGACCAGGGAACAGAGCGCCCTTGGCTGGCTGCAGTCAGAACAGTCGCACACCCTGGCCGAACACCAGCGCAAGGCGTTGCGCATCAGCGACTTCCACGCCGCGTTCGTGCCCTACCTGCTGCAGACCGAGAACTATGCGCGCTCGGTCGTCTCGCGGATGGTCAACGTCTCCTTCGACGCCATCGAGGAACGCGTGAGCGCGCGCGTGGCCGACCAGGTGGTGTTCTCCAGGAGCCAACCGCCCAACTGCGCCTTCTACATCCACGAACTCGCGCTGCACCTGCCCATCGGCGGCTACGAGGTGATGTCCGAGCAGTTGCACCACCTGCTGCGGATGGCCGTGCGCTCCTATGTGAACATCCGCCTCATCCCGGCCGCCGCGGGCGCGCACGCAGGCCTTGCCGGCTCGTGCTGCCTGATGGAGTTCGCCGACTTCGAACCCGTTGTCTACCTTGAGGAGGAGATCGCCGGTCACTTCATGGAGGAACCCGAGGAGGTCGCGGCGTATCAGAAGGTGTTCGCCGCGCTGTCCGCGGTCGCGCTGGACGAGACCACGTCCAAGGACGTCATCGCCGCGTTGGCCGAGGACCACTATCGCCCGCAGGAGTCCGAGATACTCGACGACGAAGAGTGAGCCGATGCGGCAATTTCAGCACAGGAAATGCTAGCTGATCAACTTCCCGGATTCGGCGTCGAACAACAGGATGCGGCCGGGCTCGGGGACGGCGGTGAGGGTGTCGCCGACCGAGGGCTCGTCCGCCTCGTGCACGGTGACGCCGAGCTGGATGCCGTCCTGGCAGTCCAGGATGACCAGTGCGGTGACACCGAGGTTCTCCACGATCGACACCTTGCCGGTGATGCCACCGGGTTCGTCGGCCGGGCGCAGCGTCAGGTATTCCGGGCGGATGCCGAGCTTGATCGGGCCGCCGGCGAGGTTCACGCTGTCGTGGCGGGGGAGCCGGGCGCCTGCCGCCTCGATGTGGTCGGCGGTGACGGTGCCGTCGAGCAGGTTCATCGGGGTCGAGCCGATGAAGTTGGCGACGAAGGTGTCGGCGGGGCGCTGGAAGACCTCGCGCGGGGTGCCGAGCTGGCGAAGGTGGCCTGCTTCGAGCACCGCGATCCGGTCGGCCAGCGCCAGCGCCTCGGCCTGGTCGTGGGTGACGAAGACCGTGGTCAGCTTGAGTTCGCGTTGCAGGCGCTTGAGGAACGTTCGCGCCTCAAGGCGAAGGCGGGCGTCCAGATTGGACAGCGGCTCGTCGAGCAGCAGCACGTCGGCGCTCATCGCGATGGCGCGGGCCAGCGCGACGCGCTGCTGCTGGCCGCCGGAGAGCTGGCCGGGGCGCCGGTCGAGGTAGTCGGCAAGGCTCAGTTCGGCGCTGGTCTCCTCGGCGACCGCGCGCCGCTTCTCCCGCGACTCGTGCCGCACCCGCAGCGGGTAGGCGATGTTCTCGGCCACGGTCATGTGCGGGAACAGGGCGTAGTCCTGGAAGACCATGGCCACGTTGCGCTTGCCCGGTTCGAGTCGGGTGACGTCCCGCTCGCCGATGCTGACGGTGCCCTCGCTGGCCTGTTCCAGGCCGGCGATCGTGCGCAGCAGCGTGGTCTTGCCGCAGCCGGACGGGCCGAGCAGCGCGAAGAACTCGCCGTCGTTGATGCGCAGATCCAGCCCGTCCACCGCGCGCACCCCGTTCGGGTACACGGTCGACAGGTCGCGGACGTCGATGCCGGCCATCAGCCTTTGATCCCTCCGTGGAAGCGGAAGCCGTATCGCCCGTTCACCAACAGGTAGAGCACGACAACCGGGATCGAGTACAGCAGCGAGAACACCGGCAGGCTACCCAGGTCGACGCCGCCGCCCTCGTTCTGCAGGGTGTGGATGATGACCGCGGCCGGCTGCTTGCTGGTGTCCTGCAACAGCAGGAACGGCAGCAGGAAGTTTCCCCAGGCCTGGATGAACGACCACACCAGGATGGTGGCGATGCCCGGCCGGGCGACCGGCAGCACGATGTGGGTGAGGACCTGGCGCGGCGACGCGCCGAACACCCTTGCCGATTCCTCGTAGGAGCGCGGGACGCCGTCGACGAAGTCCTTGAGCATGAAGATCGCCGCCGGCAGCAGGCCACCGGAGAGCACAACCGATGTGCCGAGCACCGAGTTGATCAGGCCCAGCTCGTACATCATCAGGTAGATCGGCACCATGGCCGCGGTGCCGGTGACCACGCTGGAGAGCAGCAGCAGGACGTAGAGCAGCGCGTCGCGGCCGGGAATGCGGACTCGGGAGAGCACATAGGCGGCCAGCGCGGCGAGCACGATGGTGATCAGGGTGGCGGCGCCGCACAGGATCAGCGAGTTGATGATCGACGGGATCAGGTTGGGATTGCGGAACGTGGTCACGAAGTTGTGCAACGTCCACTGTGGCCAGTGCGCGGACAGGCCGGGGTTGGCGTCGAAGGGCTCCGAGGCGAGCCAGAGCATCGGCACCGCGAAGAACACCATGATGACCGCGATCAGCACGTAGAACCCGATCCGGCCGACCACCCAGCGCGGCCCGAACCGGACCGGCTTCGGCACCTTGCCAACGGGTGCGGTACCCGTGACGGGCGGGGATACGGTCATGATCGCCGCCGCAGCAGCCGCAGGTAGAGCAGGGCGATGATCAGGTTGACCACGAGCAGCAGCACCGAGATCGCCGACGCGTAGCCGAACTGGCTGCTGTTGAGCGCCTGGTCGTAGATGAACACCGGCAGCACCTCGGAGGCGTGGTTCGGGCCGCCCGCGGTGAGCAGGAAGGGCGAGAAGTCGTTCGCGGTCCAGAGCGTGATCAGCAGGGTGTTGGTGAGCACGTGGCCGCGGATGTGCGGGAACACCACGTCCTTCATCAGCTGGAACCCGCGCGCCCCGGACAGCCGCGCGATCTCCAGCTGGGTCGGCGGGACCGTGGACAGCGCCGAACCGTAGAGCATCATCGAGAACGCGGTGCCGCGCCAGGTGTTGAAGAAGATCAGCGACAGCATCGGGTACCGGATCAACCAGGCCGTGGAATGGTTGCCCAGCAGCGCGTTCAACGTGCCCGAGTTGCGGTCGAGCAGAGCGAACCAGAGGAAGGCGACGACCGTGCCGGGCAGGATCCAGGCCAGCAGGATGAGCCCCTGCACGATGCTGCGCAGCAGGCGCGGGGTGGAACGCATCAGCCAGGCCAGCAGGAACCCGAGCAGGTTCTGGCCGATCACGGCCGAGCCACCGACGTAGATGATGGTCAGCAGCAGCGAGTTGACGAACTGCGGGTCGGTGACCGCGTTGGTGATGTTGCCGAGGCCGACGAACTGTGGGTTGATCGAGTTCGGCCCGGTCAGCTCGAAGTTGGTCGCCCCGATGTAGATCGTCCACAGCGCCGGAAAGACCAGGAACACCGCGATGATGATGAGCGCGGGCGCGATGAAGGCCACGGCGCGCGGCACGCCGAGACCGGCGACGTCAAGGCGCCGCTGCCTTTTCCGCGAGCCGGTCTCGGCGGGCAGCTCAGTTGTTGACAACGTTGCCCTTACCGACCGCCTTCTCCAGCGCTGTCGCGTAGGCCGCTGCCGCGTCGGCGGGTGACTTGCCGCTGATCACGTCGGCGGTTGCCTGCTGGACGAGCGCGGAAACCTGTGTGTAGGAACCTTCGGACGGACGGAAGTGGGTGACCGGCAGGGCCTTGGTGGAGACGAAGTCCAGCAACGGATCGGCGGCCAGCAGCTTGCTGTCCACGGTCGTGTTGCCGGTGACCTGCGTGGCGCCGCCGAGGTACTGGGTCTCGTAGGTCTCCAGCGCGGGCGCCGATGCCATGAAGGTGAGCAGGGCCCACGCCTGCTGCGGGTACTTGGTGTGCGGGTTGATCAGCCGCACGCCGCCACCGGAGTAGCTGACGAAGCTCTGGCCGCCGATGCCGCTGCCCGGGGTCTGCGCGGGGATCAACGCGTAGCCGACCGCGCTGTCCCGGTTGGCCATCTTGTCGTTGCCGACGGTCGGGGACAGGATCGAGCGCCACATGTAGTCGCTCTCCGCGTAGATGCCGATCTTGTTCGCGGCGAATTCGGCGAAGGACTGGTCGCGGCCCTGTGCTTCCTCGTCGAGGACAGGGTCGGCCAGGCCCTGCGCGAAGATCTGCTGGTAGAAGCCGAGCGCCGCGCGCATCGCCGAGGTGTTGCCCTGCCACTTGCCGTTGGCGAAGAGCAGTTGGCCCGCGCCGGCCAGCATCGGCAGGAAGCCGTTGACCGTGGTGGTCTCGGTCATCGCGGTGCCGCCGTCGAGCTGGATCGGCGTCACGCCCGGCACCCGCTTGAGCGCCTGCGCGGCAGTGATGATGTCGTTCCAGCTCGTGGGCTGCCAGTTGGCCGGCAGGCCTGCCTGGGCGAAGAGGTTCTTGTTGTAGTAGAGCACCCGGCCGTCGGTGCCGATCGGAATCGCGTACGACTGGCCGTTGTACTCGTCGAGTTGCTGCACGGACTTGGAGATCTGGTTCCAGCCGGACCAGCCGCTCACCTCGTCCTGGCCGACCACCGCGCCAAGCGGCTTGATCAGGCCGCTCTCCGAGTAGTCGCCGACGTCCGTGCCGTCGGTCTCCAGGATGTCGCCACCGCCGCCGGTGCGCAGGGCGAGAATTTGTTTCTGTTGGTAGCTGCCGTCGTCGGAGCCGTCACCGTTGAACGTGAGGTGCACGGTGACGCCCTTGGCCTTCTCCATCTGCGTGAACGCCGGGATCACGTACTGGGTGATCCACCGCGCGCCGGTGTCGTTCTTGCCGCCGACGATCGAGTTGGACGAGATGCTCAGCGTGACGTCCTTGGCGTTCGCGTTGAGCTGCGTGTCCGAGTTGCCGCTGCTGGCAGGTGACTGGCCGATGCAGCCGGTCAGCACGAGGCAGCCGGCGACGCCGACGGTCAACAGTCCGGTTCGGATTCTCATCGTTGAGCCCCGCATCTGGTCAGAAAGTAACGGTC
>DASYBO010000672.1:0-17286 GCA_036500685.1 Pseudonocardiaceae bacterium | reverse complement strand
GGGTGGGCCGGGAGGCAGGCATGCTGCGCATCGGGGAACTGGCCGAGCTGGCTGGGATATCGACGCGCGCGATCCGCCACTACCACCGACTCGGGTTGCTTCCCGAGCCGCGGCGCGCGCCCGGCGGCTACCGCACGTACGAGCTGCGCGACGCCGTGCTGCTGTTGCGGATCCGCAGGCTGGTGGAACTCGGACTGAGCCTGGACCAGGCCGCCGAGATCCTGGTCGACGACCAGGGCCGCGACATCCGCGAGATCCTGAGCGAGCTCGACGCGGATCTGGCCGAAGCGCAGCGTCGCATCGGCGCGCGGCGCCAGCGGATCGCCGAGCTGCTTGCCAACGCGAGCGCGTCCAACTTCTCCGCACAGCTCGTCGAGGTGCTCACCGACCTGGACCGGGTGACCGCCAGTCAACCCGGCGTGACCAGGGAGCGGTTGATCACTGCGCTGTTCGAGTTGCTCGCGGGCGAGGTGACTCCCGGTGACCTCAAGGGCTATCACGCGGTGTTCGCGGAAGCCGAGTTCACCGAGCGCACCCACCAGCTCTCGGTCCGGTTCGACGCGCTGCGCGGACGCTCGCCGGACGACCCGGCCGTGGCCGAGTTGGCCAACGCGGTCGCGGAACTGGGCAGGGAGGTCGCCCGGCTCATCCCCGAACACGTGCGCAACGCGCCGGTCGGTGGCAGCCGGCAACGTGACTTCGTGCGCGCGGCCGCCGCCGGTTTGGATCCGGCCCAGGCGCACTGTTTCGAGCTGCTGCTCGCCCTGCTGCGACAGAGCTGGGGGCCTGCCGCGGTGGAGAACCCGCCCTGGTGACTACCAGGAACTGATCATCGCGATGCGCGGGGCGATCATGATGCCGGCGGCGCCTTCGGCCTCCCACTGATCGCGTAGGCCGGGGCCCCATTCGTCGGCGGCGAACGCGGTGAAGCCGCGGGCCGCGTACCAGGGCGCGTTCCACGGTATGTCAACGAAAGTGGTCAGGGTGATCGCGCGGTAGCCCTGTTCCTCGGCCCAGAGCCGGGATCGGCGCAGCAGCGCACCGCCGATACCGCGTCGGCCGTAGTCCGGGTGCACGGCCAATTCGGCGAGGTGCGCGTGGCCGTCGAGCTTGTTCAGGATCGCGAATCCCACCGGGTGCGGCGCATTGGCCACGAGTACGTGGTCGGCGGCGAGCAGTTCGATGGTGGGGTTGTCCTCCGGCAACACCAGACCGTGTTCGGCGAACAACCGACCGGCCGCCGTGTTGACCTCGACCAGTCGCGGCAGGTCGAGGAGTGGATCCCACGGCCGGATCCCATTGTTTTTCTCGCTCACCAGCGCATTGTCTCATTTCGTCCCGACAAAAGCCTTCCTATTGGACGCTAATGACGCAGCACGCCGAAACATTGCGATTCTTACGCCGAACGAGGACGGCGGTCGACCATTCGAGCCAGGCGACAGCGCACGCGGTAACACGATGTCGTTCACAGTCAAAGGGGTGGCGGTCACTACCAGTTGCAGGCGATGAACGCCGAGGCCGTAAGGTCGACTGTGGACGGCGGAGCGGGGTGTGCGGACCCGGCTCCGCCCAGTCGCTGTCGCCAAGGAGGGCCCCGTGACCGGTCGTGCCGCCGACTTCCAGAGCGAGATCTACGCATACGGTCTCGCCGACCACTACCCGGTGATCTCCACGAACCCGATGAACCTGCAAGCCGCGGCCCGCGAGGTGATGGAGCCAGGACCGTTCGGCTACATCGCGGGCGGTGCCGGCGACGGCGCCACCGATCGGGCCAACCTGACCGCGTTCAACCGGTGGAAGATCGTGCCGAGGATGTACACCGGTTCGACCGACCGCAAACTCGCCACCACCGTCCTCGGCACCGAGTTGCCGGCCCCGGTCATGCTGGCCCCGGTCGGCGTCCAGTCGATCTTCCACCCCGACGGCGAACTCGCCACCGCGCGCGCCGCCGCTTCGCTTGGTGTGCCGATGATCATGTCGACGGCGTCTTCGCACACCATCGAGGAGGTCGCCGAGGCCAGTGGCGACGGGCCGAGGTGGTTCCAGCTCTATCGGCCCAACGACGACGCCGTCTGCGCCAGCATCCTGCGCCGCGCCAGGGCAGCGGGCTTCAGCGTCCTGGTGATCACCCTCGACACCTGGACCCTGGCCTGGCGGCCGACCGACCTGGACAGGGCCTACCTGCCCTTCATCCGAGGCATCGGCACGGCGGTGCCCTTCTCCGACCCGGCCTTCCTCGCCGGCCTGGACAAACCGCCCACCGAGGACCTCGGTCCGGCCGTCGGCAAGTGGATCCCGACCTTCACCGGCACCGACCGTACCTGGGACGACCTGGCGTTCATCCGCGAACACTGGGACGGTCCGCTGGTGCTCAAGGGCATCCAGCACGTCCAGGACGCCCGGCTCGCCGCCGACGCAGGTGTGGACGGCATCGTGGTGTCCAACCACGGCGGTCGACAGGTGGACGGTGCGATCGGCTCGCTGGACGCGCTGCCCGGCATCGTCGCCGCGGTCGGCGACCGGTTGACCGTCCTGTTCGACTCGGGCATCCGCACCGGCGCCGACGCGTTCAAGGCGCTCGCGCTCGGAGCCAAGGCGGTATGCGTCGGCAGGCCCTATGCCTACGCGCTCGGCCTTGCCGGCGAGGACGGGGTTCGCCAGGTGCTCCGCGGCATCATGGCCGAACTGGACCTCACCCTCGGCCTCGCCGGGCATCGCTCCGTGCACGAGTTGACCCCGGACGCGCTGCACCGCGACTGATCTCAGAAAGAAAACGAAACCAACGCGGCCTCGGGTGCGTCTGTATGGTCACGGCCGACAACCAGGGAGGGGCCATGGCACGACGGGGTTCGGGAAATTATCTGTTACGGCTGAGCATCACGTTGATGGTGATCGGCTACGGGTCGGTGCTGATGAGCTTCACCGACTTCCAGTTCACTCTGCTCATGTGGGCCAACAGCCTGCAACCGTGGATCGGCCTTGTGGTCGGCACCGCGGGTCTGGCCATACTCGTCATCCCGTTGCTGGTGGGAAGGCGCGGCGGCTCGATCGCCCCCGCGCAGCACCTCCAGCAACAGCAGGGCTTCGGTTACCCGCCGCCGCAGCAGTCCTACGGCGCGCCGCAGCAGCAGCCCGGTTTCAACCAGCCGCAGCCCAGCTTCCCCCAGTCTGGCGGCTTCCCGCAGCCCGGTGGCAGCCAGCCCGGCTTCCAGCCGCAGCAAGGCTTCGCGCCGCAGCAGCAGGGCTTCGCGCCGCAGCAGGGCTTCGCGCAGCAGCAGCCCGGCCTCGCGCCGCAGCAGGGTTTCAACCAGTCCGGCTTCAACCAGCCGCAGCCCGGTTACGGCCAGCACACCCCGCAGCAGCCCCACCCTGGGCAACCGCAGCCCGGCTACGGCCCCCAAGGCTACGGTCAGCAGCCGTAGATTCACTTCGCGTCGGCGTAACAGTCGACCACCTTGGCGTGCAACGGAAACCGCACCCGAGTGCCGGGAAAGACCAGCTTGCTCGCCTGTTGGGCGGCCGTGCCGATCTCGGCGACGACCGTGTCGGCATCCTCGCGCGGGCAGTGCACCAGCACCTCGTCGTGCTGGAAGAAGACCAGTTCGGCCCGTGGCGCGTGCTGGGCGAGCTGCCCGCGCAGGCCGGCCAGCAGCGCCGCGGTCCAGTCCGCGGCGCTGGCCTGCACCACGAAGTTGCGGGTGAACCGGCCCCAGTTCCGCGCGGCCTGCCGGGAGCGGCGTTCGTCGGCCTCCTCGCCCAGTTCGCGGACCAGTTCCGAGGCGGGCGGCGAGGTCCGGCCGAGCCGCGATCGGACCATCAGCCCTTCCTCGCCGGCGCGTGCCGCGTCCTCGACATAGCCGACCGCGTCCGGGAAGCGGCGGCGCAGCGTGGCCAACAACGGCCCGGCCTCGCCGCTGGTCCCGCCGTACATCGCGGAAAGCATGGCGATCTTGGCCCGGCCGCGTTCGCCCTCGAAGGAGTCCGTTGCCAGGCTCGCGTACAGGTCGACGTCCGCGGCGACCTCGGCCAGCCTGCGATCGTCGGACAACGCGGCCAGCACCCTCGGCTCCAGCTGCGATGCGTCCGCGACAACCAGCGACCAGCCCGGCTCGGCCAACACCGCCGCGCGCAGCAGCTTGGGCAGCTGCAAAGCGGCACCGCCCCGCGTGGCCCAGCGACCTGAGATCACCCCACCGACAACGTATTCCGGCCGGAACCGTCCATTACGGACCCACGATTCCAGCCACGACCAACCGTGCGCCGCGTAGAGCCGCGACAGTTCCTTGTACTCCAGCAGCGGCGCGACCGCCGGATGGTCGACCTGCTTGAGCACCCAGGCGCGACTGGACGGCACGTCGATGCCGATCCGCTTGAACGCGCGCACCACGCTCGGCGGCGCGTCCGGATTGACCTCCCGGCCGCCGAACGCAGCGGTGACCGCTTCGCCCAGCTCGATCAGTTTGCGCGGTCGCGCGCCGGGCATCGGTCGCGGCCCGAGCGCGTCGGTGAGCAGTCGCTGGTGGATGTCCACCCGCCAGGGCAGGCCGTGATGGCTCATCTCCGCCGCGACCAGCGCACTGGCCGACTCGGCCGCGACCAACAGCCGGAGCCGGTCCGCGATCTCCGCCGCGGCCAGCCGTTCCCGCTGGTCGGCGTGTACAGCGACGATCGCGTCCAACGGATCGGCCCCACCCGGCAGAATGTCCGGGTCCGGCTCGAACAGCACCGGCTGCTCCAGCTGCTTGGGCGGCGGTGCGTCCGCCGGCACCGGCAGCCCGGCCACCCGCGCCCAAGCCGAGGGCAGCCCGCGCGGCTCGCCGTGCCGGCCGGCATAGTTCAGCAGCAGCCCCTCGGCAAGACCGAGATCGTGACAGCGATCGACCCGCACCCCCGCCGCCAGCAGCACGGGGTACAACTCGGCCGTCGACGGCCAGATCCACCGAGGGTGGTGCTCCTCCTCGATCGCCGCGACGCTCTTGGCCAGGTCGGCAGTTGACTCCGCCGGTCCGGCCGGCTCGCCCCGCTCGTCGAGCAGGCGCAGCCGGCCGCCACCGCCGGGTTCGGGAACGACTGCCGCGAGCACGGTGTCGATTGTGCGCCCGAGCACCGACAGCCCGAGGCCGCTGTTGACGTACCGGTGGTATGTGTCCTTAAGTACTGGGTACGTCCCCTTGCGTCACCGACCGCGCCAACTGATCACTGGAGATCACGTGCTGGAGTTGCTTTCCTGCGTGCCGGACTACGTCGGGCGGCTGCTCGACCTGCCGGTTCGGGTCGACTCGCTGCGCAAGGCCGGCCTGCTCGACCCGATGCGGCCGGACGAGGGCCTGCGCTCACTGCTCGCGGTCCGCCGCTTCGGCCCGCTCGCCGGTGCCGCGCACATCGCCGCGCAACGCGACGGGCACGCCCTCGCCCTCGTCGACGAGCTCGGCCCGCTCACCTTCGACCAGCTCGACCGCCGCTCCAACGCCCTGGCCCGCGCCTGGTCGGTTCGCGGCGTGCGGGCCGACTCGGTGATCGCGGTGCTGGCCAGGGACCACCGCGGCCTGCTCGACTGCATGCTCGGCGCGGCCAAGATCGGCGCCCGCCTGCTGCTCATGAACACCGGCTTCAGCAAACCGCAGCTCACCGATGTGGTTGCCCGCGAGGGTGTTGCCGCGCTCGCCTTCGACCAGGAGTTCAGCGACCTGCTCGGCGACGTGCCCGCTGATGTCCCGCGCTACCTGGCCTGGCTGGACGACCCGGACACCGTCGACCCGGATCTGCCCAAGCTGGACGAGCTGATCGCAAGCACCACCGACGGTCCGGTGGCCGCGCCGCCCAAGCCGGGTGGGCTGGTGCTGCTCACCAGCGGCACCACCGGCACGCCCAAGGGCGCACCCCGGCACGTCACCGGCGTACTCGGCGCCACCCACTTCGTCGAGCGGATCCCGCTGCGCGTCGGCGGTGCCACCTTCATCGGCTCACCGATGTTCCACGCCACCGGCCTTTCCCAGCTGATCCTCTCGCTGGCGCTGGGCACCACGGTCGTCGTCCGGCGCCGGTTCAACCCGGAGGAGACGCTGCGCGAGCTGGCCGAGAACCACTGCACCGGCCTGGTCCTGGTGCCCACGCAGTTGGCCCGCATCCTCGACCTCGGCGAGGAGGTACTGGCCCGCTACGACACCAGCAGCCTGCGGGTGATGATCACGGCCGGTTCGCTGCTCCCGCCCGACGTGAGCAACCGGGCGATCCACGCGTTCGGCCCGGTGCTGTACAACCTGTACGGCTCAACCGAAGTCGCCGTCGCCAGCATCGCGACCCCGGAGGAATTGCTCGCCGCGCCCGGCACCGTCGGCAGGCCTCCGCGCGGGTGCGTCGTCCGGCTCTACGACAAGCAGGGCAACCGCGTCACCGGTGCCGACGTCAAGGGCCGCATCTTCGTCGGCAGCGAACTCGCCTTCGGCGGCTACACCGGAGGCGGTCACAAGGAGATCATCGACGGCCTGCTCTCCAGCGGCGACGTCGGCCACGTCGACTCGGCCGGTCTGTTGTTCGTGGACGGACGCGACGACGACATGATCGTCTCCGGCGGGGAGAACGTGTACCCGGCCGAGATCGAGAACCTGCTGCTGGAGCGCCCGGACATCGCCGACGTGGTGGTGATCGGGGTCGAGGACGCCGACTTCGGCCAGCGGCTGCGCGCGTTCGTCGTCGCCGCGCAGGGCACAACCCTGGAAGAGGCCGAGATCAAGGCGCACGTGCGGGCGAACCTGGCCCGCTACAAGGTCCCGCGCGAAGTCATCTTCCTCGAAGAACTCCCGCGCAACCCCACCGGCAAGGTGCTACGCCGCAAACTGGCCGAATACGAGCACAAGCCGCAGGACTGATCAGTTTCCCTTTCCGCCCTTGCGCACCACCGCGATCGGCCCCCGCACGGTGCGCAGCAGCGCCTGACTGACCGAACCGGACAGCAACCCGGCCGCCACGCCATGTCCACGTGAACCGACAACCAACAACTGCGACGTCCCGGCAACTTTTGCCAACGTGGGCACCGGATCGCCGACCGGGAAGTCGATGTCGATGTGTACCTGTGGATACCGAGTTGCGAACTCCGCGAGCGAATCGGCCGTGTTCCACCGCCGCCGCGCCTGCTCCTCGGCGTCCCGGTGCACCGCGCCAGGGATCGCGTGCACCGCGTGCACCCCGACCTGGTGGCGGTCGGCAAGATCGAACGCGAAAGCCATGGCCGGCACCGAAACCGGCGTACCGTCCACGCCGACCGCGATCGGCGCGCCCGGCCGGATCGGCTGCGGATGCGCCCGTACGGCAACGACGGGACAGCGGCTGCGCACCGCGAGCGTGCCGCACACGGTCCCGAAAACCAGCTCGGAGAACAACCCCGACCCCTCGCTGCCGAGCACCACCATGGCCGCGGATTCGGCCTGCTGGGCCAGAACCCCGACCGGGCTGCCCGGTTCGATGTGCGTGCTGATGTCCACGCCCGGCGCGATCTGCCCGACCAGCGCGATGGTGTCCTCGATCAACGCGCGGGAATCCGTGCCCTGCGAGCTCAACTCCATCGCGGGCACGATGCCGGGGTCGATCACGGCCGTCGCGTAGCGGTCGGTCTCGCAGTGCACCAGCACCAGTCGCAGCCCGGCCGCCTCGGCCTCCCGGGCCGCCCACTCCACCGCGAGCGCGCTCTGCGCGCCCTCGTCGATGCCGACGACGATCCGATCACGGCGCCGTTGCTCATTCACCGGTGGCTCCTCGCTGGCGCTGGATGTCGCTTGCTCTCGACGGCCCCGAACGCGTTGTCGCGAAGCGGTGCCAGTGATGCGGGAAGATATCTTCTACTGTGCATCCGTCAAGCGGAACTCGCCACTAGTCATCAGCCGCCGATGACCGTTTTGGGTAACTTTCGCTCAATCGTGAGCACAACCACCACTCCAGGATCGAGGTTCACCGGTGTCGACCGTCGAAGATGACGCCCAGAACGGCGCGATCCCCGGCAGCGCACCCGAGGGCTCGGCCCGCAGGCTGGCCGCCAGGATCGTGACCGAAGTGTTCAGTCCCGCCATCGTGGTGGTCCTGCTGTCCCTGGCCGTTGCCTGGCACGCCACCGGCTACCGGGTCGGCCCGACCTTCGGCTGGGGCCTGATCGTGGCAGTGTGCTCCAGCATCGCGCCGATGGCGTTCATCATCAGCGGCGCCCGCAAAGGCCGTTGGGACGGACACCACGTACGCAACCGCGAAGGCAGGCTGATCCCGCTCACCCTCTGCGGCGTGTTCACCGCGGCGGGCCTCGCCATCCTGATCATCGGACACGCACCACGCGACCTGATCGCGCTCGACGTCGCCATGCTGGTGACCTTGATCGTCTGCCTAGCGATCACTCAGGCATGGAAGATCTCGATCCACACAGCGGTGCTGGGCGGTGCCGTCGCTACCGTAGTGCTGCTCTATGGCGCCTTGCTGAGCCTGCTCGCGCTCGCCGTGATCGTGGTCGGCTGGTCCAGGGTCCAGTTGAGCGACCACACCGTCGCCCAGGCCATCGCGGGCGGACTCGTCGGCCCGATCGTCGGCGGAGCGATATTTCTCCTCGTCCGCTGACCCGGTTTTCCGCCGAATTCCGGATAACTCCGCTCCGCCTCGACATGCGCGGTAGCTGCGAGTAACGGAAACGCGCTGAAACCGATTTCCCTGATACGACTGGCGGAGCGGCCGCCGGTTATTGTCGCAGGGACGGAGCGGGCAGATGGGTGCCTCGCGCAGAACCACCCTGGTGCTCGGGGCGACCGGCCGGCTCGGCAGCGAGATCGCTCGACGAATGGTCGGGCTCAGTTCGACATTATTGCTGCACGGCGCCGACCCTGCGGAAACCGCCCTGCTCGGCGGTGAACTAGCCGGTCGGGACGACAATTGCCGGGTCATTTCGCTGCCAGCGGATTTCAACCAGTTGCGCGCCGCCCGTGAACTCACCAAGCGCGCCCTCGGCGCCACCGGCGAGATCGACGTCGTCGTCAACGCCGTCGACCTGCGCCCGCCCGCCGCACGCACCGTCAGCGAGGACGGCAACGAAGTCACCTGGCAGGTGAACTACCTGGGGCCCGCGCTGGTCATGCTCGGCGTACTGCCGCTGCTGCGCGCCAGTCGCGTCGGCCGCATCGTGCAACTCGTCGGCGACGCCCATCCGTTCGGCGTGCCCAAGGCGAACATCGCGCAGACCGAGCGTCGTTACTATCCGTCCTGGTCCTACACGGAGTGCAAACTCGCGCTGATGATGTTCAGCCAGTCCGTGGCCGGTCGGCTCGCCGGCTCACTCGCCAGAAGCCTCGCCATGCAACCGGCGGGCGTCGAGATCAGCGGTGGCCAGCTGCCGCTGTCCCGCGCGCTCATGGTCGACGCCGTGCTCTACGCGTGCACCAGCCAGAACATCCCCAACGGCGCGTACCTGCGCGGCCGCCGCATCCAGGCGCTGCCGCGCGCCGCCGCAGGACTCGCGACGCAGCAACGCATGTGGCGCACGACCTGTCGAATCCTCGGGGTGGACGTCCGCACCGGCGAACCCCTCGGCGACCCGTATCCGATGCCGACCCCCGCCTACCGCCACGAATACTCGGCCGGAATCCCCGTCACGTAACCTGACCGCGTGACGGTGCAGGCTGGTTTGGACACCGGCAACGCCAGTTTCGAGGTGCGCGCACCGAACTGGCCACGCTGGGACGCCGGAGTATCGCCGGTGTCGAGCCGTCCGGTCTACGCGGGTGTCGTCGATCTGTGCGTCTACGTCGACCCGACCGCACGCGGTCGAGGCGTCGGCTGCGCGTTGCCTCGCCCTCCACGAGCGGGCCGGATTTCGCGTCGTCGGTGTCCGGCAGCGGATCGGGCATCACCACGGCCGCCGCGCGACGTAACGTTTCTGGAACGCAGGAGCTCGAGAGTCGACTGAGACGCGGACCACCGCCGGCCGTGAAGGGGGGAATCGGCCGACGGTGGCGTCGCTGGCCGGTACGGCAGTCGCCTCTCGGCGAAAGGCACGAACACGGCTCCGGCCGAACCGGTATTCCGTGACGGCAATGAGGTGAGGCCCTGGGGACTGCACCATACCGACCTCCCTCTACAACGGCACCCCACCAGAGAACATTCCCGAGCCGAGAGAGCGTCATGAAGGTACTCACCACCAGGGCGTGCAACCGCGCAACGCTCGACCGGCAGCTGCTGCTCCGCCGAGCCGACCTCGATGTGCTGGCGGCGGTCGAGCACCTCATCGGCCTCCAGTCCCAGGCGCCGTTCCCGCCCTATACCGGGTTGTGGACCCGCCTCATCGACTTCCGCCCGCAAGCCCTGGCCGAACTGTTGCTCGATCGGCGCGTGGTGCGGATCGCCCTGATGCGCTGCACCGTCCACCTGGTCACCGCCGCCGACTGCCTCGCGCTCCGCCCCCTGCACCAGGACATGCTGGAACGGACCGTGCGCACCGCCTACCGCAAGCAGTTGGCCGGCATCGAGTTCGCCGACGTAGCTGAGTACGGCAAGGCTCTCATCGAGGAGAAGCCGCGCAGCACCACCGAACTCGGCGCACTGCTGCTCGACCGCTGGCCGGACCGAGACCGGCAGGCTCTGCTCAATGTGGTCCGCTCCGCGCTGCCGCTGGTCCAACTTCCGCCGCGCGGAGTCTGGGGCCGTAGCGGTCAGCCCACCGTCACCACCGCGCAGGCGTGGCTCGACCGTCCTTTGTGCACAACCTCGACGCTCGACTCGCTCGTCCTGCGCTACCTGGCCGCGTTCGGCCCGGCAACGGTCGCCGACGCCCAGAAATGGTCCGGCCTGACCCGACTCGCCGAGGTCTTCGACCGCCTCAGGCAAGGCCTCATCACCTTTCCCGCCGAGAATGGCGCCGACCTGTTCGACCTACCCGACGCACCCCGCCCCGACCCCGACATCGAAGCACCGGTGCGATTCCTCCCGGACTTCGACAACATCCTGCTCTCGCACGCGGACACCACGCGGATCATGCCCGCCGAACATCGCGCGAAGCTGTTCACCGTCAACGGCATCATCCGCGCGGCACTGCTCGTCGACGGCGTCACGGCCGGCAAATGGCAGATCACCAGAGAAGGTCACACAGCGGTGCTGACCATCGAACCGTTCCACCGACTGTCCACTCAGGCCACATCAGCCATCGAAACGGAAGGGCTGCGACTGCTCACCTTCACCGACAGCGGCGCGGACGACCACGCCGTACACGTCTTGCCGGTGACGAACTAGCCGCTCGACCGAACTGCGCGTCCAACGGCTCGATCAGGCTCCGCCTGTTGCCTTCTGATACCCGCCGGGTATCAGAGCGGCCGAAACAGGTCTTGGACGCCGCTGCCCGAACCGTCGCACGATGGACTCGTCGGCCAACGAGGCCGACCAATGAGTTCGACAGAGGTGAGGGTTGTGCGGGTATTCATCACCGGCGGCTCCGGCTACATCGGCCGGGCCACGATCGACGCGCTGCTGCGCCACGGCCACCAAGTCACCGCGCTGGCGCGCAACGATGCAGCGGCCGGGACCGTCAGCGGACTCGGCGCCGAATCGGTGCGCGGCGACCTGACCGACACCAGCCTGCTCCGGTCCGCCGCCGAAGCAGCCGACGGCGTGATCCATCTCGCCGCACCGAGCGGTCAACACGCGCCAGAACAGGACCAAGCCGCCTCGGATGCCATGCGACTCGGTGCGGCCGGCAAGCCGTACGTGCACACCGGCGGCAGTTGGATCTACGGCGACACGCACGGCGTCGTCGAGGAGAACGCGCCGTTCGCGCCGCCGCAACTGGTGGCCTGGCGCCTCGCCAACGAGAAGCGCGTGCTTGATAGCGCCACAACCGGCGGACGCCCGGTGCTGATCATGCCGGGCATCGTCTACGGCCAGACCGGGGGTGGCCTGATCCGCGCCTTCTACCTGGACCCGGCGCGGACCGCCGGCGCGGTGCCATGCATCGGAGAGGGCGCCAACCACTGGGCCGTCGTGCATGTCGAGGACGTCGCCGAACTGTATGTGCTCGCGCTCGGCGCCGCGCCAGGGTCGGTCTACTTCGGTGTCAACGGCGAGGCGCCAACCCAATACGCGGTCGCCGAAGCCCTCAGCACTGCCGCAGGCCACCCAGGCCGGATCCGGTCCATCGACCTCGACCAGGCACGTGTCGAAATGGGCCCGATCGCCGACGCGTTCACCCTCGACCAGCAGATCAGCAACCGCCGTGCCGTCACCGAACTCGGCTGGAAACCACAGCACACCGACGCGCTGGCTGAGCTCGCCGGCTCGTGACCCGCTGAGCCAGAACGCGTTCCGAGCCCGCTTGGGCATCGGCCAGCATCGGCCGCGCCGAATCGGGATCGGCGCCGTCGCGCTCACCGAAGGACAGGCAGCTAATCCGGGTCGTCCCCAGTCGTTTGAGATGCCGGACCCGCGCGGCGCGTTGTTCAGGGAGATCGTCCGGCAGTCACAGCACTTCGGTGACGGTCGGATTCGCGCTCAGCAACAATCGCGCCGCCTTGCCCGCTTCGTGCATGGTCACGTCCGGCTGGGCGCGGTGAACACACCGAGTCTGTCCACACCGGATTGTCGCCCGGTGAGGTCGTGGGCGGTGGAACCGACGATGTCACCAAACAGAACTGTACCCGGTTCGTTGCGCTCGGGATTTACGGAGCAATTCCGTTGCGTCGTATTGTATGGTGCGGGCCACTCGTCATGGCGAGCGCCTCGATCTGCGGTGCGCAGCCCGCACAGCGCAATCCAACTCGTTTTGCTGGTGAGATCCTCCGGTTTCAGCGCGCCACGTTCTCCCAGCTGAGCGATTCGAAAAAGCCGCCGACGAGATTGTTGAGTACCACGAATTCCACCCCGAGGCCGCGGAAACACCGGCTAGCACCTTGATCCCGGGATTCGCCGAGGTCGCCGCGCAGTGCCGCGCTCGCCTTGTCGAATCGCGTCTTGGAGTCGGTCACCGACTTGGCGTTCTGGTCTGCGCCCAGTGCGCCTGCGGGTTGGCTGTAGCGCTGGATGGTCGAGGTCAGCGAGACGTTGGCCGACTTGAACGTGATGCTCTGCGCGAGTTGCAAGATCTGGTGTTCGCCCGATGTGCGTGTCGGCTGCCAACGGTCTCGGCGATCCGCCGACCACGCCCGTCCGTTGATAGGTTCGAGGCACAGGGTCGCAGCCAACCGAGGAGCAGCATGTCGCCAGCCGACGCCCAAGCCGGCATCGGGACCGACGTCCCAGCAGGCGTCGGGCCTGATGCCGCGGCCGGTTCGCGGGTGCGGCCCAGGCGCGCGGACGCGCAGCGCAACCGTGACCTGTTGCTGGCCGCCGCCAAGGACGTCTTCACCGAACGCGGCATCGACGCGCCTCTCGATGACGTCGCCCGGCGTGCGGGTGTTGGAAACGCCACCATGTATCGACATTTCCCCACTCGCAGCGACCTGATCGTCGCCGTCTACGCCGACGAGGTCGCCGACCTGTGTGCGCGCGGCGAGGGGCTTGCCGCCACCCACGAGCCGCGCGAGGCGCTGTTCTCCTGGCTGGCGGACTTTATCGCCCATGTCGCCAGCAAGAAGGAACTCGCCCTCGCGATCGCCGATGATCGCGCCGGGACTCGGTCCACCTTGTTCGGCCAATGGCATGCAGCCATGCACGCGACCGCGACCACCCTGTTGACTCGGGCCCGGCGCGTCGCCGCCGTCCGCGCCGACCTCGATGTGGCCGACCTGTTGAGTCTGGCCAACGGCATCGCCCTCAGCGGTGCGTCACCGGATCGCCTCGAACGCCTGCTGACGCTCGTTCGGGAGGGTGTGGAGACAGGGCCGAGCCGGTAGTTGTGTGTTGGGTTCAGGCGTCCTCCCCGAGGAACTTGAGCGCTCCGAGTGGCGCATCCGCTGAAATGGCGATGTCGATCCCGCGGGCAGCTCCTTCGGCGGCCTCGGCCCCGCGTGGCTGCATTACCGATTCGTACCGTGTGATCGCGTCGCAGACCGAGGTGCCGGCGGTGATCGCCTCGGCGAGCGCGGTGCCGAGTTCGGCGCCGTCGAGCATGGCGAGGTTGGCGCCGAGACCGGAGAACGGTGACATCAGATGGGCGGCGTCGCCGAGTAACGTCACGCCGGGTTGTCCGGCGCCCCACGTGTGCGGGAAAGGCAGCGCGTAGAGCGGGCGCGGGACGAATTCCGTGTCGCCGGCGCCGATCAATGCGCGCAGCTCCGGTGCCCAGTCGGCGAAGTACGCGCGTAGGGCCGGCCGAGCGGCCACCGGATCGGCGAAGTCGATGCCGCAGGTGCGTGACCACTCTTCGGGAACGCGCAGCGCGGCGTAGACCCGGACATGGCTGCCGCTGTTGCGTTGCGCCAGTAGACCCTTGTTGTCGGAAAGCGCGAACATGCTGCCGTTGCCAACCAGCTCGGCCAGGTCCGGATGGTGTTCGTCGACATCGTCGAGGTGGATCTCGACGAAGGTGACGCCGGTGTACTCGGGCGTTGCCGAGGACAGCAGTGGGCGCACCTTCGACCAGGCGCCGTCCGCGCCAACCACGACGTCCGCGACCTGGCTGGTGCCGTCGGCCAGGTGGATCTGGTAGCCGCCGGAGCGGTTCTCGGTGATCTCGCGGACGTCACTGTGCCAGCGCACCGTGCCGGGGGCGAGCGAGTCGAGCAGCAGGGTGCGGAGCTGGCCGCGGTCGATCTCCGGTTTCTCCTGATCATCCGGGTCGGCGCGATGGTCGAGCAGGACCTTGCCGGTCTTGTCGAGCATGCGGCCGTCCTGGCCTTCGGGTCGGGAACGGGCTAGGAACTCCGCGAGTAGGCCTGCGGTGCGCAGGGCGACCTGGCCGGTCTCGGCCTGCATGTCCAGGGTGCCGCCCTGTGGTCGGGCGACCACTGAGCCCTCCCGTTCAAACACGGTGCATGGGATGCCGTTCTGGTGCAGTACCCGCGCGAGCGTCAGGCCGCCGGGGCCGCCGCCGAGCACGGCGATGCGGGGGTTCTCGGATGTGTCCATGGCACTTCTCCTGTCCTGTCGAGCTTGGCGCGGTGATCACCGCATCACTAGCAAAGCACAATGGATCAGAAAGTGCAATCACTAC
The DNA here is from genome assembly GCA_036500685.1 of Pseudonocardiaceae bacterium. Lineage (GTDB taxonomy): Bacteria > Actinomycetota > Actinomycetes > Mycobacteriales > Pseudonocardiaceae > CAJCJE01. The sequence goes on along the minus strand of DASYBO010000672.1, from coordinate 2,183 downwards.
ACTAATTGTGTCAATCAACCAGGATTGGCTAGGCTGTGCGGGTGACCCAACCTGGGCGCCGTGAGCGCAAGAAGGCCCAGACGCGCAACGCCCTCGCCGACGCGGCCATGCGGCTGTTCACCGAGCGGGGTTATGACGAGGTGACCGTGATCGAGGTCGCCGAGGCCGCAGACGTGTCCGTGACCACGTTGTTCAAGCATTTCCCCGGCGGCAAGGAGAGCCTGGTCTTCGATCAGGACTCCTCCCAGCAGGAGGCACTCGTCGCCGCGGTGCGCGAACGGGACGCCGAGCAGTCGATCCTGGACGCGCTGCGGGCGCACCTGAAGTCGCTGCACGACTACAGCCCGGTCGAGCGCGAGCTGTTGCAGCAGCTCATGGGGCTGGTCAGGCGATCGCCCGCCCTGCGTGACTATGCCGACCGGATGTGGTTGCGGTACGAGCAGGCGCTGGCCGAGGTGATCGCGGACGAGGTCGGCGCCGGTTCGCGGGACGTGAAAGTCCAGGCGTTGGCCAGGTATGCGGTTGACGCGCACACCCTGGCCGAACGCGAGGACGATCCGCAGCAGGCCATCGACGCCATCTTCGACCTGCTGACCGAGGGATGGGGGGACTACGGCAAGGTGGCCGCCGGTTCTTGAGAGTCCACGATGGACATTCCTGGCGTCGTGGTCAGGATGGCCGGGAACCCGGCCTTGGTGACCAGCGCCGGGTTGGGGAACGCGGTGATCCTGGTGATGTGCGTCGGGGTTGCGGTGAGCAGGCCGATGCCGAAGGCGCGGTGCACCCCATCGGCGTCGCGCACGTAGGCGACCGCGGCCGGCTGCCCGTTGAAGGAAGTGGGCAGCATCCGCCAGTCGCCGACGGAGCCGGTCACCCTGGCGAGGTAGCCCAGACAGGTTGTCTTGCCGGAGAACCAAGTACCGGAGCCGATCACCTCGATGGCGGCATCCTTGCGCAGTACCTCGGTCAGCAGTGCCGGATCGGAGTGTTCGAATGCGGCGATGTAGGCCGCGAGGAGGGCTTGTGTCGCCGGTTCGGTTGGCTCGGCAAGGTTTTCGGCAGTGGGTGCCACCTCGTTCAGCCTGGCCCGAGCCCGTTGCAGGCTGCTCTTCACCGCTGGTGTCGTGGTGTCCAGCATGGCGGCGACCTCGTTGGCGGAGAAGGCCAGCACATCGCGCAGGATCAGCACCGCACGTTGGCGAGCCGGCAGATACTGCAAACTGGCGATGAGTGCCAACCGAAGGCCTTCCCGGTCGGTCACGATCGTGGCCGGATCGGCCACGGCATCGGGAAACGGGTCCACCCAGCGGACCTCCGACCCGGCATCCGGCGTCGGCGCGTCCGGATCATCGGTCGGCGCGCCGAGCCCGCACGGCAGCACCCGTCGACCGCGATGGACCAGCGCGCTCAGACACACGTTCGTGGCGATCCGATACAGCCAGACCCGCAGCGAGGAACGGCCCTCGAACCCGGCGTAGGCCCGCCAGGCGCGCAGATACGTCTCCTGGACCAGGTCCTCGGCCTCGTCGAGCGAGCCCAGCAATCGGTAACAGTGCGCGAGCAGCTCGCGACGGAACGGCTCGGTGTCGTTGGTGAACTCGGCATTGGCCACGCTGGTCCGGGTCATGGTCGCTCCTGTTGGGGACGTCTCGACCCCAGTACGGACTCGATCGTGCCGGAAAAGGAATCGGTGCGATGCACGTTCTGGTGGATTTCGTCCTTCGACAGCGTCGTCGACCATGACTGGCGTAGCGTGTTCGCCCACGCCAGGAATACGAGGCATAACAGGCATTGCGCCGCTTGAATCAACGACGAATGTGATCTATCGCACGGTCGGGTTCGGGCGGTCGTCCGCCCCGGTTCCCTATCGCCGGTGCCGCATCGCGGACCTGTCATGATCAGGGCAGGTCCGATCGTGGTCGGGCTTGTGCCGGCCGCAACGCTGTGACCGGTACCTTTGGTCGTGAGTGGACGGTGATTGGGCCGCATCGATCACCCGACCGGATGGCGTCGGAGAAACTTCGGAAACGAGACGGCGCCACTCAGCGATGTAGGCAGTAGGGGAGACGATTCGCGTTCTCGCGAAGGCCGCTGCCCAAGCCCTCGTAGCTCAGCGGATAGAGCGAGTGACTTCTAATCACTTGGCCGCAGGTTCGAGTCCTGCCGGGGGCACGTTTCCGCAG
>DASYBO010000671.1:0-1991 GCA_036500685.1 Pseudonocardiaceae bacterium | reverse complement strand
GAGCTGCTGCTGTCGCCCGACGAGTTCGCCGTCGTGCACAAGCTGCGCCGCGTGCTGTCGGGTCTGGATCCCCACCAGGCCATAGACTTGCTGATGTCGCAGCTGCGCAAGACGAAGACCAATTACGAGTTCCTGGTCCAGGTGTCCAAGACGACGCCGGGCAACATGGACAACGACTAGTTGACTCGCCGGCCGTGGCGGACACGCTGCAGCAACTGCTTCGGGAGCGTTTGGGTCAGGACACGCCGGAGCTGAAGTACGGCGAGCGCGTCTGGACCTGGCGTGAGCACCTTGCCGACGCCGCGACCACCGCGGCCGCGCTGATCCGGGTCGCCGACCCGCACCGTCCCCTGCATGTCGGGGCGTTGCTGGGCAACACCCCCGAGATGCTCACTGCCATGGCATCGGCGGCCCTCGGCGGATACGTCCTGTGCGGCATCAACGACACCCGCCGTGGCGCCGCGCTGGCCAGGGACATCCTGCGCGCGGATTGCCAGATCCTGCTCACCGATCCGGCGCACAAAGACCTGCTCGACGGCCTTGAACTGCCCGGCGTCCAGGTGTTCGACGTGTCGAGCGACCCGTGGTCGGGGCTACTCGCCGGCGCCGGTCCGCTGACCCCGCACCGGGAGGTCGCGGCCACCGACACCTTCATGATGATCTTCACCTCGGGGACCAGCGGCGAGCCGAAGGCGGTGCGGGTAACCCACCTGGTCGTGCTGTTCGCCGGCTTGTCGCTCATCGAGCGGTTCGAGGTCGGCGCGTCCGACGTCTGCTATCTGTCGATGCCGCTGTTTCACTCCAACGCGCTGCTGGCCGGCTGGAGCGTGGCGGTTGGCGCCGGCACGGCCATGGTCCCCGCGACGTTTTCGGCGTCGGGGCTGCTTGGAGACCTGCGCCGGTACGGGGCCACCTACATGAACTACGTCGGCAAACCGCTCGCATACGTCCTGGCCACGCCGGAGCAGCCCGATGACCACGACAACCCGCTGCGCGTCGCCTTCGGCAACGAGGCGAGCGATCGCGACATCGCCGCGTTCAGTCGCCGTTTCGACTGCACGGTGTGGGACGGTTTCGGCTCCACCGAAGGTGCGATCATCGTCACCCGGGAAGACGGTTGCCCACCGGGTTCGCTGGGCCGGGGCTTTCCCGGCGTCGGCATCTACAACCCCGACACGCTGGCCGAGTGCCCCGTGGCCACTTTCGGCGTGGATGGCCTCCTGACCAACGCCGACGAAGCGATCGGGGAGCTGGTTAACACCACGGGTGCCGGCATGTTTGCCGGCTACTACAACGACCCGGAGGCCACCGACGCCCGCGTTCGGCACGGCATGTTCTGGTCCGGCGACCTCGCCTACCGGGACGCCGACGGGTGGATCTACTTCGCCGGCCGCAGCGGAGACTGGCTGCGGGTCGATGGGGAAAACATGACCACCGCGCCCATCGAGCGGATTCTGCTTCGGCTGGCACCGGTCAGCCACGTCGCGGTATACGCGGTACCGGACGCGGACGCTGGCGATCAGATAATGGCGGCGATCGTGTTGGGCGACAACGCCGTTCTGACGCCGGAGGAGTTCGGCCAGTTCCTGGCCGGCCAGCCCGACCTGTCGCCCAAGGCATGGCCCCGCTATGTGTGGCTTGCCGATCGGTTGCCGACCACGGCGACCAACAAGATCCTCAAGCGGGAGCTGACCGCCCGCGGCACCACGCCCGGCAGCGGCGTCGTCTGGACGCGCGTCGGGCGAAGCGGGACGTACGAGGTTGCCGCCCGCTAGCCGCAACACCGCGACACTGGCGCAAAGTTCGCCTCGAGCTGCCGGGAATGCGAGGGCGCAGCTCGGTGTTTGGGGTGAGGTAGGTTGACCTGGCATAATCGATGGTCGACTAGCCCAGGACCAGTTCAGGTTCCCGGAGTTCGCGCCCGGTCCGGGCGACAAACGATCGAAGAGGACATCATGAAAGCTGAGATTCATCCCGCCTACGCGGAGACC
>DASYBO010000670.1:0-3250 GCA_036500685.1 Pseudonocardiaceae bacterium | reverse complement strand
CCGGCACGCTGCCGGACAGCCCGCGCGTGCATGAGGTCGGCTTCGTGCCATTGGCTCGACTGCTGCCTGAGGTGGACGCGATCGTCGGCGCGGGCGGTATGGGTACCGTACAGGCGACGCTGAGCGCCGGCCTGCCCATGGTGCTGCGGCCGGTCATGGGCGACCAGCCGCGAAACGCCCAGCGCGCGGCCGATGCCGGAATCGGCATCGCGATCGATGACCCGGCCGAGGCCGGTCCGGCCGTGCGGGCGGTGCTGAGTCAGCCACGCTATCGGGCGGCAGCTCAGGATGCCGCGGCGGCGATACGGTCGATGCCCACACCGGATGCCGTCCTCGGCGACCTGCTCGTCCGCACAAGCCTGTCCGCCCAGAAATAAGTCGGGAAGCGCGGCGCACACTGACCATCGACATGGCGGATGGGGTGTGGCAGTGCGGCTTGCTCGAAGAGAGTTCCGGCGATCGTGGCTGCGCCAACGGCCTCCTTCGAACATGGCCGAGGCACTGTCCTCACCTGCGCCAAGCTGCGACGACAGCTCAGCGGCGGGGTTCCTCCGCCCCGCTCGGCCTGTTGCGCCTAGGTCAGTCACGGCGGTCTGCCGGTGCGCGGGTGCACCGAGTTGCGCGTCGGTCGTGACGTAGTGTGAGGTCAGCAAGGTGCGCCCCTTTCGGCCACCGGGACACCTGTCCAACTGGCCAACATGAGCAAGAAAAGAGTCTTGCGTGCCGGGCGCCTCCCGGTACCGCATCGGCAGGCATATAGCCGCAAGCTGGTCACCTGCCTTCGCCGCACGGTGGTCAGTTCACCGGACTCGGGTGGGGCAGCCCACACCGCATGACTGTCTGCTCCTGATCAGGCTGCCGCCTCACCACGTCAGACGAGGTTCACAGGGGTTAACATGCATCCATGAGCGCTGACTTCCCGTTGCATCGGAGCACCCGGCCCGTGTCTGACGCCGAGCGAGCCACCATCCTCTCCGATCCGGGATTCGGTCGTTACTTCACCGATCACATGGCCACCGCGGTCTGGACCAAGGACGATGGCTGGCACGACCACCAGGTCGGCCCGCTCCAGCCGTTCTCAGTGCACCCGGCCGGTGCCGTGCTGCACTACGCGCAGGAGATCTTCGAGGGCCTCAAGGCCTACCGGCACGAGGACGGCAGCGTGTGGCTGTTCCGGCCGGAAGACAATGCCCGGCGCTTCCAGCGTTCGGCCCGTCGCCTTGCCATGCCCGAGCTCGACGAGGAGAGCTTCCTGGCCAGCGTCGAGGCGCTGGTCCGCGCGGACGAACCGTGGGTGCCCGCCTACGGCGGCGAGAAGAGCCTCTACATCCGGCCCTACATGTTCGCGTCCGAGGCGTTCCTCGGTGTCCGCCCGGCCAACACCATGCAGTACGCGGTGATCGCCGGTCCGGCCGGTCCGTACTTCAGCTCCGGTGTCACCGGCGTGACCCTGTGGGTCAGCCAGAACTACACCCGCTCCGCCGTCGGCGGCACCGGCGACGCCAAGTGCGGCGGCAACTACGCCGGCAGTCTGGCCGCGCAGCTCGAGGCCCAGCAGCACGGCGCAGACCAGGTGCTCTACCTGGACAGCCAGGACCGCGACAAGCTCGAGGAATCCGGCACCATGAACGTCTGCCTCGTCACCTCGGACGGGCAGCTGGTCACGCCGGCGCTCGGCACCATCCTCGAAGGCGTCACCAGGGACAGCGTGCTCGCGCTGGCCACCGAACACGGCCTGACCCCGGTGGAGCGTTCGATCAGCATCAACGAGCTGCGCGACAGCTGCGGCGATGGCACGGTCAGCGAGGTCTTCGCCGCCGGCACCGCCGCCGTGCTCACCCCGATCGTCAAGTTCATCGGCGAGGATCTGGAGATCACCGTCGGCGACGGCAAGCCGGGCAAGACCACCCTGGCCATCCGCGAACACATCCTCGACCTGCAGTACGGCCGCGCCGAGGACACCAGGGGCTGGCTGCGCCGGGTCCTCTGATCACCAGTCGTAGGCGGACCGGTGTGGTCATCGTTATCTCGATCGCACCAGTTCGCCGTTGATGGTCAACTAAAATTCCCCCGTGCCGCCGACGCTTCGCAACCGAGCCAGCCGCCAGCGCCGATTTGTTGTCTGTGGCGACAGTCCGTTGGCCCTTCGGCTGGTCAACGAGCTCGTCACCCGCTTCGTCGGGGACGTCACCGTCGTGGTCCGGTCCAAGACCCGCGATCGCGCCCCGGAGATCGCGCAATTGGCCGGCGTGAAGGTCATCGAAGCGACCCAACTGGACGAACGCGCGCTGCGCACCGCCGGTGTCGCGGAGGCACGCGCGGTCGCGCTGGTCAACTCCGATGACGTCGGCAACATCCACGCCGCGCTGACGGCCCACGAGATCAACCCGGACCTGCGCATGGTGGTCCGGATGTTCAACATGAGCCTCGGACACAAGATCCGCACGCTGTTCGCGGACTGCGCGGTGCTGTCCGACTCGGCCATGGCCGCACCGTCCTTCGTGGCCGCCGCGCTCGGCGAGGTCGCGCCGAGCCACGTACGTCTGCCCGGTCGCACCCTCTACGTCGCGCACCGGGACACGGTCGCGCCCAAGCAGGTCATCTGTGGCCTCGCCGACACCACCGGCGCCACCACCCGCCTGCTGCCCACCGACCAGAACACGGCCAACCTGGTGCTCGCGAACGCAGACGCCGCGCCGCAGCGCCGATTGAACGAACACCGCACCCGGCGCCTGACCGTCATCGGCCAACGCCTGCGCGCGCTGTTGCGCAACCGCCTGTTGCAGGTCGGCCTGTCGCTGTTGCTGTTGATCATCACCGGGATGGTGCTGCTCGCGTTCCACGGCAGCGGCTACAACCAGCACGGCTGGGGCAACGCGATCTACGTGACCCTGCTCGACGCGGCCGGCAACGCCGTGCCCGATACGCAGAGCGGGATGGACCTGTTCCAGCGGATCGTCCAGGTCGTGTTGACGATTTCCGGTCTCGCTCTGCTCCCGGTGGTCACCGGTGCGATCGTCGGCGGGGTGGTCCGTTCCCGACAACCCGCGGTGCCCAGCCAGATCGCCGACCATGTCGTCGTGGTCGGCCTCGGCAACGTGGGTACCAGGGTGGTGCGGCAGCTGCTTGATCTCGGTGTCACCGTGGTCACCGTCGAGGCGGACGAGAACGCACGTGGTGTGCCCACCATGCGCAGGCTTCAGGTGCCGATCGTGTTCGGCGACGCCACCCGCGAGGACACCCAACGCGC
>DASYBO010000669.1:0-3360 GCA_036500685.1 Pseudonocardiaceae bacterium | reverse complement strand
CACCAGGCCGACCACCCACGCCACGGCAATCACAGTGGGCCTGATCATGCTCGCTGCGGTGGTTCAGGGTGAGACATCGCGGCGCATTGAACGCGCCCGCCGCGTGATCAGCGGGTCGGTGCACATCAACATGATGTCGGTGTGGGTGTTCGCCGCGGTGTTGACGCTGCCGATCGGCTGGGTCGGTGTGGTCACCGGGCTGACTGCCAGCCACGTCGTGCTCCGCAGCTACGACGTCGCGCGCAGCCGGGCGCACCGGCAGGTCATGAACGCTGCCGCGATGGTGCTGGCAGCGTGGGGAGCCCGAGCCGTCCTGCGCGCAGCGCACGTACCTCCGATGGCCGACGGTGGGCAGCTTCTTTTGCCCGGCACGATCCTGGCCATCATTGCTGCGGCGATCGTGTTCTTCGTGTTGGACGCCGTCGTGATCGCCGCCACGCTGATCCTTGATCAACCACTGCCCGCCGGCACCCGCCGTTCGCTGCGGGACCTGATCGGGTCAGTGGACGACAACACCCTAGAAGCAGCCACCATTTGCCTGGGCGCCCTTGCCGGGCTGGTCTTGATCAATCAGCCTATTGCGTTGGCGCTGCTGTTCTTGCCGATGTTCGTCCTGCACCGCAGCGTGTTGGTCAAGCAGTTCCAACAGTTGGCCGCGACGGACGCGAAAACGGGACTGCTGAACTCGGTGGCCTGGAATGACGCCGCCGAACGTGCGCTGGATCGGGCCAGCCGCCTGCAATCGAGTCTAGCGGTGCTCATGGTCGACCTGGACCACTTCAAACGCGTCAATGACGACTACGGCCACCTGGCCGGGGACACGGTCCTGAAGGCCGTCGCCACGGCCATCACCGACTCGGTGCGCGACTACGACTCCGTTGGCAGGTTCGGCGGCGAGGAATTCGTGGTGCTACTGCCAGGCATCACCCGTCCCGATGTGGTGTCGATCGCCGAACGCGTCCGGCGTGCGATCACGGAACTGACCGTCTCGATCTCCGGTGGCGACCAGGCCGTGTCGTTGTCGGGGTTGTCGGCCTCGATCGGCGTCGCGATCTATCCTGGCGCGGGTGCCGGAATAGACCACATGGTCCGGGCCGCCGACGCCGCGCTCTACCGAGCCAAGAATTCTGGCCGCAACAGGGTCGAGGTCGACTCAGGCATCATCTGACGTCGATCAGCCGATCGGGGCCGGTGCCGGCGATGCAGGCGACGGGGTGACGTCGGCGAAGGCGCACTGGGTGAGCTTGGCCGCGACCGTCGCGGGGTAGCGGCTGCGCCTCGGTCCTTCGCAGCAGTGTCGTGCGCCTGCCCCGATCAGTCCACGCCCAAGGAAAACGTTACGGCTTGGTCTCCGGGCTCATCGCGGTTGCCCGGCGCACCGGGGTCTCCGGTTACGTCGGCGACGGCAGTCACCGCTGGCCGGCCGTGCATCGCCTCGACGCCGCCAAGCTCTTCCAGCTGACCCTCGAACAGGCCGAACCTGGCGCAGTGGCCCACGCTGTCGCCAACGAGGGCGTCCCCCTGCGCGCTATTGCCGAGGTCATCGGCCGCGAACTTGGCCTGCCCGCCAAGGCCGTCCCCGCCGAGAGCTTCGGACTCGTCGGCAACATCGTCGGTGTCGACCAGCCATCCTCCAGCGCATTGACCCGCAAGGCGTTCGGCTGGCAACCCAGCCATCCGAGCCTGTTGCAGGACCTTGAGGCCGGGAACTATCCGACCTGATGAGGCGGTCGGACCCGTGCTCTTCCATGCCAATGAGGTTCACAGCTGTCCAGGCGCCGTGCTCGACGCAAGTTGGGGACCGCGTCGGAGGGATTGCCGCCCACTTCTGACCGCTGCCCGAGCGGTCCGAAGTGGATTCGCGACGGCGGCCTTTGCCGACGCGGGACAAGCCGGCGTCGGTGACGAATACGTAGCGGCCGGCGCCGAAGTATTGGTTCAGGCGTTCCATCAGGTGCGCCTGGTCGGGTGGAGTTCAGGGCCGTGAACGCAGACGGCCGCGCGGAGTGCGGCTTCGTCGAAGCCGTAGCCGCGCACGGTCATCAGGCAGAAGAAGGCGGCGGCCGTCAGTTTCTCAGGTATCGGCTCTCCCGCGCCGGGGCGGCGCGGGAACATGAACGCGAACACGCCGCCAGGAATCGTGAGCCAGAGGCGGGGATCCCGGCAGCATGGACGAGCGCCGCAGCGGTGGCGAATGACACGAGGACGGCGGTGATCATCACCAGCGGACATGTGGCCCATGCTGGTAGGGCAGGCGATCGTCGAGTGGATGTGCTGGCCGACCTGGTCGGCTGGGAGGCCGTCGAGGTGCAGCTGGTCGGCGCGAGCGCCGCCTCGGCGGCCGGACTCGGTCTACGCCGACGGCGCCTATGACTCTGCTGGCGCCGGCTGGCCAACCTGGAACTCTGTCAGGAGTTGTAAGGCCGGTTGGACGCGGTCGCCGTGAGCAGCCCGCCGACACGATGACGAGGGTCCGCGTCATGATCACGGCATCGGCTCCCCGCCGAGTCGATCAGCCACCGCCGAGACCGAATCCGGGCCGCGCAGTCGACCAGGCGAGGCGGTTTGACCTGCTCAACTATGCGCAGGCCGTCAACCAGTCAATTCCGGGCCCTGGGTGTTGGGGACGCGGGCCAGCAAGCCGACCTGTGCGACAGGCTCGGCCGGGGTATCTCCGTCGGGTCGCCACTGATTGACCGGGACCAGGCCAGGGGGCTCGAAGGTCATGCCGGCACACCAACTCGTGATGGCGGCGGTGTCGCGCACCACGACCGGTGTTCGGGTGACACGGAAGTAGTCGTCGGCTGCGCTGCTCTGACCGGCTTGGTTGTTCGGCGCCGGGATGCCGTGGGACAGGCCGAGATAGCTGCCAGGGGCGAGGTCACGGGTGTAGCGGCGCACGATGCCGGCCGGGTCGTCGCGGTCGGCGATGAAGTGCAGGACCGATATCAGCAGGACCGCGACGGGTCGATCGAGGTCCAGGATGTCACGCACGGGTTGGCTGCCGAGGACCTCCTCCGGCCTGCGGAGGTCCCCCTGGACCACGCGGGCGCCAGCGTTGTCGACGAGGATGTGCCGGGAGTGAGCCACGGCCACCGGGTCAATGTCGACGTAGACGATCCGGCACCGCGGGTCGAGGGCCTGCGCGATCTCGTGGACGTTGCCAGCCGTAGGAACTCCTGACCCTAGGTCCAGGAACTGGCTGACGCCGTGATCGATGACGAGGTGGTGCACGAGCCGGCGGAGGAAGGCTCGGTTTGCCCAGGCCGTCGGGCGGATCATCGGCATGGCGTCCAGCACTCGCTGGCCGATCTCGCGATCGGCGGCGAAGTTGTGGCTGCCGCCCAGCCAGAAGTCGTA
>DASYBO010000668.1:0-18018 GCA_036500685.1 Pseudonocardiaceae bacterium | reverse complement strand
GGTTTCGCGCAGCGAGCCGATCCAGCGCATCGTCCGGCCCGGCGCGTCATTGGTCCAGACTGGACAGACCGGCCAGGATTTGGCCACCGACGGAACGTATCCGGGGATGGCCGCGCCCAACCTGTCTGTTGCCGCGCCGTCGGCTGGACCGCCCGCCCAACCATCCGCGCCCCCCACGTGGCCGCTGCCAAACACCGCGTCCGCGACGACAGGGCCGATGCCGGGTGCCATGCCGGCGCCGTGGTCAACCCCGGGAGCGATGGCTGGGCCGATGGCGCAGGTGGGAATGCCGCAGGCCGAGACATCGCAGATCGGGACGCCGCGGATTAGCAGCCCGCCGGCAGCGCTGCCCCAGATCGGGATTCCCCAGGTGGGGATGCCGCAAGTGAGGACGCCGCAGCTACCGAGGCCGGGCGAAACGCCCTCGGCCGGAATGCCCGAGATCGGGATGCCCGAGATCGGGACGCCACAGGTGCGGATGCCCCAGATCGGGACGCCACAAGCGGAGCTGCCCCCAGTTGGAATACCGCAGGGCGAGATACCACGAGCCGGGATGGCGGGGGCGTTCCTGGCGCTGGCCGCGGGCGGCGCGGCTTCTTCGCCCATGCCGGACGCGATGCCGCACAGCGACTTCTCCGAGCCTGAGCTGGCGGCGCCGATGGCCGGGCACACCGAGCATGGCGCGCTCGACCAGTTGACCCATGACCTCTACGACCGCGTGCGCAGCCAGTTGGCGGCGGAGCTGCTGATCGGTCGGGAGCGTTCGCAGCTGCTCACCGATCTTGGCTGAACGGAAGGAGACACCATGACGACACCCGGCCTTGCGCTGCGTTTCGACGTGCGCATCGACGGCGTGTCGGTGGCCACGTTCAGCGGGTGCAGTGGGCTCGGCGCGCGGTACGAGGCGTTCGAGTGGAAGGAGGGCGGCGACAACGGCACGGTGGTGCGGCTGCCCGGCCGGCTCAGCTACTCGACGGTGCGGCTGATTCGCGCCGTCGATTCGGACAGCGGCAAGTTGGCCGCCTGGTTCGCGCAGCAGCGACAGAAGCCGGCTCGGCGTACCGCGGTGATCCAGCTCTACGACGGCAACAAGAAGGTGGTCGCCAGTTGGCAGCTCGACCGGGCCTGGCCGGTGCACTACACCGGGCCGACGCTGGGCACCGGACCGACCGGCGACACGGTCGCGGTCGAAATGCTTGAGCTGTCCCATCAAGGCTTTTTGTCATGAGCGGGCAGTCGATCGTGCGCGCGGTGCTTACCGGAACGGATGGCACCAGCCTGCGCTGCCAGTTCAATCCGGCCACCGTCCGGTTGACCAAGAGTTCCCGCTGGCAGGCCGTGCCGACCAGGGCCGCGAAGGGCGCGCCGCAACCGCAGTTCGTCGGCACAGGGCCGGAAGTGCTGTCCACCAAGCTGCTCTTCGACGGGTTCGATTCGCTCGGCGCTTCCGGTGGATCGGTGGCCGAGTCGATCAACCAGTTGCTGAACTGGACATGTGTGCCGCCCCAGTCGTGGGATTCGCCCACCCCGCAGCCGCCGCTGGTCACCTTCCGCTGGGGCACCGGGCTCAGCTTCACCGGGTTTCTGCGCGGGGTGAACGCCGAGTACACCATGTTCGAGGCGGACGGCACGCCGTTGCGCGCGACCGCGGACATCGCGTTGCAGCGCACGCCCGACAACCCGAAGGGCACCAACCCGACGTCCGGTGGTGTGCCCGGCAGGCGCAGCGCGGTGCTGGAGGACGCGGATTCCCTTGCCGGCCTTGCCTATCGCGAGTACGGGGATGCCGGGTTGTGGCGGGCGATCGCCGAGGCCAACGACGTTGAGGACCCGGCAAGGGTTCCGGTCGGCACCCGGTTGCTGGTGCCGCCGCGCACCCAAGCCGTTGGTGGGGAGGGATCAAGCTGATGGCCGCCGATCAGTTCGGCAGCGCTCCGCGGGTGAGCGTGAACGGCGCGCCGTTGGCAGCGGATCTGCTGCCCGCGCTGGTGCGGGTCGTCGTCGATCTGCACCTGCACCTGCCGGACATGTTCGTGCTCCAGTTCCAGGACACCGACCGGAATGTGGTGCAGCGAGCCGGGATCGAGTTCGGCAGCCAGATCGTGGTCTCCGCGACCGCGGACGGCGACGGGACCCCGGGCCAGCTGATCACCGCCGAAGTGACCGGCCTCGAACAGGAGGCCGATCACACCGGGACGCGAACCATCGTGCGCGGCTATGACGCCAGCCATCGGCTGTGCCGAGGCCGCCGCACCAGAACCTTCGCGGACACCACCGACGCCGATATCGTCCGCCAACTGGCCGGCGACGCCGGCGTTGAGTTGGGCACGGTGGACGGCGACGGCCCCAGCTATGAGCATGTCTCGCAGGTGAACCTGACCGACTGGGAGTTCCTGCGCTCGCGGGCCCACGAGACCGGCCACGAACTGGCCGTCGTCTCTGGAAAGCTGAACTGGCACGCGCCGGTGTCCAGCAGCAGCGCACCGGATGGCACCGCCGATCTCGCCGCGCCGGCCAAACCGGGGCAGTTGTTGTTGGGCGGGAACCTGTTGCGGTTCCGGCCGAGGGTCACGGCCGCCGAGCAGGTGAGCGAGGTGCAGGTACGGGGGTGGGACCCGTCGACCAAACAGGCCGTACTGGGCAGCGCGCGGCCCGAGACCGCGAGCGCCAGCGTCGGGGTGTCACCGGCAACATTGGCGAGCACCTTCGGCGGCGCGCCGTTCGTGCTGGTCGACCGGCCGGTCCGTAGCCAGCAGGACGCGGACGTGGTGGCCGCGTCGGTGGCCGATCAGATCGCGGGAGCGCACGCCGAGGCCGAGGGCGTCGCACGGGGCGATCCGGCGCTGGTACCCGGCGCCGCCGTGCAGGTGGGGTGCGTCGGCTGGCCGCACGATGGCGACTACGTGCTCAGCAATGCCCGCCACCACTACGACGAAACCGGCTATCGGACCGAGTTCGCGGTGAGCGGCAGGCAGGAGCGTTCGCTGCTCGGGCTGGCCTCGCTCGGGGCGACCAAGGGAAGCCACCGGGGTAACGGACCGCCGATGCACGGCATGGTGATCGGCCAGGTCACCGATGTGTCCGATCCGGACAGTCAGGGACGGGTCAAGGTGTCGTTTCCGTGGCTCTCCGGCGAATACGAGTCCTGGTGGGCACGGGTCGTGCAGTTGGGTGCCGGGGACAAGCGCGGCATCGCCTGGTTGCCCGAGGTCGGCGACGAGGTGCTTGTCGCGTTCGGGCACGGTGACGTCGGTGCGCCGTATGTGCTCGGCGGGCTGTACAACGGGATCGATGCGCCGCCGCTGGCCGATCAGCTCGTCGATTCGGGCACCGGACAGGTGAACCGGCGAGCCCTGGTGTCACGGAGCAGTCACCGGTTGGTGTTCGCGGACGACCCCTCGGCATCCCAGGTGCTGCTGTCCACGGGCGACGACAACCTGACCATCACGCTGGATCAGAGCCAGACATCGATCACCATCGACAGTTCCGGGTCGGTGACGATCAGCGGCAACAGCCAGGTGCACATCACCAGCGACGGCGACGTGAGCATCGCCGCATCCGGGCAGTTGAGCCTTTCCGGGCAGAGCGGGGTCACGATCGACGGTGGCCCTTCGGTGAGCGTGTCCGGCGACATCATCAAGCTGAACTGAAAGAAGGAACTCCGATGGGCGAACCAGGCGCGGTCGCGGGCGATCAGGTGAGCGGAACATGCCCGCTGCACCTCATCCCGAATCCGGCTTCCGGCGCGCCGCAACCGGCACCGCCGCTGCCGTTCACCGGACCGGTCACCATCGGGGTCTGTCAGAGCGTGCTGATCTCGGGAAGTCCGGCGGTGGTGGTCGGGGCATCCGGCGTGAACACGCCGCCGCACGCCGGGCTGCACCCGTCCGATCCGTTCTTCGCGCCGCCAACGCAGCAGACGGTGGTGACCAACGGCAGTGCCAGCGTGTTGTTCGGCGGTACGCCCGCCGCGCGCACCGGGTCCAGCGCGACCTGCTGCGGTCAACCGGTCGGCACCCTCACCGGCAGCGCGTCCAGCGTGCTGATCGGCGGTTGACATGAACTCCGCCAGTGATTTCGTCGGGCGCGGCTGGAGCTTTCCGTTGCGGTTGGACGGCTCCGGTTCGTTCGCGCTGACCGAGGGCGATGAGGAGATCGAGGAGGCCATCCGGCTGGTCCTCGGCACCGCGTACGGCGAACGGTCGATGCGGCCGGAATACGGCTGCGGGATTCACGATCTGGTCTTCGACACCATGGACGCCGGGCTGGCCGGGAGGATCGCGGCCGAGGTGCGGGCCTCGCTGCTGCGCTGGGAACCGAGGATCGAGGTGGTCTCGGTGCTGGCCACCCCCGACCCCACCCTGCCGCACGTACTCCGGATCGCGGTCGGCTACCAGATCAAGGCCACCAACGATCGACGCAACCTGGTCTTTCCCTTCTATTCGATTCCCGAGGAGTGACCAGCGATGCCGCTGCCAGCACCGAATCTGGACGACCGGCGCTTCCAGGACTTCGTTGACGACGCGAAACGCCTTGTCCAGCGGCGTATTCCGGCCTGGACCGACCACAACGTGCACGACCCCGGCGTGACGCTGATCGAGGCCGTCGCCACCATCGCCGACCAGCTCAGCTATCGGCTCAACCAGGTGCCGGAGCGGCACTACCGCAAGTTCCTCGACCTGCTCGGCATCACCCTGCGCCCGCCGAGGGCGGCCAGCACCGACGTGACCTTCCGGTTGTCCGCACCGCGCCCGGACACCATCCGGGTTCCGGCCGCGACCCAGGTGGCCAGTCGCCGGCTGCCTTCCGAGGATTCGATCTCGTTCCGTACGCTGGCGGAACTGGCCATCGTGTCAGTCGAACTGACCGAGGTCAGGGCAGTGCCAGCGGTCGGCGACGGGCCGAGCGAACTGCGCGATCTCGCCCCGGTCATGGCGACCGGACAGGCCGCCCAGTGCTTCTCCGACGTTCCGCAACCCGGCGACAAGCTCTACATCGGACTGTCGGTACCCGCGCCGCGCTGCGTCGTGCTGCTGCGGATGGACAGCCACATCGAAGGTGTCGGGGTCGATCCGGAGAATCCGCCGCTGCGCTGGGACGCCTACACCCCCAACGGTTGGCAGCCGTGCGAGGTCGAGTCGGACGAGACCGGAGGTTTGAACCGGGCCGGGGACATTCTGCTGCACCTGCCGGCCGAGCACGGCACCGCGCTGGTGAACGGCATCCGAGCCGCATGGCTGCGTGCGATGGTCGCCGAGCCCGCACCGAACCAGCCCGAATACCACGCAAGTCCGGTGCTGTCGCGGGTTTCCGCGATGTGCGTCGGCGGCACGGTTGCCGCGATCCACGCCGACCGGATCGTCGACGACGTGCTCGGCGAGTCCGACGGCTCACCCGGCCAGCGGTTCACGTTGAGCAGGCGGCCGGTGCTGCGCGGCTCGCGACCCCCGGTACTGCAGGTGTCCGACGTGGACGGTTGGCAGGACTGGGCCTGCGTCACCGACTTCGCCGAAAGCGGCCCCGAGGACACCCATTTCACGCTCGATCATACGGCCGGGGTCCTCGAACTGGGGCCAGCGGTGCGACTGGCCGACGGGTCGATGCGCTGCTACGGCGCGGTGCCCTCGGAGGGCAGCGTGGTGCGGTTGGTCGAGTATCACAGCGGGGGCGGTTCGACCGGGAACGTGCGCGCTGGGGCGATCAGCGTGCTGCGCACGCCGATTCCCTACGTCAAGTCGGTGACCAACCGGCGGCCCGCGCTGGGTGGGACCGACGGTGAGACGGTGGCACAGGCCAAGGTGCGCGCGGCCAACGTGCTGCGCACCGGCAACAGGGCCGTCACGGCGGAGGACTGCGCGGTGATCGCGACGGAGGCGGTCGGCGGCACAGCCCGGGTGCAGTGCGTCGCACCGGAGGACCCGACCGGGCCGGTGCACGTGCTCGTGGTGCCTGACGTCGCCGGCTACGGGCCCGGGCGGCTGCCGTTTCACGCGCTGACGCCGGATCGGTCGGTCCTGGAACCGATCGCGGACGCGTTGGAGGGTCGGCGCCTTGTCGGGATGCGCATCGTGGTCGAGCCACCGCGTTATCGAGGGGTCACCGTCGCGGTCGGGATCCGGGCCCGGCGCAACCGCGATCATCACCAGCTGCGCGAGGACGCGTTGACCGCGCTGTACGAGTGGTTGCATCCCCGACGGGGCGGTCCCGACGGCGAGGGATGGCTGTTCGGTCGGTCGGTGACGATCGGTGACGTGCACGCCGCGCTGGCTTCGTTGTCCGATGTGGACTACGTCGAGGACGTCCGGCTGTACCCGGCCGATCCGGTGACGGGTGCACGGGGCGAGGCCGCGCAGCACGTCGAGATCGCGGTTGACGAGCTGCCGTTCTCCTACGACCACCAGGTGCGGGTGCGGCAATGAGGGGGCCGATCAGCACGGCCGAGGACGTCGCGGTCAGCGCGCGGTATCGCGTCAACGACAAGGTTCCCGCGCTGTATCAGGAAGATCCGCTGTTCATGGAATTGTGCGCGGCACTGGACGAGCTGTTCGCGCCGATGGTGACAGCCCTGGACTGCTTCCCCGCCTACCTCGATCCCACGTTGGCACCGGCGGATTTCCTGGACTGGCTGGCCGGCCTGGTCGGAGTGGAACCGGAGTCGGCCGATCCGATACCGCGCAGACGAGAGTTGATCGCGGGCGCATTGGCCGGATATCGGGTCAGGGGCACCGTCGCGGGGCTCCGCGAGGCCGCAGCCGCGGCGGCCGGTGTCCCCGTGCGGCTGGTGGACGGAGGCGCCGTGGTCTGGTCGACGAGTCGGGGCACCGCGCCGGTGCCGGAGTTCGCGCCGACCGTGGTCATCACCTGCACGGTGCCGCCGGACCGCGATCGAAGAACGGTCACCGAAGCGGTCGAAGACGTGGTGGGTGCGGGGCTACCGGTGTCATGCCGGCTGCGGATAGAAATAGCGGAGGAATCGTGATCGTCTGTGCCGAGTGTGGCAATGCCACCGAACCGAAGGAGAGCTTCTGCGCCTCCTGCGGCACCTTGCTGGAATGGTCCGGTCGTGAGGTGCCGACCAGCGCCGATCCCGTTGCCAGGAAACCCGATGTCGAGGGGAATCGGCCGCGTCCGGTGCCGTTGCCGGTCGAAGAGGTCTATGCCGGGCCGTACTGTTCGGTCTGCGGCGCACGCAACCACGAGCACCGGACCTTCTGCCGGGCCTGTGGCTCTCAACTACAGCCGGACGGGCCGGCCGAACGAGGGCCCGGTTGGTGGCGGAGGCTGTGGCTGCGGTTGCGCGGCAAGCGCCGGTTCGCCGCCGGTGAGCGGCCAGGTGACTTCCGCCGGCACGACGCCACGCCCCGGCAATCCTCGCCACCTCGGAAGTTCCGGCTGCGCAAGTGGCTTCGGATCGGGCGGCTTGGACCGGTTCTCGTCGTGCTCGGGTTGCTGGGTGTCGGCCTCGGACCGGCCCGAACCTGGGTGAGCAGTCACCTGTTCGGTATCGAGCAGACGGCCAAGGATCGGATCAACGAGCACTATGTGAGCGTCACGCCGGTCTCGGCCACCGCGTCATCGGCAACGAAGGAACACCCGTCGAGCCTGGCCATCGACGGTGATCGCAACACCTATTGGGCCTCGACGGCCAAGAACGCCGTTGGCGCCACCCTGACCATTCGGTTCGCCACCGCGGTGAGCATCGACCAGATCGGGGTCCTCTCCGGTGAGCCGGGCGCCGGGTATCGCGCGGATTCCCGACCGGAGACGGTGCAACTGAGCGCCGGTAGTGGCGCCCCGGTGACGGTCTCGGTCGACGACAGCGCGGACTTCCAGACCCGCTCGGTCACGCTGTCCGGGGTGAGCGTGCTGACCGTGACGGTCACCTCGGTCTATCCGGGGCAGGACAGCCAAGCCGTGGCACTGAACGAGATCGAGTTCTTCAAGAAGCAGGACTGAACGGCCGACTCCATGCGAAAGCCCCGTCCGCTGGACGGGGCTTTCGCGCACGATGAATTCTCTTACATCCGGGTGCCGCACTGGGAGCAGAAGACGGCGCCCAGCGCGTTGCCCGTCGTACCGCAGCTGGTGCACGGTGGCGGCGGCACCGCGAGCTGGCCGCCACACGCCGAACAGAACTTTCCGCCGGTACTCTTGGTGCCGCAACTGGGGCAGTCGAGCACCGCCCGAGTGTTGATGTCCACTCCATCGGTCCAGCCGACCTTGCTCGCCGCATTCCAGATCTGGTCGCGTTGCGCGGCGGACTGAGCCCGAGCTACTTCCTCCTCCGCCGCGGGCGAGCAGCGCAGGCACTGGCCGACGTCGTTGTTCCAGCAGAAGTCGGCGCACATCCAGTCGCCGCAGCCACGGCACTGCCGGAAGTGCGCCGACACGTCGTTGCCCGCTTCGACGATGACCTTGTCCTTGGCGGCCGAACTCTCGCCCCAGCCGCCCCGGTAGCCGTGGAAGCTGTCCGCGGCGTTGCTCACGTCGCCGGCGACACCGCCGAAGAGGGAGCCGACCGATCGCAGCAGGCCGCGCCCGAGATCTGCTTTGTTGCGCTTGAAACCGGATCGGTACCCGTTGCCACAACGGTTACAGCAGAACTCGAACTGCCACCCCTCGGCATTCGAGAGGTCGCGCACATTTCCCGTGAAGGGAACCGCATTGTCGCTCATCTGTATCCCTGAATATCTTCTCGGTCAATTACCGGGATTGGAAGTGCTCGTGTCGTCGGTGGAGGGCGCCGCCGAGCCGTCGACGCACATGCTGACCGCACACGGGTCCGGCGTCCAGGCCGGACCCACCGGGGCGTCCACAACGCCATCCGTGCCAGGCTTGTCCGCGGTGACCGGCACGACCAGGAACCGGATGTGCGTGCTGTCAGCCAGCCACGGCACCACGTACGCGAACTGGCCGCTCCGCATCGTGAAATCCACGGAGGAGGCTTCCGAGAGCTGGCAAGCGGCGTTGCCGTACAGACTCAGCTGCGACGAACCGGACGCGGGAGCGTAGTAGACCGGGACGGAGCCGCCGGCCGACTCCGACTGGTTGATCGTGCCGGTCTGCGCGTCGGGTACGGCTCCCGCAACGCACTTTCCTGGTCCCTGACCAAGCTGCAAGGTCATGTTCGCCGGGCCGCCCTGGAGGAGGCCGCCGCCAATGCTGATGATGACGGGCTTGTCGGTCGGCAGCTTGCCGCCGATCGACCCTGCGTCGTAGCCGACCTGCCCGTTGCTCTCCTTGAAGAACTGCGCGCCACCGTTGTTGTTGTTCGGGCCGATGACCATGGTGTTGCGCTGCGAGCGGCCGTCCATACCGGCGAGGAAGCCCTCCAGCACCTTTCCGGTCGCATCGGTGGCTTCCAGCTGCTGAGGTACCTTCAGATAGTCCGTGACGGTGCCCGCCGCGAGGCCCGTTGCGTACTTGTGTTTGGTGTCATGGGGGTCGACGAGGTCGATCGGCCCGAACCCGGGCGGGGTGATCACCACGAACCGCACCAGCGTCGTCGGGCCTTCCGTCGCACCGGAGGAGCCACCGCTCTGGGGCGCGGCCGAGAAGTTGGACGGTCCGCCGCACGCGGCAAGCAACAGCGCCGCAACCGCTATCGAACCGGCCATGGGCATGACTTTTCGCATGATCTTCTTCCATTGTCGACATGACGGCGGACGTGCGGACCGGCCCGTTCCCAGCGGCGAAACCGTAACACCGGATTTCCCTCGGGCCCGCCGTTCCGGACTGCCCTTTGGGGCAGAGTTTGTCCCTCGCCCCGAACTCGCTCAGCGCGCGGAGTCCAGGTAGCTGCCGTAGGAGATCCCGCCGGGACTGGTGCGGAAGTAACCGCCGAACATCTTGGGGTACTGGGAGTAGGGCGATCCGCCGAGCAAGTACTCGTAGGTCTGCACGGTGCCATCCGGCAGCGGGCGGCTGAGCCAGATCGAGTTGTGTGCGAAGTCCCTGGTGCCGTGGAGGAACTCGCCCTGGCCGTTCACGTTCAGGACGGCGGCGAAGGTCCCGTTCACTTCGTCGTAGATGTCCAGCGCGCCGGTGAAGCCGTCGGCGTTCCAGTAGTAGGTGCCCTCGACGTCGGTGTCGGCACCAGGGCTCGCGGGGCGCTGCATGCTGGCGGCCTGCGGCATGGCTGAATCGAGGTAGGTGCCGTGCGCGATGGTCGCCGGTGGAACCGTCGTGTACAGACCACCAAACATCGTGGGGTGCGCCGAGTACCGCGAACCACCGAGGTAGTACTCGTAGAACTGCGTAACGCCATCTGGCAGGGGCCGTTGGAGGTCGAGCGTGGTGGTGCTCGGTTTCCAGGTGCCGGTGAGGTGTTCGTTGAGCCCGCTGTCGTTCAGAATGGCATCGACAGACCCGTCTGCCGCCACGCGCGCGATGCGCAGCGTGCCGGTGAAGCCGTCCGCGTTCCAGTAGTAGGTGCCCTCGATGTTGATGTCGGTGCTGACGGCCTGTGGAGTGCTGTCGGAGTGCGCCGCGGCAGACGCGGCCGGTGCCGCGATGCCCGCCACCAGCGTCAAGGCGGACACCACAAGCCCGACCCGGTGAGAACACCTCATGGAGACATGTCCTTTCCTCAAACGATGCGCATCCCGGATCACGATGCCGCGACGGCGTCACCATGCCGTCACCGACCAGCTCCAAGCGCGGCGTCACCGCCCCCTACGTATGCGGAAACCTGGATAGGAACTGCTGGTATGCCGCCACCTCGGCGCCGGCCAGCGGCGCGCCGTGCGCGAAACCCACCGTGCGCACGTCCAGCGGGAGTTTGGCAAGGGACGCGTCGCGTTGGGCGGGGTCCTGGCTGAGCGCGGTCGGGCCCTGTGCGGTGTCGTCGCCGCGATGCAACAGCGCATCGCCGACCAACAGCGTCCGGGATTGTTCGTGCAGCAGCGCGACGTGTCCGGGGCTGTGACCCGGCGTATGGATCACCCGCAGCCCGCCGATCACCGCACCGTCAACGAGTTCACCGTCCGGTTCGACCGGCCGCCAGTGCAGCAGCGGCAGCGCGTCCAGCACCGCGCCGATCCGGCCACTCCGACCGCCGACCGGAACCCGGCCCGCGCGCAGCCACGGGGCGTCGCCCGCGTGGATGAGGACTTCGGCCTTGGTGTGCGCGCGGAACTCGGCCAGGCCGCGAACGTGATCGGGGTGCGCGTGGGTGATCATGATCCGCTTGAGATCGGCGAGATCGTGACCGTGTTCGGCAAGCGCGCCGAGTAGCACCTTCGGCGCTGCCGCCCAGCCGACGTCGACGAGGGTGAGGCCGTCGTCGCCGGTGACCAGGAAGGCGTTCTCGCGATCGCCCCGGCCGGTCGGGATGCGCAGGACCTGGTCGTTGTTCATGCGCTGCTGCCCGGAAGAGCGGCGGAACGCAGCGCACCGGCCAGATCCCTTGGCAGATAGCCCTGCTCGGCGAGCCGGGCCAGGATGCCGCCGCTGGCCAGGATGTCCAGCACCAGGTCGGGCAGGCCGGCAGTGGTGCCGTCGACGCCGGTGGTGTCGTTGCGATAGTTGCCGGTCTTGATGTCGAAGATGCCGGTGTCGCCATCGGCGAACTGCTGGGTGACGCCGGGGACGGTCAACGCGGGCAGACCCGCGTTGATGGCGTTGCGGAGGAACAGCGAGTTGAATTCGTCGGCGATCAGGGCCGCGACGCCGAGTTGGCGGAACAACGACGCGACCGGACGGGATGAACCGACGCCGAAGTTGCGGCCGGCGATCACGATGTCACCGGGCCGGACCTCGTCCGTCCAACCAGGGCGGACGTCGTAGAAGACGTGCTTCGCGGCCTCGGGGATCTCCATCTTCATGGCGAACGCGGGATACATGGCGTCGGTGTTCAGCGAGTCGCCGAAGACCCAGACGCGACCGGCTATCAGGGTGTTCATGCGGCGAAGGTCCTCGGATCGGTGATCACGCCGGTGATCGCGGACGCGGCGACGGTGGCGGGCGAGGCCATGTAGATCTCCGCCTCGGTACTGCCCATCCGGCCGGTGAAATTGCGGGTGCTCGACGTGAGGCACACCTCGCCAGGGCCGACAACGCCCATGTGGTAACCGAAGCAGGCGCCGCAAGTCGCGTTGGTGACCACGCCGCCTGCGTCCGCGATGTCCTGTAGATAGCCCCGTCGCATGGCCTCCCGGTAGATGGCCTGCGATGCGGGCGTGACCAGCAGCCGCACGCCGGATTTGACGGCCTGGCCGCGCAAGATCTCTGCGGCGATGCGCAGATCGTCCAGTTGCCCGTTGGCACAGGACCCGATGAACGCCTGATCGATCTTGCGCGGTTCGATGAGCGCGACCGGCACACCATTGCGGCTGACCGTGCCGGGCCTCGCCACATATGGCTCCAATGTGGACAGATCAACCTCGCGGACGGCGAGATAGCCTGCGTCCGGGTCGGCCTCGGCGGGCACGTAGCCGGTGACACCGCGCTCGGCGAGGAATTCGCGGAGCAGGTCGTCGACACCGAAAGTGGCGAAGTCGGCGGAGATCTCCGCGGCCTGCGTGGCGATCGTGCGCCGGTCGTGCAACGGGACGCCGGCCAGGCCGGGCCCGCCGAACTCCAGGTTCTGGTTGGTGGCGTCGCCATATTCGTTGGCGATGTACAGGAACACGTCCTTGCCGCTGATCCCGGCCGGCAACGCGCCGACCAACTCGTAGCGGACGGTCGGTGCCACCTGGAACCAGGTGCTGCCGGTGCACAGGATCGAGAAGATCTCGGCAGGACCGAGGCCACGCGCCGCCGTGTTGTAGGCGCCGCCCGCGCAGGTGTGCGAGTCGGTGCAGGCCAACACTTCGCCGGGCCGGGCAAGGCCGTTCTCGGCGATCACCTGGTGGCAGATGCCGTGCCGGCCGACATCGTAGAAGCGCTCGATGCCGAAGTCGGCGACGAACTTGCGCGCCTTGGGCCCGCCGGCCGCGTCCTTCAACGTCGGCGCCGGGACGGCGTGGTCCATGACCACGGCGACCTTGTCCGGGTCGCTGATCCGGGTCGGTTGCAGCCAGGTGGTCGCGAACTGCAGGTCGATCAGCACGCACATGTCCACGTCGACGGTGACCGTCTCACCGGGCGCCACCCGAGCCAGTCCAGCCTTTCTGGCCAACAGGTTCTCGATCATCGTCATGCCCATGAGGATCAGCCCTCCGCTCGGTGGCGTTCGCCGATCGCCGACCATTCGGCCAGACCGACGAGGTTGAAGAAATCCGCTGGTGTGGCCGGCGCCCACCGCTGCGGGTCCACGCCCGCCAGTTCGGCGAGACCGGAGAGCATCGCCCACGCGGCCGAGGCGAGCGGCAGCGACGGGTGGATGGCGATGGCGAAGCCGAGTTCGGCAAGCCGCTCTGTCGATTCGAGCGGAGTGAGGCCACCGAGGACCAGGTTGACCAGCAGCGGAGTGGGTACTTCCTTGCTGATGCGTTCGATCTCCTCGATGCTCTGCGGGGCTTCGACGAAGATCACGTCGGCCCCGGCTTCCGCGTACTGGTTGGCGCGATCGATGGCGGCGTCAAGACCGAGTGGGCCGCGCGCGTCGGTGCGGGCGATCACGACCAGGTCCGGGTCGGTGCGGGCGTCGAGCGCGGCGCGGAGTTTGCGTACGACCTCCTCGGTCGGGATGAGTTCCTTGTCCGGGAGGTGACCACATTTCTTGGGGAAGGCCTGGTCTTCGAGTTGGATCGCGGCCACTCCCGCCGACTCGTATTCGCGCACGGTGCGGACCGTGTTCAGTTCGGCGCCGTAGCCGGTGTCCGCGTCCGCGATCAGCGGCACATCGCCGAGTGCGCGGACCAGAATCCTGGCCCGCTCGGCCATCTCGGTCAGGGTGACCAGACCGAGGTCGGGCAGGCCGAACCCGGACGCGGCCACCCCGGCCCCGGTGAGATAACCGGCGGCGAAGCCGATCCGGCCGACCAGCGACGCGGACAGCCCGTCGAAAACACCGGGCGCGACGATCAGCTCGCCGCTGGCGATGCGTTCGCGCAGCGCTTTCCGTTGCTGCATAGCGGTTCCTCTTTCAGTCGAGGGTTCCGGCCACCGGCGCGGCCAGCAGCGCGGTCAGTTCATTGACATCGGACAGGTCGTCGAGGCCGAGTACCGCCTCTTCGATCGCGGCCATCCGGTCGGCATCCAGAATCGGACTGACGAGAGCGCGGTACTTGGCGACCAGTTCGGCGTCGGTGACCGGGTCGCTCGGCGCGCCGTGCGGTGCGACGATCCGCTTGTGCAACGCTGTGCCATTGCGCAGCGTAATAGTGAGATCGGTGGCGAAGCGCTCCCGTTCCGGCCCGTTCTCGATGCCTTCGTCGAGCCGAACATCCACTGTAGACAGAAGCGCCCATACATCGTCGGCGTCCAGCCGGGACGCGGCGAACTGTGGCGGGAGTACCGCACCGTCGATGAGCGCGACGGTGGCGGCGTAGCCGAGGTTCATCTGCGCGCCGATCGCGGTCAGCGGCCGCTGCGGCTTCCACCAGCCGTGGTGGTAAACGGCGTGGCCGACGCCGATCTCGATCTTGCTGATCGTCGCCGGGTCGATGTCGTGCTCGGCGCGCAGTTCGAGCGCGGCCTGGATGGTGCCGTGCAGACCGCCCTGGGCCGCATAGGACTTCACCATGATCACGCTGGTGTGCCAGACCTGACCGAGCCCGGCGATGATCTGCGCCGCGTCTGGGTTGTGTCCCTCGCCGAACACCGAGAGGAAACCGCCGTAAGGCTGGTCGAAGACCTGCTTGATGCCGGTGTACCCGCCCGCGGCAAGCCCGGCGGCGTAGAAACCGTTGCGGGCAGCGAAACCGTGCTGCATCCGCTTGGACATCGCCTCGTACTGTGCGGCCATCAACCCGCCGGACTGCGTCCCCGCCATGCCGAGCGCGTCCTCCAGTTGCGCGACGTCGAGACCGTAGAGCTTGCCCGTCGTCATCGCCGCCGTGTGCGTGCCGAACACCGGGCCGCTGTGCCAGCCGCGGGAGAGCATTTCCGCGCCATGCAACGCCAACCCGACCCTCGGCCCGACTTCGAACCCGGCGACGGCGGCGGTGAGCGCGTCCCGGCCCGTGACCGTGCCGAGCTGACGTGCGCCCGCGAACAGCACCGGCAGAATCAGCGAGTTGCTGTGCAGCGGTGCGACCGGGTGAAAGTCGTCCAGTTCGAAGCCCTGGACGAACGTACTGTTGAGCAGCACGGATGCGGGGCCGCTGGCGGTGCGGCCGGTGCCGATCACGGACGCGTCGCCTGCGGCCTCGATGTCGAGAGTGGCTTTCGTCGCTACCCGCGACCAGGGCAGTTGCGCACCGACCAGACCGCACGCGACGCCGTCGAGCAACAGATGCTTGGCGCGTTCGCGGACCGTCGCCGGGATCGTGTCGAAACCCAGGTCGGCGACCCACTCGGCGAGGGGAATGGTCACTTCGGTCATGTACCGCAGTGAACGCCGATCATCGGTTCACCCCGGAAAAGTGACGGGAAAATTCACTCGGAGGGATCCGCGCGAAGGAAATCGTCGACCGGTGCCCACGGGTCGACGGGGACGACGCCGATCGCGTGACCGGCATGATCGAGCAGCCGACCGAAGGACTTCACCGGGCGCAACACCACCCGCTGATCGGTCACCTCGACCTGTCGCCCGAGATCGCGGATGCGCGCGAACAAATGGCTCAGCTCGCCGATCCGGTGCAGCTGCGCCATCACGAACAGATTGGCCGCGCCGACAACGGAGAAGCAGATCCGGGTCTCTCGCCAGCCACCGATCTCCACGCCGACCGCCTCCAGCGCTTCGTCCGGCACGCGCAGCCAGAGGGTGAGCAGCGCGGGCCAGCCGCCTTCGATGCGGGTGAAGTCGGTGCGGAAGGTCAGCAGGCCGCGTTTGGCCATCGACGTCATCCGACGCCGCACCTGCTGCTCGGATGTGCCGAGATCGTGCGCGAGGTCGCGATAGCGGGCCCTGCCGTCGTGTTGCAGGGCCAGGTAGAGGTCGTGTTCGTCGGGATCGAGGGTCTTGGCGCCCCGGCCGCGTTCGCGGCTGGCGTCCGTGCTCTCCCGTACCTCGCGTTCGGTGCCGGTGTCGATCGCGCCAAGCCGCCAGCGCACGCCGCTGAACCATTCCAGGCCGACCTGCGACCGGGCCCGCACCACGTCTGGCGTGGTCGCCAGGCGGTCGAACAGCAGCTCGGTCAACGTGCGCATGTTGGCTGCGAAGATCAGGCCGTGCACGTCGTAGCTGCCCGCGGTGAGATAGACGCTGCCGACCTGCGGGATCTCCGCGAGGTACCGGCCAACCGACTCGGCCCGCCCCGGCCGCGCCTCGATCTCGTACACGGCGGCGACCAGGCCGACTTGGGCACCGGGCGCCGAGGACACCCAGACCCGGCCGGTCGACGCGAGCCGCTGCCAGCGCCGCGCCGCGGTCACCGCGGAGATGCCCAGCGCCGAGGCAAGGCGCTCAAAACTGGCGCGCGGGTTCACGTGCAGCGCGTCGAGCAGGGCGAGGTCGACCTCATCGACGTCGTGCGTGGCTGATCGGTCCTCCACCGGCCCCAGCATGGCCCATTACCGTCTGTTCGGCGACATTGCCAACCAGACGGCCGCCGATCTCGCCGACAGCATCCTGCGATTCCTCGGTGACCCGGCGTTCTTCCCTGTCGCCGTTCCGATCGCCAACCGAATTGTCAGCCGACCTCATCCGTTCCGGTGTGCATCGCGTCGTGTACGGCGCGGCGGCCGGTCTCGATGTCCCTTGCCAGTGCCGCGGCCGCTCGTTCACCGCCGCGCCGCAGTTGGTCGAGCAGGCGGATGTGCAGTTCGGCGAGCTGGCGCGCGGTGTAGTTGGGGCGAGTGGACGCCACGACGAAGGCGAGTTCCTGCTCGCACAGTGCGTAGGCTTCGAGCAGGCGACTGTTGCCGCTCCACACCACGATGGCCCGGTGGACCTCCTGGTGGACGCCGATGACCTCGGGCCATGAGGTGTCGTCCGGCAGGTCGACCAGCGCGGCGGTCGCGTTCTCGACCGGCGCGAGCGATTCGTCGTGTGACTGCGCGAGGCGCAGGGCGCCGACTTCCAGGACGGTGCGGTAGGCGTACAGCTCGTCCACACGCGCGGGAAGCAGGTATGGAACACGGGCGCCCCGGTTGAGTTCGTGCTCCAGCAGGCCGGTCGCGACCAGGGTGCGCAGCGCCGACCGCACGGTGTAGCGGCCCACGCCGAACCGTTCCGCCAGCTCCTCCTCCTTGAGCCGGGTACCGGGCGGAAACGCGCCGTCCAGCAACTCCGCTCGGAGCTTGTCCGCCAGCGTCGCCGCCGCCGTGCTCAGCTCTCGCATGAGGCGCATTATCGTCGATCGATCCACTCCCGGATCAGCGCGGCCACCGCGTCGCTGTTGGTGTCCGCCATCGGCAGATGGGTGTTGCCGAGCAGGCCAATGGCGGGCAGGTCCAACACGTCGACGTGTGATCCCGATTCGCGGTAGGACTGCCAGACCGGCATCAGGCGGTTCGTGATGGCGCTGCGTTCGAGGTTGTCGCCGAGCACGAGCAACTGTGGACCGGTAGGCATTTCCGGCAGTCCGTGTGGTTCGAGCAGGACCGTCGCGAGCACGATGTCCTGCGCGGCTTGCGCGACTCGCGCGGCGAAGCCGCCACCTTGGCTGTGTCCGACCAGCACGCAGGGGCCGATCCGCCGCACCACGGCAAGCAGCGCAGCGACCTCCAGTTCGATGGTCGTGCTCCAGCGCGGCACCATCTGCTGGACGAGTTCGGGCAACGCCTCGACCGGGAACATGCTGCCAGGAAAGGGTTGGCGGTCGGGGTAGCCATCGGCAGGTCCGATACGGAAGGTCGTCCAGCACTCCTCAGCGCCACGGGCCACCGGCTCGGCAACTGGAGAACCGGGCAGGCAGTGCCAGCCTGCCCGGCCGCGTTCGGCGTTGTCGACCAGGTAGCACGGCCAGCCCGCGCGTAAGAAGTCGGTGAGCCAGCCGGGTCTTCCGTCCGGTGTGGACTCCCAGCAGG
>DASYBO010000667.1:0-9317 GCA_036500685.1 Pseudonocardiaceae bacterium | reverse complement strand
ACGCCGGTCGATCCCGAAGATCGCCCGCGCGACCTCACTGCGCCCCGCCCCGACCAACCCGGCCAACGCCACGATCTCGCCCCGCCGGACCGTAAAACTGATGTCCCGCAACACCTTGTCCCGCCCGAGCCCGTCGACCTCGAGTACGACATCGCCCGGTTCGGTCTCGGTCTTCGGGAACAACGCGGACAGTTCCCGGCCGACCATCGACCGGATGATCTCGTCCACGGTGACCTCGCCGATCGGCGAGGTGCGCACGAACTTCCCGTCGCGCATGATGGTCACCCGCTGGCAGCTGGCGAAGACCTCCTCCAACCGGTGTGAGATGAACAGCACCGCGGCACCCTGCCCGCGCAGCGTCCGCATCACCTCGAACAGCCGCCGCACCTCAACGGTGGTCAGCGCGGCCGTCGGCTCGTCCATCACCAGCACCCTCGCGTTGAGCGAGAGCGCCTTGGCGATCTCCACGATCTGTTGGTCGGCAACGGAAAGCCCGCGCGCCTGCCGCTCGGGATCCAGCCGCACCCCCAGCCGGCCGAACAGCTCGGCCGCGGCCTTGTTCATCGCGGCCCGGTCGATCCGCCGACCGGCGCGCAGCGGCTGCCGTCCGATGTAGATGTTCTCGGCCACGGTCAGGTCCGGGAACAGCGTCGGCTCCTGGTAGATGATGGACACACCGGCCTCGCGCGCGTCGGCCGGGCCGGTGAACACGGTCGGGGTGCCGTCGATCAGCAGTTGGCCGCTGTCCGGTTGGTGCACGCCGGCCAGGATCTTGACCAGCGTCGACTTGCCGGCCCCGTTCTCGCCGACCAGCGCGTGCGCCTCACCGGGGAACAGGGTGATCTCGGCGTCGAGCAGGGCCTTGACCGGCCCGAAGCTCTTCGTCGCTCGTTCGAGCACGAGCAGCGGCTGGGTCGTCACCATGTCTCCAGGCCGAAGTGCGAATGAAACCTTTCATGTGACGCAGGACGCTACCGCGCAGGTCTATTGCGGTCAAGAATGGGGGAAATCTCGTTGCCAAGCGGTATCTTGGCACGATCGCAGCCCGAAATCGGCACGAATACGCTGATACGATTCAGCGCGGAGGAGGCGTCCGGGTGGCTGGCTCGGCGAGTGTCAAGGACGTTGCCCGGCGCGCCGGCGTCTCGCTCGGCACCGTCTCCAATGTGCTCAACCGGCCCGAGCGCGTCGGCCAGGAAACCAAGGACAAGGTCCTGCGCGCGATCGAGGAGCTCGGCTTCGTCCGCAACGAGGCCGCCCGCCAGCTGCGCGCGGGCCGCAGCCGCACCATCGGCCTGCTCGTGCTCGACGTCGGTAACCCGTTCTTCACCGACATCGCCGCTGGCGTCGAGGAGATGGCCGCCAGTGCGGGACTGTCCGTGCTGCTGTGCAACAGCGCAGAACGGCAGGACCGCGAGGACCACTACCTCAGCGTGCTCGAGGAACAACGCGCGCTCGGCATCCTGATCAGCCCGGTGTCCGGCAACAACCCGCACCTCGGCACCCTCCGCGAACGCGGCATGGCCGCCGTCCTCGTCGACCACCGCGCCACCCGCCGCCAGTGCTCGGTCTCGGTCGACGACGTGATCGGCGGCGAGATCGCGGTCGCCCACCTGATCGAGGCAGGCTACGAGCGCGTCGCGTTCGTCGGCGGCCCGACCAACCTCAACCAGGTCGCCGACCGCCTCGCCGGTGCCCGCAAGGCCTGGCACGCGGCCGGTCGCGACGAGCGCGGCCTGACCGTCCTGGAAACCACCGCGCTGAACGTGGCCAGCGGCCGGCAGATGGGCGAGCGCATCGCCGCCCTGCCACAACGCCGACGGCCGCGCGCCGTGTTCTGCGCCAACGACCTACTCGCCCTCGGCGTCCTCCAGGAGATGACAAGGCAGGGCATGGACGTGCCCGGGGACATCGCCATCGTCGGCTACGACGACATCGACTTCGCCGCCGCGGCCGCGGTCCCGCTCACGTCGATCCGCCAGCCGCGCGCCCAACTCGGCCGGGCCGCGACGGAGCTGCTCATCGAGGAGATCTCCGCGCCGGAAACCCACCGGCACCGCCAGGTCGTCTTCGAACCCGAACTCGTCGTCCGCGCCTCGACCCGAGGCTGACTCGACTCATCGTATGGCTGGGCGGTCAGAGATGCCGATGTACCACAGGTTCTCCTTCGGGCTGCGACCGAACGGCGACCACGGTTGGATCGGCTCGCAGACCGCGACCAATACCTGACCGGATCTCAGGTTGACGTCGCGTTCGAACACGCTCGCCCCGGCCGGGCGGGTCGCGATGAACCGCAACCGGTGCTTGCCAGGGGACAGCGCTACCCATGTGGGCCCGATGATTTGCGGGCCGAGGACGCACAGCTGTTTGCTGCCCTCGTTGATGCCCACGGCCGGTTGCTGCCAGGCAAAACTTCGCACTCCGGTCCTGATGATGCCCTGCAGGATCAGTCCGGTACGGCCCTTCCGGTGGGCTCGCCGCAGTTTCCGACGGGCCGAGAAGGACAGCTTGACACCAGTCAGATCGCGGACGGAATACGGAGCATTGTCATGCATGCGATCGGTCCCCCTGATGCCAAGCCGGCTGCTGTCTCCATCCCTTTATATCTCGACTGTCGTGATTCAGCACCTAACGCCTAATCGGCGTGCAGTTTGGCCATCTCGGCCTCCACCCAGACCTCGTGTTCGTGTTCCTGCTTGCGGGCCTTGCGCGGGTCCCAGAAACCGGCCATCACAAAGATGAACGGGATGAATGCGACCTCGCCGCCGACCGCGACCCAGAAATAGGTCTGCCACTGTTTCGGTGAGTCCGCCGCGGCCTTCATGACCGCGGGCGCGTTGGCCTGCAAGTACTTCAGCGCGGTTTGCACGTTCGCGTCCAGGGGACCCGAGGTGGCAGCGGCGGCCGGGTTGGCGGCGATCGCCTTCACGGTCGCGTTCTCGGCGGGGGAGAGGTTCGGGTCCTGGCCGGAGGCGATGGCCTGCACCTGCGGGCCGCTGTCCACCAACGGCGTCACCGAGTTGACCACCAGCGGGACGAAGAACACGGCCAGCGCGATCACGATCCGGATCACCAGGCCCCACACGGCGAGGCCGGTCGCGGTGAGCGCCGGATTGCGGCGTTCCACGGTCTCGGTGAAGCTCGCCATCCACGGCGCGTACGCGACGCCGAGGAACACGCTGATCAGGATCAGCAGTACGACAAAGGTGTTGTAGCTGGTGTGTGGATCGGTGGCCTTGATGGTGAAGATCACCGTGAACACGATGGCCAGGATCGCCCCGACGAGCATGAACGGTTTGCGCACCCGGATCAGGTCGGACAGGAACCCGATCACCAGCAACGCCAAGGCGTCGAAGCCCCAGAACCAGTTGCCGAGGGCGTTGGCCTCGGACAGGGTGTAGCCGTACACGGTCTGGAAGAACACCGGGAAGAAGCCGACCGCGAGGTAGTAGATGATCAGGAACACGCTGATCGCGAACGCGGAGGCGATGATGTCCGGCTTGAGCATCTGCCTGAACGGGTTGCGCAGACTCCCGGCGATGTCGATGCCCTTCGCGCGGGCCTCGATCAGCGCGCGGTCGCGGCTGGAGACCATCAACTGATCGCGCAGTCCCGGCGCGAGTTCGCGCAGACCCACCGCGGCGAGTGCGAAGATCACCAGGCCGACGACGCCGCAGATGATGTACTGGTCCTGCCACGGCCGGGTGTTGCTGCTGGTGCTGACCATGATGCTGACGACGAGACTGCCCAGCACCGGCCCGAGCGTCCAGAACCCCATCGCGGACGCGCGCCCGAGTTGCGGGCTGAAGTCACGAATCAATGCCGGTGTAGCCACCAGAATGATGCCCTCGACGACACCCACCGCGATGAAAGCGATGCCGAAGGTGAGTTTGCTGCCCGCGTGGGGTATCGCGAACAAACATAACAATCCGGTGAGCAACAGGCCGACGGTCACGATGTTCGCGCGGCCGTACCGGTCGGCGAGGCCCGCGGTGAATGAGGCCGCGGCGCCGAGAATGTAACCGATCACGCTGATGTTGACGTAGTACACGAACGACATCTGGTACTCGGCGATGATCCGGGTCGCCACCGCGCCGGCCAGATAGAACTGGTAGTACAGCGTGATCGTGGCCAGCACGACGATGGTCAGGTTCAACACCCTGGCCGCGTTGGTGGGATAGCCGGCGAGTTCGCGTCGCCAGAGGCGAGTCGCGCCGGATCCGGTTGCTACGGTTGCGGTCCCAGTCATGGTCCACCGTCCAGGCGCGCGTCGTTACGTGCTCGTGGGAGACGTTCTTACCCTTCGGTAGGGTCCTCGGCAAGAGCTGACTGGCTAATCATGCTGAGTTGTTTCTTTATGTCCGGCGGAATCCGGCGTTACCGGCGGCGGCACCTTCATACCCTCGCCCGCCGCCCGCACCGCGGGGCGCAACGGCGGCATCGGCGCGCTCGGGAAGCGGCGCGGCCCGCTCCACAGGGACGGCGGCGCGTCGAGCGCCTTGGCCAGCGCGAGCGCGGTCATGTCGTAGTTCAGCCGCCAGCCGCGGAAGTGCGGCCACGCCTGTTCGGCGGTCCGCTCAAGCGGATAGTTCAACCGCTGCAACATGGTGACGGCTTGCTCGAACTCGGCGTAGCCGATGGAGATCTGGTCCCGCTCGGGATCCGGGTCGTCGTTGACCGGCAGCCGCATGGCCCGGCCGATCTGGTTCATGGCCACGAAACCCATCCGCAGGCACAGCCGCGCGCTGTCCTTGGGTTGGCTGCTCGGGGCGAGCGAGAGGTGTAGCGCGGCTGCGTCCATCACGGACAGCAGCGCGGTCAGCCAGTGCGACAACGGCCGGGGCGAACGCAACCGCACCAGGGTCAGGTAGGTGGTGTGCGACTCGGCGACCTCCGCGGCCCACTTCTGCCACGCCTCGAACATCTCGTGCAGGACGACCTGCGGGTCGCCGTCGTAGATGCCCCACCGGGTCCTGGCCAGGATCTCCGGTCCCCACGCGGGGGTACCCGAGCGCGCCACCAACAGGGTCACCAGGGTTTCCCTGCGGTTGAACGCGGCGTAGAGAGTCGGCAGATACCCGACCTGGAGGCCGACCACGACCAGTCCGGTGTAGGCGGCCACGTAGTCCAGGGCGGAGCTGCCGTTGTTGGTCGGCGGCGCGTAGCCGAGGGTGAACATGGACGAACCGGCCTCGGCGAAGGCCTGCGGGAGCGAGTTGGGCACCACCGGGGTGAGCACCAGTGCGTAGCCGACCAGTAGCAGCCCGATCCACAGCGCGAGCCGCACCAGCAGGCTGATCGGCGACTGCCAGGCCAGGATGGCATCGCGCCGCCGGAAGTTCTTGATCCACAGCGTGGTCAACTGGAACGCCAGGTCGACGCCGCGGTCGGAGACCCGTGAGATGCGCGAGTCGTACCCGCGCGGCACGACCAGGGTGCCGACCACGCTGATCGCGGTGGCGATGATGAGCACGATGCCGAAGGAGAACGCGATCCAGATCCCTGCCGCGGCCATCGCTCACCACCTCTTACCCAAGCCCGCGAACTGCGACAATACCGACCGGGGTGGCGGGCCGGACAATCGAGCGGGCCGTGTCGCGGTGATCAAGCGATCGCCTCGCCCAGCGTGGCGATCGGGCATGCTGGAAATGTGCTCGCACTCGAGATCCTGGCCGCGCTGTTCGCCGCGTTCGTGCTGTTGCGCCTGTCGGGCTTCGACGGCAACAGGTACACCGCGTCACTGCTGGCCCTGACCCCGTACTTCGTGCCGGTCGGCTTGGTCCTCGGTGGACTGCTGCTCGGCCTCGGCCAGCCGGCCATCGGCGGGGGAGTGCTCGCGCTGGCCGTACTGCTCGGCGGGCTGGTGCTGCCCAGGCTGATACCGAGCCGGCAGCCGACGGTCAGCGGGCCGCGACTGCGCGTGCTGGCCAGCAACATCTACCTCGGTCGCGGCGACGTGAAGACCATCGTCGAACTGGTCCGCGAGCATGACGTCGACGTGCTGAACCTGGTCGAACTGACCCCGGAGGCCGCCGAGGAACTCGGTCGCGCTGGCCTGTTCGAACTGCTGCCGCACCGGGTGTTCCAGCCGGTCGAGGCAGGCCGCGGTTCGGGCATCGCCGCGCGGTTCCCGGTCCAGCCGCTCGACCTGGCCGGCCCGGCCCTGCTCGAACAGCCCAGCGCGCGCATCGACGTCGGCGGGGCCGTGATCGAGGTGGTCGCGGTGCACCCGGTGCCGCCGACCGGCGCTCCCCAGACCTGGAAAGCGGAAATGGCGGGCCTGCCGGCGCCCCGTCCGGACGGTCCTGTTCGGATACTCGCGGGCGACTTCAACGGCACCCTCGACCACGGCACGTTCCGGCGGCTGCTGCGCGCCGGCTACCGCGACGCGGCCGCAGCGCGCGGTGCCGGACTGCGCCGAACCTGGCCGTCGGCCGCGTTCCCGCCGCCGGTCACGATCGATCACGTGCTGGTGGAGCGGCGCGCCGCGATCGTCGGCTACCGCGTGCTCGACGTGCCGCTCTCCGATCACAAGGCGGTCTTCGCCGAACTCGTGCTGCCGGGCTGAAACTCGGTTGCGGGCACCGGCCGGTCTCGGTGATGGTTCCCGGCATGGGCTGGCTGGAGCGGGTGCGGATGGACCTGAGTCCGCTGCGCGACTCCGTCGAGTTCCGCAAGCTGTTCACGAGCCAGACCGTGACCCTGTTCGGCTCGCAGATCACCGAGATCGCCGTGCTGGTCCAGGTCACCAGACTGACCGGCAGCCCGCTCGCGGTCGGCCTGCTCGGCGTCGTCCAGGTCGTCCCGGTGGTGGTGTTCAGCCTCTACGGCGGGCTGCTGGCCGATCGGCTCGACCGCCGCGTGCTCGCCTTCGGCTGCGAAGCCGCCCTGCTGATCATCACCGCAGGGCTGCTGCTGAACTCGCTGATACCGCGTCCCGCGCTGTGGCCGCTCTACGTCGCGGCGGGCCTCGCTGTCTCGTTGGCCGTCCTGCAACGGCCATCACTCGACGCGGCCGTGCCCAGGCTCGTGCGCAAGGACCAGCTCGCCGCGACTTCCGCGCTGCTCTCGGTCGGCGGCAACGTCAGCCTGATCATCGGCCCGGCCATCGGCGGCGCCCTGATGGCCGGCCCCGGCCCGGCCTTGGCCTACGGCATCGATGCCGCCACCTACCTGATCTCGGTCGTGTTCCTGTTCGCGCTGCGCGCGCTGCCGCGCGATCCTGACGCCGAGCCGGTGACCGGCCTGCGCGGCATCGCGGCGGGCGTGCGTTACGCGCTGGGCCGACGCGACCTGCTCGGCTCCTACCTGGTCGACGTCGCCGCGATGACCCTGGCCTTCCCGGTGGCGCTGCTACCGTTCATGGCCATCCAACTGCACGCCGGCTGGGCGCAGGGCCTGATGTTCTCGGCCAGCTCGGTCGGCGCGCTGATCGCGTCGGCCACGAGCGGCTGGACCGGCGGCGTGCACCGCTACGGCCGCGCGATCGCGGTATCGGCGGCGGCCTGGGGCGCGACGATCCTCGGGTTCGGCCTCTCGCCGAACGTCGGCGTCGCCATGGCGTTCCTGGTGCTCTCCGGCGGCGCCGACATGTACAGCGGCATCTTCCGCACCACGCTGTGGAACAGCACCATCCCGGATGAGATGCGCGGCAGGCTGGCCGGCCTCGAAGTGCTCTCCTACGGCGTCGGTCCGGTGCTCGGGCAGGTCCGCGGCGGCGCCATGGCCAGCGTGCTCGGTGTCCGGTTCAGCCTCGCCTCCGGCGGCGTCGCCTGCGTGCTCGCGGTCGGCGCGACCTGCGCCGCGCTACCACGCCTGTGGCAGTTCGACCGGCGAGAAAGTTCCTTTACTGCCAAGGCAAAGTGAGATTTGTGTTGTGTGCCAAGGATTTTCCCAGAGTGTGACTCAGGTCAAGTCCGTCACTGACCAACCTCGCCGGCCGCATTGCGTCATAATGGAGGAGTAGCGAAAAATCGAAGTGATCAAGACTGTGTCGGGAGTTCGTTGTGTTGGCGATAATCCTGTTCGGCGTCGTTGTTCTGGCGTGTGCGGTCGTGGTCGTTCGGTTGGCGCGGGATGCCCGGATCGATGCCGACAGCGAACAGGACGTGTTCGAGCGTCGGGCGCGGGCGCGGCGAGCCGCGTTCGCGCGCGGCCTCGCGAAGTTCCAGAGCTGGCGGCGGGTGCGGGTGGCGGAGCCGGTCCGGCGGGTCGAGCCCGCCACGGTCCGCTTCACCCCGGTGACCATTCGGCGCGATCGGGAGTTCCCGACCGTGCCGGCCATGTCGCGCTGACCGGACGGCGGCAACGCACCGTCTGTCTACAAAGGATTATGTGAGTTCGGTGTTTCCCTCAACCGGCCGTCGAGGGAAACACCGAACTCACATCCACGGAAACGGCGCCAGATCCGGTTCGACCCAGCCGGTCCGCGCCGCGTCGCCCGCGAGCGTCGATGACCGGTAGAAACGGATCAGCAGTCGCTTGTCCAGCAGGGCCGGATTCCGCTCGGCGAAGGTGTCGAAGTCGGCCGCGTCCGACGCGCCAACATGGTGGCCGACCAGTTCCACCCAGGCACGACTGACCGTCGCGTGATATTTGCGCGGTTTGCCGGCGTACGAGGCCGTCCTGCGGATACCGTCGCTGATCAGGTCGATCGCCTCGGCGGTGCCGTGACGGCGCACGGCGAGCCAGGTCAACTCGACATGCTCGCGATGGCCGAACCGGTGGTCCGGCCGTGCGATCTCGGCCATCAGCTCATGGAAATCGGTCATGGCTTCACCCCCGTGAGCGCGCGTAGAACCTGGTGAAAGCCGGCCAGCGCGTCGGCGGGCAGCTCGCCAAGGGCGCGGCCTTCGAGATCGGCCATGGTCCGCCGGATGGTGGCCGCGGTGATTCGACCGGATTCGGTGAGTTCGATCGACACCGCGCGGCGGTCGCCGCCCAGCGCAACGCGCCGGTTGATGTGGCCGCGGCCTTCCAGCCGGTCCAGCACGCTGGTCAGCGTGCTCGGCCGGGCGCCCACCTCGGCGGCCAGCTGCGACACGATGCGACTGCGCCCGTCCGCCAGGTTGGCCAGGGCGTTGATCTCGGCCGTGGTCAGATCGAGGTCGGCCAGCTCGCCGGTGAGGCGGTGCAGGGTTGCGTGCGTGGCGCGCTGCAACGCCAGTAGTGCGGAATCGGATATCACGATATCGGATATTACGATATCGGCGTATCGGTGGCTACAGTTCGTCGAAAACCAGCTCGGTGCGGGTGGACAGCACGTCCGGCATGCTCTGCAACTTGAACAGCACCAGCTCGCGCAGGCTGTCGGTGTC
>DASYBO010000666.1:0-7853 GCA_036500685.1 Pseudonocardiaceae bacterium | reverse complement strand
GCGCACGACTGGATGTACAACAACCTCAACCCCGCCGACACCCAGCCGTGGAATTCGATCTTCGACGAACTGGCTGGCCGGAACCGCACGGGAAAGGTGTACTACGCGCTGCCGCCCTCGATCCTCAACGGCACCATCTGGGACAAGATCGTCCCACCCGGCCTTGCCGATCTCTCCACCGCCGACCAGTTCTACGCGGACCTCACCAACGGCGCACTGCCGGATTTCTCCTTTGTCCGGCCCGGTGTCGGGTACAGCGAGGAGCCTGCCGAGGACGTCGCCGAGGGTGACGCCTGGCTCGGGCAGCTGATCAACGCCGTTGCCACCAGCAAGTACTGGGATTCCACCGCGATCTTCGTCACCTACGACGAGGGCGGCGGGTTCTGGGATCACGTGTCGCCGCCGACGGTCACCCCGTACGGCTACGGCTCCCGCACGCCGACGGTGATCATCTCCCCGTACGCCCGCAAAGGCGTTTTCGGCCAGCAGACCACCAATATCTCCATCCTCTCGTTCATGCAGCACCTGTGGCACCTGCCCCCGCTGACCGCACTCAACGCGACGCAGAACGACCTGTCCTCGGCGTTCGACTTCCACCAGGCGCCGCTGCCCGCGCCGACGATGCCGGTCGCTCCGGCCGACACCATTGCCTTTCACGGCAACGGTGGTGACCTGACCGACCTGTCCGCACCCGGCCCCGGTCAGTCACTGACGGTGCACCT
Organism: Pseudonocardiaceae bacterium; assembly: GCA_036500685.1. Lineage (GTDB taxonomy): Bacteria > Actinomycetota > Actinomycetes > Mycobacteriales > Pseudonocardiaceae > CAJCJE01. The sequence continues at coordinate 7,131 of DASYBO010000666.1, read as the reverse complement.
GGAAGCCAGTGGCGGTGGCCTGAACCTCGATCCGAACGCGTCCGGGCCGGTCACGCTGACCGTCACGCCCCCTGCCGGTGTCGCGGTACCCGCCGGATTCCCCACCACGGTGACCCTCACCGGTGGCAGGGCCAGCTTCACCACCAAGTTCAGCACCGCCGGCTACTACCGCGTCATGGCGGCCGGACCGGGCGGCAGCGTCGGCTGGACAACCATCGATGTGGGAGTCAATCCCAACACCGTCCCTTGACGTCCTCCCTGTGCTGTACCACAGGGATTCCAACTACGCCCGGCCAACGCTGGCCCCCCGCGCAGTCACGTGATTCCCGATGACCGGTAGATGAACTACTCGCGATACGGCTTGCCGAGGACTGACCAAAGCGGCTTGTATCAGTGCGTTGTGGCTTGTAGTCCTGATAGGAGAGTGTCGTGCGTCGTCGTATGTCCCGAACGGTTCCCGTTGTCGTATTCGCCGGCACCGCCGCGGTGCTCGGAGCCGTGATCGCGGTGGCACCTGCCGGCGCCGGCGCCGCTCCGGCCGTCAACACCGCGGCCGCTCCCGCCTGGGGCGGGCCGCTGACCGCTCGGACCGTGCTGTCCGGCAACAGCCTTGGTTTGACCAAGCCGGACGATCTGACCCAACTGGACGGCAGGCTGTTCACCGCGTTCCAGAACGGCGTGCCCTCGACCGGTGGAACCGCCGGCACGCCGACGCAGAGCACCGTCGTCGAGTTCACCCTTGACGGGAAGGTCGTGCGTCGCTGGCAGATCACCGGCAAGGTCGACGGCATGACCGCCGACCAGGACCGCCACCAGCTGATCGCGACCGTGAACGAGGACGGCAACACCAGTCTGTACACGATTCCGGTCAACGGCGGCGGCGCGCCGAAGAACTACCACTACGACGCGAACCCGATGCCGCACGGCGGTGGCACCGACTCGATCGCCTTCTACCGGGGCGCGATGTACATCTCGGCATCCGCGCCGGCCACCAGCCAGTTCGGGCCCGCCGTCTATCAGGTGAGCCTGTCCGGCAACGTGGCCAAGCTGACCGCGGCGCCGTTCTACGACTCCAGCCAGGCGACGGTGGCCAACGACGGTCACCACGCCACGGTCAACCTGGCCCTGACCGACCCGGATTCCAGCACCATCGTCCCCGAGAGCAGCCCGCGCTTCGGCGGCGACTTCAACCTGGACAGCCAGGGTGACCAGCAGGAGCTCTACGTCTCCCACCTCGGCACCGACCAGCAGCAGCTCAACGTGCTCAACCTGAGCCAGGCTGTGGACGACACCGCGTGGGCCACCAATCGCACCGGCACCCTGGTGACGACGGACAGCGCCGACGATTCGATCATCGCCGTGACCGGCGGCTTCACCCCCGGAACCGCCTACACCACCGTCACTCCGGCCGGTGCCAACAACGCACCGGCCAACCCGGGCCCGAACTACCTCGGCAGCATCAACCTGCGGACCGGCACCGTTTCCCCGGTGAACACCGGCGGAACGGCCTTCCAGCCCAACGGTCTGCTCTTCGTGGCCGACCCGGCCGGACGCGGCTGAGACAACCGCACGGCAAAGACTCCCGCTGGGCCGAGGCCCAGCGGGAGTCCTGCGTTTCGGCGGAGGATCCGTTTCAGCGGAGGATCAGGCGGTCTGGATGGCGGTGTCGTCGACGACGAAGCTCGTCGTCCCGCCGTTGGCGTCCGTTTCCGTGCCGGTGAACTTCAGGGTGATCGTCTGCCCTGCGTAGGCGGACAGGTCGAACGAGTGCTGCGCATAGCCGCTGGCCTTGTTCAGGTTGCTGTAGGTGGCCGGCGTCGCCAGGAGGCTGCCGCCGGAGTTCAGCACCTGGACGCTCAGCGTGTCGGGCCTCGCGGTCGTGGTCTTCTCGGTGGTGTCGACGTGCAGCCAGAACGAGGCCGTTGCCGAGCAACCTGCCGGAATCGTCACTGTCTGTGCCAGCGTGTCGGTGTCGGCCGAACCGTCCCCGTTGAGCCACGCGTCCCATGAACCGGAGTGGGCAGGCTCGTCTGCGGTGTCGTTGTTGACCGGGGCCGAGCCGAGCGTCGAGGACTGCGTCCACGGCGTGATCGTGGTGCCGTTCTCGAAGCCGGGGTCGCCGAGCAACTGGGCCGCCGTGCAGCCTCCGCCGCCGGAGGACGACGTGACGGTCAGCGTGTAGGTGGCCGAATGGCTGCCGGAGGACGCCGCGCCGGTCACCGTGACGGTGTAGGTGCCAGCGGCCGTGGCCGAACCGGTCGTCACGGTCATCGTCGAGCTGCCGCCGGAGGTGACCGACGCCGGGCTGAACGACACGCTGGCCCCGCTCGGCGCGCCGGACGCGGACAGCGCCACCGACTCGGCCGAGCCGGAGGTCACCGCGGTGGAGACGGTCGCGGTCGCCGACGAACCGGCCGTCACCGAAGCGGACGACGGGCTGGCCGACAGGGAGAAGTCGTTGCCGGGCGCCGCGGCGGCGCCCGGGTTCCAGTAGTCGCCCGCCATCACGACGTAGACCAGCATCTTGATGGTCTCGCCGTAGTAGCCGTCGCCGAACGGGTTGGTGGCGAGCTGGTTCCAGATCGCGTCCGTCCACGCCTGGTCGCCCGAGGCCATCGCGGCCGGGCCAACGGAGTCGCCTGCCTCCTCGGCTTGTGTGTCACCGACGTCGGGAGCGCTGTCGAAGCCGGTGCAGTTGAGGTTCATGTGCGGCCACACGCCGCCCGGCTTGCCGCCGGAGAACGACTTCAGGCACTGGGACTCCTTGACCGCCGTCGAGTACGACGTCGCGGCGACCGACGTGCCGTACTCCAGCGCGTCGGTGCCCAGGTGCCACGGCACCCGGATGGAGTTGTAGCCGACGATGTTGTCCGGCTGGTTCTCCTGGTAGTTGGCGGCGGCCGGTTTCGGGCTGGTGCCGTTGGCGCCTCGGATGAAGTCGGCCATCAGCCCGGCACTGGAGGAGTAGCCCGCGGTGAACTCGCTGACGATCGATTCGGTCTTGGTGATGACCTTGTTCCAGTCGTGCGAGGTGTCGTAGGCGGCGAACGCCCGCAGGTGGTCGATCATGTAGTCGGAGGGCCGGGAGTCGTCGGCTGTGCTGTCGTCGTCCTCGCACTTGAGGTGACCGTCGGACGCGACGTCGTGGTTGTAGAAGTTGTTCAGCCAGGTCAGCGCGGCCTGCCGGTAGCCGCCCCACTGCTTGTCGGCCAGGACCAGGCCGTAGCCGATGTCGAGGTCGCCGTCGGTGGCACCATCCGGCGTGCCACCGCTGTAGTACTTGCAGGTCTTGCCGTCCAACTGCCACTGCATCAGGCCGAACTGGTCCTCGTGGTCCTGTACGAGCTGCCACAGGCCGTTGAACTCGGTCTGGGCGTTGGCGTCATAGCCGGCCATCAGCGGCACGATGTTCATGCCGTAGCCCTGTCCCTCGGACACCGGGCCGTTGTTGGTGGCGTCGCCGTCGCCCTTGGTCGAGATGTAGTACTCGTTCGACGCGCAGCCGTGCACCAGATAGGTGCCTTTCCACGCGTCGTAGGCCTTCTCCACCGCAGCGTCCCGCGCCGACTGCGACGCCGAGGGCAGCACGCCGACCTGGTAGGTGACATGGGTCGGGAAGGGATGACTGGGTGCTGCCGCGGCGGCGGCCGGGGACGCCGCCGCGCCTGACGCCACCATGCCGAGCGTCGCGACACTGGTCGCGACGCCGATGGACAACACCGTTCGGATCGATCTGGATGCCACCGAGGACACACTCCTTCTGGCCGCCGTTGGCCGATGGATGCTGATCCTGTCCAGTAGTTAAGAAGGCTTACAAATTAACGGAAAGCATCGCTACGCCACGACCAGGTGTCAAGGGACCGGGATTAACAGTTTTCCGGTGTTCAGTGGTTGCGCAGGACATCCCGCAGGTCGGCAAGACCGGTGATGGTGGCGTCCGGCGGTGCACCGATCGTGTCGTAGGCCGTACCGGTGCGGTTGACCCACACCGTGCGCATCCCAGCGGCGTTCGCGCCGACCACATCGAAGGCGTTGCAGGACACGAGGGTCACCTCGCCGACAGGCACGCCGAGCGAGCGCGCCGCATGCTGATACGCGGCAGGCGCCGGCTTGAACTGCCGGACCGCGTCCACGCTCACGCGCTGATCGACGTAATCGCCGAGGCCGCTGTGGTCGAGCAGCCGCGCGATCATGTCCGGGCTGCCGTTGGAGAACACCGAGGGCCGGTGGCCCTGCGCGCGGATCGCGGCCAGCGCGGGCACCGCGTCGGGGAACGCGGGCAGCCGGTCATAGCAGTCGATCAGGTGTCGCGCGGCCTCGTCGGCCAGTTCGACCTCCAGGCTAGCGGCGGCGAAGCGCAGCGCCCGGTCGGTCACCCAGCGGAAATCCTGATAGGCATGCATGACGGTGAGCCGGAACGAATACTCCAGTTGCTTGCTCCGCCACAGCGCCGCCAACTCCTGGCCCCGGCCACCAGCCAGGGTCCGATCGATCTCGCCCGCGATGCCGATCGGGTCGATCAGCGTGCCGTAGACGTCGAACGCCACCGCCGAGGTATCGCGCACGTCCTGCCCCTTTCGCTCTGAAATTGGCAAACCAGACACTATCACAAATGCATTAATAAACCTAAGGAGCATTGGCCCCAAAGATTTATTGGCTCTTATTCTGCTATTCCTTCGGTGCTCCCATTCAAGTATTCTCAGCGCGAATTGTTGATGTCATCGGGCGGCGGAGAAGGAGTCACGATGAGGATCTCTCTCGGTGTGGTCGCGGTCTTACTCGCGGCGGGTCTTGCTATGCCCGGCGCAGCGGCGCCACCTGTCGCCCACACGGCGACGTGGGGGCCGAGCATGACCATCGCCGGCCCCAATTTCACCGACGAGACGATCCGAATGGTGGTGCACACCACGATCGGCGGATCTTCGGCACGGATCAAGTTGTCCAACCTGCGCAGCACCACCCCGCTGTCCGTCGGCGAGGTGGACGTGGCCCTCCAGTCCCAGCAGGCGACCGCCGTACCCGGATCGCGCCACCTTGTCACGTTCTCGCACGCGAAGACCGTGACCATCCCGGCCGGCGCGGAGGTCTACAGCGACCCCGTCAACATGACCGTCGCGCCGCAGACGAGCCTGCTGGTCAGCCTCTATCTGCCGCAGGCGACGAGTTCCTCGACCTGGCACTCCGACGCGTTCGACACGACCTACCTCTCCAAGCCCGGCGACCACGCCGCCGATGTCCAGGACGGCAACTACATCACCGCGACAACATCCTGGTACTACCTGTCCGGAGTGGACGTTGTGGCGCCTGCCGCCCGAGGCGCGGTCGTCGCGTTCGGTGACTCGATCACCGACGGGTACAACACGCCCCACGGCGCCTACGCGACCTGGCCGGACGATCTGTCCCGGCGACTGGCCGGCACCAACCCGCTCTCGGTGGTCAACGCCGGAATCGGCGGCAACCGGGTACTCACCGATGTCCCGCCGCCCTACATCTATCAGGGCGTCAGCGCGATCAAACGCTTCGGCCACGACGCACTCACCCAGCCGGGCGTCCGCGACGTGATCCTGTTGGAGGGCATCAACGACATCGGCAACAACGCGGGCCCGAACGGAACCGCGCTGACCGCGCAGGACCTCATCGACGGCTACCTCAACCTGATCGGCCAGGCACATGCGGCAGGCGTGCGGATCATCGGCGCCACCATCCTGCCGGACTTCGGCGCCGGGTATTACAACGCGTCGGCCGAGGCGATCCGGGAGGCCGCCAACACCTGGATTCGCACCAGCGGGGCTTTCGACGGCGTCGTCGACTTCGACAAGGCGGTGCAAGACTCCTCCCATCCGGTCGCGCTGAATCCGGCCTACGATTCAGGCGATCATCTGCACCCGAATGCGGCCGGCATGCAGGCCATGGCGAATTCGATTGATCTGAGTCTGCTGAAATAGCACTCGGACGTGTTCCCGCTCCGCGCGATATGGCGGAGCGGGAACACGCATTGCTTACGTGAGAATGAATCCGTCGACGAGCAGATAAGTTCCACTGAGTTTGGTGACGGTCAGTGTGTGCTTCCCGGCGGTCAGACCGGACACCGAATACAGCTTGTCCTGTACCTGCCGCACCGGACTGTTGGCGCTGACGGTCGGCTGCGCGGCACCGTCGAGCGTGATGCCGACATCGCCCTCGTCGGAGTTGGTCTCGGTGAGGAAGCTGATGCCCGTGCCGGTGAAGGTGATCGTGGCGGACGCACCGTTCTGCTGGGTGTAGTGCACGCCGTTGTCGAGATCACCGAGGTTGCGCGAGCTGCTCGCCGACCAGCTACCCAGGTAGCCGATCCGCAGATCGTCGTCATCGACGACCTTGCCCGGCAGCACGCCCGGTCCGGCATTGTCGATGATCGACTGAGCCGGTGCCGGCCAGGCGCCGTCGGTCACCACGGTCGACTGGGTGAAGGTGATGTTGGTGCCGTTGTTGTTGTACTGGGCGGTATCGCTGTAGTTGCCGTAGATCGAGTCGTCGTGGATGCTCGGCGTCCACAGGTTCAGCCACAGCCCGTTGCTGAATCGCACCACGTTGTCGTGCGTGTTCCACAGCGAACTGCCTTCGTCGTGGTAGATCGCGTTGCACCCGTTGGCGCATTCGCCGAGGACGTTGCCGGTGAACGTCGAGGCCGACGCCTGCCCGCCGAGCGTGTAGATCGGGCCGCCGTCGTTGAGCACACCCATGACGCTGTGCACGTGGTTGTCCACGATCTGGTTGCCGCCGCTGTAGGTCGTGCCGTGCCGGCAGGTCGACAGGCCCTGTTTGGCTTGCAGGGTGCAGTCCGACGCCCAACCCCAACCCCAGCCCATGGAGATGCCGGAGTACGGCGTGTAGCCGACGTCGTTGTGCGACAACGTGGTGCCTCGGCTGACCCCGACCCAGATCCCGACCGCGTCGGAGTACTCCTGGCCCGGATGTTGCACGATGCTGTCAGACACGGTGTTTCCGCTGGTCATCAGCGCCGGCACGGTCTGGTAGTAGTCGTCGACCTCACCGATCGCGACACCGATGCCCGAGGTGTCGGTGATGGTGCTGGCCGTCACCGAGGAATCCTGGGTCTGGTCGGCCAGGTCGATCCCGCTGGTGCCGGTG
>DASYBO010000665.1:0-5591 GCA_036500685.1 Pseudonocardiaceae bacterium | reverse complement strand
CAGCACGGTCAACAGCAACGTTCGGGCCGACCGCTCGGCATGCATCCACCGGCGAGGTCGCCCCGGCTGCTCATGCTCCGCCTTGCCGCCCAAGCTCACCACTTACGTTGCCATTAGAGTATCTCGGCGAAGATATAGCATGCCGAGCAGGCCACCTGTTGACGATCCTGAGCCGGTACGCTCTAATTGCCTCGCATGTAACGGATGGTGACTAAGGGTGGTCGACGGTGGTGTTGAGCAGTCGCAGGCGTCGCTCGCGCGGGTGAGCCCTGGCTGGGTGTGGTTGCGAAACTCGGCCGCCTCGCGGAACGCAGCATGCAACGGGCGCTGGTCGAGGAGAATCTCAGCGTGGGCCAGTACATGGCCCTGAGCCACATCGCCCGACACCCCGGTATCAATCGTTCAGGCCTCGGCGGCGGACTTCGGGTCAGCCCCCAAAGCAGTGGGTAGCGCGATTGCTCAGTTGGCGGAGCGAGGGCTGCTGGAACGGACGACTCCCCAACCCGGCCACCCGATCGAGCTGAGCCTGACCGCCGCCGGCTACGACACGCTGCGGCGCACTGAGGGCACTGTCGACCGGCTGGGCGGCAGCTTTCTCATGCGGTGCGTACGTCCCGAGGGTATGCGCGCACTGGACGGCGCGTTCCGCCATGTGCTCCTGCGGCTCGGCGTGCCCGGTTCGGACACACCGACCGCCGATGGCGCACGCGCGTGAGCGGGCGACTCGATACTGACCGTGCGCGCACCGGCCAGCAGGCAGTACAGCGCCTTGTACCGTCAACGACCAGCACTCCCGCGGTGTCGGAGGACGCGGCCGGCAGGGGTGCGTGATCCACGGGCGTCGCCCGCCGAGGGGCGGCCCACCGTACAGTGAGCTGGACGAAGGGTAGGAGAACTCGCCATGTCAACGCAGACCCTGACCGCGGCGGACGCCACGATGCCGGAAGAGATCGCCCAGGCGGTCGTCCTCCCGGAGTCCTACGTCGACGAGCAGAAGGTCAGTTACCCGGCCTTCAAGTGGCTCCGGGAGAACAACCCGCTCGGCGTCGCCCGGGTGGACGGCTTCGACCCGCTCTGGATCGTCACCAAGTACGCCGACATCCAGAAGATCGAGGTCGACAACCAGACCTTCGGCGTCGGTGACGCCAACCCGATCCTGAACCCGCAGGCCGGCGACGACTTCTTCCGGTCGCAGTTCGGCAGGGTCCGCAACATGGACGTGGTCGTCTACATGGACCCGCCCGAGCACGACAAGATCCGCAAGATCTTCAACCCGTGGTTCCGGCCGGGCAACGTGCGCCGGTTCGAGGAGCAGATCCGCGTCCTCGCCAAGAAGGAGGTCGAGCGGATGCTCGACAGCCCGGGCGGCGAGTGTGACTTCATGGACGACATCGCCGGGTGGTTCACCCTGCGCGCCATCGTGACGCTGTTCGGCGCGCCGATGGAGGACGACCAGGTCTTCATGGACCTGTCCAGGCACTTCTTCGGCGGTCACGACCCGGAGGACCGGCGCGAGGACGTCCCCGACGACCCGGCGGCCGCGGCCCGGCAGTGGTTCGCCACCGTGCAGGACTTCAACAAGTACTTCAACCAGAAGTGCGCCGAGCGCAGGGGGCAGCAGGGCGAGGACCTGCTCACGATCATCGCCAATGCCGAGGTGGACGGCGAGCCGATCAACGAAGGCTACGCCAACGGCCAGTGCATCGCCATGGTCACGGCCGGCCACGACACCACCAGCGCCACTGCCTCCGGCACCCTGCTGAAGCTGATCGAGCAGCCGGAAACCATGCAGCGGGTCGCCGCCGACCCCTCACTGTCCGGGAAGCTGGTCGAGGAGGGCGTGCGGTACGTGTCGCCGGTGCGGCACTTCATGCGCCAGGCCCTGGTGGACACCGAGCTGCGGGGTCGGCAGATCAAGGCCGGCGAACGCTTCATGCTGTGCTTCCCCTCGGGCAACCGCGACGAGGAGGTCATCCGTGACCCGGAGACCTTCGACATCGACCGCACGCCCAACCGGCACCTCGGCTTCGGGCACGGCGCGCACATGTGCATCGGCCAGCGCATCGCCCGCTCCGAGCTGCAAATCTTCTGGGAGGAGCTGCTGCCCAAGCTCAAGTCCGTGGAGCTGGCCGGCCAGCCCAAGTACCTGCAGACCAACTTCGTCGGCGGTCTGAAGAGCCTCCCCATCCGCTTCAAGAAGGCCTGACCCTCCACCGCCCGGGCCCGGCACACCCACGGTGTGCCGGGCCCGTGGTCGCGGCCGCCTGGTTGAGTTCGGCCAGGCGGGTGTCGGGAACGGCGCGTCGGTTGGGGGCAGCCGGCGGGGTTTGGCCACCTTGCGGGCTGGGTTATCCGCCTCGGTGATGAGCCCATCGTGCTCGGCGTGGCGGTACACGCAGCGCAGTGCAGCGATCAGGTGCTCGGCGGCGCTGCGTCCGCCGCGGGCGTTGCGGCGGGCCACGGTGGGGGTCTTGACGTGATCGACCAGGTGCATGATCGGCGTCGGCTCGTCCAGTCGGCGGTCGGCCCACTGGGCCAGGACCCGCTCCCAATAGGTCCCATAGACCCGTCGGGTACCGGGGCTGACGGCAGCGACCACGATCGGGAGGTACTCGGTGAACGTCGGCATCCGATGACCCGACGTCCGGATGGTCGCCGACGCGTCCGGTGGAGGTGGGTCGAGCAGCTCATCGGGGGAGATCCCCATCCGCGACAGCATCAGCCGCGCCGCCGCCAACTCCGCGGCGCTGGCCCTGTCCCTCCGCTCGGCCGACGTGGGTCATCGGCGCAGCGGGATGAAACCTCAACCCAAACCTTGATCATTATGGGGTGATGCTGTGTCCGAGGGGTTCTGACGGTCGGGGCCCGATCAGCGGTAGGACGGCCCGCCTGCGCGCCCAAAATCCCGGTCCGACGCCGTCCGGGGGCCAAACCCCCGGACACGTCATGCTGAGGGAGGTGGGAGCTTACAACCGACGGCCAGCCGTGGCGGGTGATCTGCTCGATGAGGAACGGCAGGTTGTCGGCGTCGACCGCTGCGACCGGACCCAGTCCTGGGTGTCCTGCCAGGTGATCCGGGGGCTCTGCTGCGTTGATGCGGAGAGAGTCAGCCGCTGCCCCTACCGTCGGGGTGTGGTTCAGATGGCGAGGGCGAGTTCGGTGAACGCGGCGGCGAGCAGATGCCGGGGATCGGTGTCGACGCCGAGTTCGTGGTAGCCGCGGCGGAGATTCTGGATGAAGGCATGGCTGGTGCTGATTACCCGGGCTGAGCGGAACCTTTTAAGCCCCGCATCGGGCGTAGCCGGGACTTCAACCGGCCGTGGTCGGTTTCTATCGGGTTGTTGGCGTACTGCTCGGTGACATGCTGCGCGGCGGGAAGCAGCTCATCGAGCACGCGCGGGTAGGTCGGTGCTCGATCGGTGGTCACCTCACTGGGCCGGGGCGGGTGTCCCAGAGCCTGGGTGAAGAACCTCCGGGTGGCCGCCAAGTCCCGCTTCTTCGAGACCAGGACGTCGATGACCTGCCCGTACTGGTCGATCGCCCGATACAGATAGATCCACCGTCCGGCGACCTTCACGTAGGTTTCATCGACGAACCACCGGTCGCCGGCGGTATGTCGGCACGGCCGGGCGGCGTCGAGGAACAGCGGGGTGAAGTGCTGCACCCACCGATAGATCGTCACGTGATCGACCTGCATGCCGCGTTCGGCCAGGAGTTCTTCGACGTCTCGGTAGGACAGCCCGTAGCGCAGTACCAGCGCACCGCCACCGTGATCACCTCGGGCGGGAAACGGAACCCGGCGAACGCGGACCTCGGTAGCGGTGTGGCGGGACGACGGGGCATCAGACCACCCTGCCCGACCTGCGGTCCGCCAACGCAACAGTGCCCCTCAGGTGGCCGATATCACCAGGCCCCCTGACGGGCGGGCGGTGGTGCCATTGGCACCGAAGAACTGCTGGGTCAACCGGTCCAACTCTCGGAGGGGTCGGTACGCATCAGCATCGCGCTCACTCCTCCTTCGTTTCAGCTACTCACGACGGCTCTCCGCCTCACGCGGACGCCTACCATGGTGCGCACCGCACGTCCGGACGCAATATACTTACAACAGCTGGCGCAGATATTCACCAGGATGCTCTACACGTAGATGTGTCACCGCCACCAGGCTCGTGAACGGCTACGCCCGCGAGTTCTTCGCGGTTCGCCCGGACAGATGATCGCCCTCGGCTGCATTGCGGAAGCGTGAGTTCGGACCGACCGGTCGCGGTCCGCGCGCTCGTGCCGTCTGACTGTGATGCTCCACGCACACGAACCGCGCCGGGCGTCGTGCGCACCGCGCAACTTCGGGCACTCGCGAAGCGCCCGAACGCGATCGCCGTCAGCGCAGTCTCCCCCGGCGCTGTGGTCGTGCACAGGTTCCGGTGGGGGATCCCCGAGCCAAATGTTTCCGGGGCTGCTTGGATGGGTTGGGTCGGGGGCTCACTTGATGAGGTGGAGGCGGGTCGTGGTCACCGATGCTGAAGACGCGGCTGAGCAGGTGGGTGAGAGCGCTGCGGTGCGGTGGTTCGCCCGGGGCGGGTTGATCGCCTACGGACTGGTGCACCTGGTGATCGGCTGGTCGGCGTTGCGGATTGCGTGGGGAGCGCCGGATCGCAAAGGCGCGGATCCGTCTGGAGCGATTACAAACCTGGCGGACCAGCCTTTTGGTAAGGGTGTGCTGTGGTGCCTAGCGGTCGGGTTGCTGGCGTTGGGGCTGTGGCAAGCGAGTGAAGCCATCTGGGGAGCTCGCGGCGAGGAAAAGGTTGGCCAACGGGTTCGGAAGAAGGTCACCAGCGCCGCCAGGGCGGTGGTCTATGTCGGGTTGGGAGGCAGCGCGATCTCGGTCGCGCTGGGCTCGGGGGCGTCCAGCTCACGCTCGCAGCAACAAGCCACGTCGGGGGTGTTGGCCTGGCCGGGCGGGCAAGTGATCGTCGTGATTGTGGGTTTGGTCGTCGTGGGTGTCGGTGTCGGCATGGTGGTCAGGGGTGTGAAGGCGTCCATTGGTGATGAGAGTGATTTGGCGTCGATGTCTCCCACAACCCGCCGGGTTATGAAAGGACTGGGCCAGGTTGGGTATGGCACGAAGGGCGTGGCCTTTTGTATCGTGGGCGGCCTGCTGGTGTACGCGGCGGTTACCTTCGATCCGCGCAAGGCGCAGGGGCTCGACGGTGCGATGCAGACGATCCTCGAGCAACCGTTTGGAGCGTTCCTGCTCACCGTGGTAGCGATCGGCTTCGTGGCCTTCGGGCTGTACTCGGTGCTCCAGGCCCGATTTCACCGGATGTAAGCCGCCGCGAATAGCCTCACCAAGACAAGCCTCGCCGTGGTCAGTCCTCGCGCGGACTCCAAGTAACCTCGAAACCCAAACTAGTGTCGCGTAATCCGAGCGTATTTACTTCGCGTTGTTGTCAGGTCTCCGGACCGTAACCGGGGCAAGGCCTCGGCATAGTCCGGTGACGCGGCGTGTCGGCGTGGTGACACGCCGGTGATGGGATAGAGGGCACGGACACGGCACGGTTGGTGATCATGGCGGTTCCGACGGCACTGTTGCGTTG